>NZ_CP058364.1:682500-992500 GCF_013391805.1 Galbibacter sp. BG1 | reverse complement strand
CAACCGAACCGGTAATTCTATTATTGGCAAAACCGTAATCGAAACCTACTCCCCATTGTTCTACAGACTCCCATTGCAAATTGGGATTTGCTACATTATCTTGCTGTAAGGCTGTCCCATCTCCTGTTGGGCCAAATTGTGTTTGGGCAGAGCCAGCAGGAAACTCTTGATTTCCTGTAATACCCCAGTTACCTCTAAGTTTGAATTCTGAAATTGCTTCAGGCAAGAAACCTTCTTGACTCAATCTCCATGCCGCTCCAACTGATGGGAAATAACCATATTTATTATTATCTCCAAACTTACTAGAACCATCAGCTCTTAAGGTTGCCGTAAGTAAATATTTTTGTTTGTAATTTATATTTGCTCTACCAAAAAACGATTGGAGCTCAAAAGAAGGATTAAAATATGCCGATACTTCAGTTGGCTGGAAAGTAGCTGCATAACCAATGTCTTTTATGTAAAGATCTTGGTCTGCTATGCTAAAATCCCTTCCCACCATTCTGTTTCCTTTAGCTTCAAAAGCCTGATAAGAATATCCAATAAGAGCGTCTAAATTAAGACCTTCTGCTATTTCATTTTTATAATTAAGGGTATGTTCAAATAATTTATTAAAATTATAGTTGTCTTCATAAGAAGCAATTCCTCGATTAAATGTGTTATTGGTGTTAAATGCTGAAGATGCAGCAGTTCTTCTAGTTGACTCGTTTCTGCCTATACCAACATTAAACTTATATTTTAAGTTTTCAGTAATGTTAATGGTAGTAGCGAAATTTGCCAGAATCCTAGAAGTTTCTGTTTTGTCTTCGTAGTACTCTAGAAATGCTTGAGGATTTCTTTGGTTGTCACTTGGCTGGTTGAACGTGCCATCAGCGTTATAAAAAGGTCTCGTAGGATTCCATCTTAATGCTGAAGAAATTAGATCTCCTTCGGCTCCAACATTGTCCGAAACTGCCTCGCCATCATCACCAATGTAAGAGTAAATCACGCTAGAGTCAAATGTTACAACATCATTAAAAGCACGTTGTGTGATGTTTACACTTCCACTATATCTAGTTTGACCTGTTCCTTTAATAATTCCTTCTTGATCTTGATAGCCCATGGAAAATCTATAGTTCCCAGTTTCTGAAGCTGCCCCATAAGAAAAATCATATTGTTGAGAAAACGCGGTTCTTAATATTGAACCGAATGGATCAAGGCGCGCTCCTAAATCTGGATTTTGATTTCCTACATCCGCCGCAATACTCGGGTAATCATCTGCTGTGATAAGATCGTATTCATTAGAGATTTTGCTAAACTGTACTGAGGAATTGAAGTTTATTTGAGGTTTTCCTATTTTACCTTTTTTAGTAGTAATAATAATAACACCGTTTGCCCCTCTCGAACCATAGATAGCAGTTGCGGAAGCATCCTTTAAGACGTCCATACTAGCAATGTCGTTCGGATTAATGAAGCTTAATGGGTTTCTGGAACTTTGTCTACCAAATCCCACGTCGGATCCTGCACCACCACCTCCTCCGAGTGGAACACCATCAACTACAATTAATGGGTCGTTTCCTGCTCGAATAGAAGAAGTACCTCTAATTCTAATGTTTGCTGCAGCTCCAGGCTCACCACTCGATTGCGTAATTTGCACACCAGCAACTCGCCCTTGAATTAATTGATCTGGAGATGTCACTAAACCTTTATTGAAATCCTCCGATTTCACACTTTCCACCGCACCTGTTGCGTCTTTTTTGGTTGTTGTACCGTAACCCACAACGATAACCTCATCAAGAGCTTGTGCATCTTCCTGTAATGTTACATTAACGGTTGATTGTCCGTTCACCGGTACTTCTTTAGCGGCAAAACCAACATAGCTAAAAACCAATGTTGCTCCCGATTGTACACCATCTAAGGTGTAGTTTCCGTCAAAATCTGTTTGTGTACCGTTCGATGTTCCTTTTACCAGAACATTGGCCCCAGGTAATGGACCGGTTGCGTCAGAGACTGTTCCACTAACAGTCTGGGCTTGCGCCATGCTAAAACACAAAAATGCTCCAACAAGGGCTAAGCCTTTCAGAAAATTGTTCTTCATACAATTAAATTTTAAGTTCAAATAGTTAGCTATTTAACACTACTTGGTATTATAGGCTTGACTTCCCGTTTGTTAGCTTGACAACAAGCCAAAAACCCATAAAGCAATGTTAAATTGTTATAATAAAGTGTGAATATATAAAAATATCGAGACTTAAAATAGGGTTTTGCGAATTATTATAGGTGTATTTTGTTATAATAATAAAAGTAATTTTTACTATAAACTGCTAATAATTAGAAAAGGTGTGCTGAAATTCATCGACACACCTTTTAAAATACTAAGTGTATTATATAATTATTTTGCTGTTGTCATTATAGACCAAATAGCGCAACCATCCCCCGGAGCTTCTATGCTAACTTCGCCGTTTTCATTACTTAAAGGAGTGAAATTGGTGCTTTCTGTATAATCTTTTAAATACGTTTGTGTCCAATTGGATTTGATAGATCTTCGCTTAGTGTTTTGCGAAGTATTGAGGTAAAGTATCAATCCTGGATTTTCACCTGTACCGTTTCTTTTCATGATGTACTCATCATTATCCGAATATAAAATTTCTACTTCTCCAGTGGCTAAACTGTTGTGAATTTTTATTAATAACTGAATTTGTTCCTTGAAGGCTTCATTTTCATAGTCCGAATAGAAAATTGTAGGATATCCCGGATGAGTTAATATAAAGGCGTAGGCCTTTAGTTTATTTTCAGATGATATAAAGTTGTCTTCGTTACTGTCTTTTTCGGTATCGTGATTGGCCGTAAAAGTAACTGCTTTCTCCGGCATTGTTTGCCATAACATTTTGTTTTCTAAATGGCTTAGGTCGTCCAGTCTATCCATGGCCTCATCGAGTTTGTAAAAGGTGGAAAAATCGAAAACCCCACTACCTGTTTCTTGAGCATACGCTTCTAGAACCTCGGATCTACCATCCCACAATTCACTTACCGAAAAACCACCAACTTCTTCCAACCAAGCTTTCACTACCCATGGTTCAAAACCAAGCACATAGTCAAATCTCCAACCGTCGAACCCCATAGTATTCATGTAATATTTAGCTACGGAATTATCTTGTTTCCAAAGCCAATTTTGAACATATTCTTGGTTGTGGTCTAAATTTTGTTCAGGGTAAAACAAACTACCCTCGTCGTAATCGCTTGTGCTGTTAGGGTAAAAGTTCTCATAATTTCTATTGAACATTCCTGAAGCATTTCCGTTCTCTTCATTAAAAAGAGTGTATGTGTTTTTGTCTCGATATGGGTTGTATTCTTCTCCACCGCCCGAATTGTGATTAATAACAATATCGGCAATAACTTCCAGGTCTTCTGCATGTGCTTTGGATATAAAATTTTCCAGTTCTGCCCTGCTTCCAAATCTTGTTTCTACGGTACCGTGTTGTTGGTATTCTCCAAAATCGAAATAATCGGATGGATCGTAACCCATGGAATAAGGTCCCGACTGTCCTTTTGTGGCAACGGGCAACCAAAGTCGGTCTACACCGGCATCGGCCCAATCTGTAACTTTTTCACTGAGTATATTCCACCACTCACCTTTAGGCTCTACGTCCCAATAAAAGGTTTGCATCATAACCCGGCTGCCATTATCGTAATTAGACAGTTCCAGTGGAACGATCTCGGCCTCTGGAGTTGGTTCTGGTTGAGGTTCTGCTGTGGTGTCATCATCGCTGGAACAAGACCAAAGCAATGAGGTTGCTAAAACCGCGGTGTATATTAATTTATTTTTCATGACTTTTATTTTCAGTTTTATATTTTGTTTTGAGCAAACAAGGCGAAACAATCATAGAATATGAATATTTCGCCTTGAATTTTAATGGGGTAAGCTAAAGACTATTCTTCTGTTACCTGACGAATAAATAAATACCTTCCATCTATATCATTAAACCAAACATTATAAGTTCCGGCACTTACTGGAATGTTTGGACCTCCAAGAGTTCCTTGTCCGCTTAGGGCTGTATCTGCTCCCCAACTCGTATCCCAGGTATTATCTAATCTAAATTTGGCTTCTCCATCTGTAACCGTAATCCCTTCGATATACCAAATATGTGGATCGAAAGTTGACTTGGTAAGATCTTGATCGGCATCCCAACCATCTGCGGTAGCATCCCCTAAAATACCAATACTGCTGTAAATTGGAGCTGCAGAAGCATCGTACTTTTCCCAAGTGTAGGTAAGATCTTCTTTGTTGATTGAGAAACTGTAATAAGTGTCTTCAGAAACTTTAAAAGCAGAAGGATCTGAGCCTAGTAGGTCGCTGTTACTTACATTTCCATTATCTAAGCCCCATTGAGGTTGCCATTGGCCAAGAGTCTCTAATAATTTGAAGCCTTCAACATCTGCTCCACCTGCAAAACGACCAGTAAAGAAAAATACGTTTTCATTTTCAGGATCTCTAAATAGAGGTGTATTGGTGTTTTCAGGATTCCAACCCGCTGCCGTAGCATCTCCAACAAGGAATAATTGTGGTTTAAGTTCTATTGGCTCTGCATCGTCTTTTGGTTCTACTAAAACAACATACAACGAAAGAGTATCTGATAATTGTTCTACCAAATTAGAAGCTTTATCTCCAACATAAGCCCTAACTCTAAAGAAAAGGTTTCCGGTATTTGGCGCTTCTGTATCTGGATCGCTGTCCAAACCAGCTTCTTCAGCCAAAGAAATCATATTTTTAACGGTTACTCCGTAATTGGTTTCCGTAAGATCGGAAGCCAAAATAGTCATTCCTTCAAAAGTATTTTCCACAGACGATTGTAGCTCATACTTTACAGGTGTTGGAGCATCAAAATCAACAGCATTCCAAACAAATCTTTCTGCTAAGTTATTTTCATTTTCCGCTTCTAAAGCATAGGAAGCAAGAGGTTCGTTTTCAAAAGAAATACCTTCTGGATCCGGTTTTGCTACAAAGCTAAAATCATCATCATCAGAACAAGCATTGAAGCTTAGAACCGCTGCAAAGGCGAATAATAAAATTGATATTTTTTTCATTGTTATAATTTTTAGTAGCCAGGATTCTGGGTTAGATTAGTATTGATTAATATAATATTGCTAGGTAAAGGAAATAGGTTTCTATAATTTTCTACGGAAGTACCATTTCTGGATCCTCCTTTAAAAGGCCATAAATAGCTACCTGTGGTGAATAAGCCGTACCTTACGAGGTCTGTTCTTCGCTGTCCTTCCCAATATAATTCGCGGGCTCTTTCGCTTAAAATAAAGTCTAAAGTTAAATCGGCTTGAGCTATACTGCTAGCATTGGCGCGCGCTCTTAAAGCGTTGATGTAAGAAGTTGCTGTTGCCAAATCGCCTCCAGAACCTCCTCTTAAAACTGCTTCTGCATAGGTAAGATGCATCTCTGCCAAGCGTATTAAAGGAAGATCTGTGTCTACAAAATCCCCTCCTTCATCAACTCCGGCATTTCCTTGAGAATCTACATTTTTAAACTTTGTAACGGCATAACCATCTGTAAATTTATTAGCGATGGTATTGATCTCGTAATTCTGACCTTCAGTGAAAAACATCGCCCGAGCATCGGACCATGCAATTGGGAAACCATCTGCATCGTTTTCTATGATGGAAGCGCTAAATTGATCCACCAAAGCTTTGGTAGTTCTTAAACCAGACCAACCTCCATTTACTCCAAATTCTGAAGGATCCATATCTCCGCCGATCGCAGCGTGCACTAAGAAAGTAGTTCCTCCGAAAGTACGGGATTGGTTTCCATCGAAATTAATAGCAAAAATAAATTCATTTTGAGCGCCGTTCGTATCATTATCTGCCAAGAAAAGTTCATCGTAGGCAGAACCGTTTCCGTTTGCGTCAGTGGTATTTAAAGAATAGCCAGAATTAATGGCTTTGTTGGCATAGGTAACCGCTTCGGAATATTTTGCTTCACCGATCCAAGTCTCTGCATTTAAGTATAACTTAGATAATAATGCCCACGCTGCAACCCGGTCTACACGGCCGTATTCATTGGCTCCACTTTCTTTTAATTCCGTTTCAATGGCTAATAATTCCGATTCCACGAAGGCAAAAAGTTCTGCTCTTGTGTTTTGCTCCGGCAATTCCGTTGAAATTTCGGTTACCAAAGGAACATTAGCATAAAGATCAATAAGATTATAATAAGCAAATGCTCTTAAAAATCTTGCTTCCGCGATATAGAATGGAACTTCTGGATCGTCTGCCAAAGCATGCGATTTATCGATAAAAGAATTACAAAAGGATGCTTCTTGAGCCAATCGATAATACATAGCTGAAGTAAAATCGTTACTGGCGCCCCAATTCATTGCGTGTAAGTTGGGCAATCCAGGGTCTCCCCATCCAACTACAGCATTGTCAGTCGTCAATTCATTTAAACTGAAAAGCATTCTGGAATATTGAGAAGTACCTTCGTCGATACCAGTTATATCGGGTTGACCGGCAGGCCCTTGTTGCCCCGTAAGAGCTAAACTCGCGTAGAGCTTTGATAGCGCTCCTTTAGCTTCATCTGCATTAGCATAAACATCCTCTTCAGTAAAACTATCTGGATCGATAGGTGACTGATCCAAATCATCATGGCAAGACACGAAGGTAGCTCCTATCGCGATCATTGTGATGAATAATTTATATGTATTTTTCATGTATCTCATTTTTTAAAAATCAAGGTTAACTCCAAAAGCGAACGATCTTGGTCTTGGATAGAAATTGTTGTCTATTCCGCCACCAATTTCAGGATCTAATCCGTCGTAATCTGTAAATATCGCAACATTGGTTACCGCTCCGTAGAATCTCACGTTAGAACTTCCAAACGCTTCCCTGAAGGTGTATCCAAGTGTAATGTTGTCTATTTTAAAGAACGAAGCATCTTGTATGTAATAATCACTTTGAAGATTTGTCTCTGTAATGGTTCTAAAACCAGTATTGAAATAATCCCTGTGTAGATTAGTTAAGATATTGTTCTCCGTTGCTCTCAATAGGTAGCTCTTGCTGGAAGCCATGTTGTTGTAAGCATAGTTTCCAAGACTTGCACGGGTTACCACAGCTAAATCCCAATTTTTATAATTTAGGTTTGTGTTTAACCCCATAAGTACATCGGCATACGGACTCTTATACAAATATCTATCGGAATCATTAATTTGTCCGTCTGCATTTCTATCTACGTAAGCACCTTCTATTGGAGTACCATTTTCATTGTACACCTGCTTGTAAACCCAATAGCTAAATGGAGTGTATCCTTCTTTATGCAATTGAATGTTGTTTCCAGTACCTCCATTAATACCACCAACTTCTACTTCATCTGGCAGACTGGTAATTTCATTGTCGTTTACAGCGATATTATAGCCAATACTCCAAGTAAAATCTTCGGTTCTTACTGGAACTAAATTTAATTCAAACTCAATCCCTTTGTTTACCATGTCCCCGATATTTTTGTTAATACCATTAGAGAAATTTGTAAAAGGATCAATAGTTACAAAACTTATTAAATCTTCAGTTTTTTTGATATAACCATTTACGGAACCAAAAATTCTTCGGTTGAAGAAACTGTAATCAACACCTACGTTTAGGTTGTTACCAACTTCCCAACGTAAGTCTTCATTATATGCTTCTGGACGGAAAGTTTGGAGGAATCCATCTCCTATTTGGTAATTGGCGTTTGTTCTACTGCCCGTGTAATTGGTAAGGAAAAGATAGTCTCCCAAGCCATTTACGTTTCCTATTTCCCCATATCCAACACGAAGTTTTAACTGATCTATAACTTCGGAATTTTCCAAAAAGCTTTCGTTATTAATATTCCACGCCAAAGCGAAAGAAGGGAAATAACCCCAACGATCGTCTGGGTTTAATTTGGAAGAAGCATCGGCTCTTAAGGTGGCAGTTACTAAATATCTGTCATCAAAACCATAGTTTAATCTTCCGAAGTAAGAAAGTAAAACATTTTTAGATTTATCAATTGTTATTGGGTCGTTTCCTTCTTCCTCTGCTTCACTGTCAAAACTAAAAGTGTCGTACTCAAAACTTTGGTAAGAGTATCCTGCCACTGCATTAATCGAGTGTCTATCGATCTCTTTGGAATATGTAGCGTAGGCGTCGAACAATTTATTGGTTTGTTCATTGCTGTAATTGCTAAAAGAACCGTTCCAATCTAATTGAGAAGAAGGCATCTGTTCTGAAACTACTGTTTTCCCATCACTGGTACTTTGGTCTAAACCAACATTTACTGTAGCCGTAATATCTGGAAAGAAATGAAGTTTGTAGTCTACTTTTGCATTTCCTAAAAAACGTCTAACTATGGAAGAATCATCTTTTAAATTAATAAGTGCCACTGGGTTTGTAGGGGCGAGGTTGTTTTGCACATTATCGTCATTCAGCCAAGTATAATAACCTCCAAAGGGAGAGTTTGCATCAAAAATAGGTTTTGTAGGATCGAAATCCACTGAAGATCCAATAGCATCCCGGTTTCCAAAATCATTCTCTGTATACACACCTCTACCGTTCAATTCGAACTTTAAATGATCGTCAAAAAACGATGGGCGCAAATTTAATGCTCCAGAAGTTCTTTTAAAGTTATCGCCTTTAAGAATTCCTCCTTGGTCTGTATAACCCAAAGATGCTCTTATTGGCAAAACGCCTTTTATATTACCATTGGTGGTAAGGTTGTGCTCTATACCAAAGGCATCTCCATAGATTTCGTCCTGCCAATCGGTGTTATTGGAACCTAACCTCCCAATAGCTGCGGCATCTCCAGTCTCGTTGACAAGTGATCTAAATTCATCGGCATTCATTACATCCACATAATTTGTGGGCGTGTAGAGTGTTGTGATTCCAGAATAGTTAAATTTGAATTCGTTCCCTTTTCCTTTTTTAGTGGTAATCATAATTACTCCATTGGCAGCCCTGGAACCGTAAATAGAAGTTGCCGAAGCATCTTTAAGAACGGTCATACTTTCAATATCGTTGGGGTTTAGAAAGTTTAATGGGTTTCTAGCACCGCCGATATTACTTTCTGAAATAGGAACACCATCGATTACATATAATGGGGAAGAATTTAATGAAAGAGATCCTTGCCCGCGAATGGTAATATTTTGTCCTTCACCCGGTGCTCCACCGCCAGAGGTAACATTAACCCCGGCTACTTTACCAGTAATCAATTGGCCTGCACTTACAATCGGGCCTTTGTTAAAGTCTTTAGAAGTCACCTGATCTACCGCTCCGGTAGCATCTTTCTTTTTAACCGTACCATAACCAATTACTACTACCTCGTCCAGTTGTTGTGTGTCCTCAGTAAGGGTAACATTAATGGAAGGTCCGTTTACTGTTTTTTCTGAAGCAGTAAAACCTATATAGGAAAATTGTAAAATCGTCCCGTCTTCCGCTTCGATCGTGTAATTACCATCAAAGTCGGTTGTTGTTCCTGTAGTAGTTCCTTTTATTACAACATTTACACCCGGTATAGGGGTGTTTGTTGAAGCATCTGTAACTACCCCGCTTACCTGCTGCTGGGCAAAAATACCAAGCGGTAAAAGGAATAATAGCAAGGGTATTGTATTGAATACTTTCATCTATGTAAATTTTTATTTATTTTTTAGTGTTAGATGTAATTCGTGATTTAATGTTTTGATTGATTTTGCAAAAAATTAGAACTGCTCATTTCATAAATAATTCTAGAATTGTTTAGACTGATTTTTAACTTATATTTTACTTCTCGGTGTTAAAACTATGTAAATTTTGAGTAAAGAAAACGTTGGAGTTCCCTGAGAAGGTTGCGAAAACGTTTTAGTGTTGAGAACTTTTTATTTTTTAACAGAATAACGGATTTGAAGGCTCTAATTTTAGCATTCGCAAATTAAAAGGTAGATTATTATGAATTCCTTAAATTCGTAAGAAACAGAAATGCCGGTCTCTTCTAGAAAATGTAGGTCGAAATCGCTATTTTTGTAATCCCTTCTAAGAAGCGTTTTTACCACTACAGATATGAAGAAAAAAATTACCATAAAAGAAATTGCCAGAGAACTGGATGTGTCCATTTCAACTGTATCCAAGGCGATGAGCAATAGCTCTGAAATAAGCAAAGATACTATTGAAAAAGTGCAGGCTTTTGCAAGGCTTTATAATTACAAGCCCAATAACATAGCACTAAGTCTTAAAAATAGGAAAACAAAGAATGTAGCGGTTATCATCCCAGAAATTGTGCACCATTTCTTCACCTTGATTATTAGCGGGATTGAGCATAAGGCCAACGAACTTGGTTACAATGTTATTGTTTGCTTGTCCAATGAATCTTTTGATAAAGAGGTTATTAATATGGAGACCATGGCCAATGGGAGTATCGACGGATTTTTACTGTCGCTCTCCAAAGAAACGTTGCTAAAAAGAGATTTTCATCATTTGCGGGAAGTAATCAACCAAGGAATGCCTTTAGTGATGTTCGACCGTACTTCTGATGAAATTTACTGCGATAAAGTAATTATCGATGACGCACGTGCCTCTTACAATGCAATTCAGCATTTAATTTATTCAGGTTGTCAACGAATAGCATTAATTACTACGGAAGACTATATTTCTATTGGCAAACTTAGAACGCAGGGCTATGTTAATGCCCTTTACGATGCTGGTATTGAATTAGACGAAAACCTCATTATAAAAGTGGATAAAGACGAAGAGTTGGAAGGGAAAATTAAAGATCTTTTCGATACCCAACAATTCGATGCTGTGTTTGGCGTAAACGAATTGTATGCTGTAGTGGCCATGAGGGAAGCGCACAATTGCGGATTTAAAATTCCACAGGAAATGAGCTTTATTGGGTTTAGCGACGGGATTTTGTCTAAGTATGCCTATCCAACTTTAACCACGGTTATTCAGCACGGTTTTGAAATGGGGGAAAAAGCGGCAAAAATGCTTATCGATCGTTTGGAAAATGGCGATGACGAATCCAGTTATAGGACGGAGGTGATTAAAACCTCTATTTTAGAGCGGGAATCTACGAAGCCGGTTTAAAACATAATTCGCGGAAAAGCTTCCCGGCCAAGATCGTTAATAACCAAACAAAAATTGTATCTTTAAATTATCTAATTGTTAATAATGGATTTAGAAATCAGAAAATATAAGTTCATACAAAAGCTAGACTTTATAAATGAGTCCCTGTTCGATAAGTTGGAATCCATAGTAAATGAAGAGATGGGGGAAACCGAAAGAATTAGTTTGGAGCAATATAATAAAGAAATAGACAAGGCTATTGTTGATATTGAGAAAGGAGAGTTTTATACTCAGGAAGAAGTACGAAGAATAGCAAGTAAATGGTAGAAGTTGTTTGGCGGAAATTAGCCTTGAAACAATTGAATGAGGCATATACTTTTATTAAAAAAGATTCGTTGCCTGCTGCTGAAAAAGTACGTGACGAGATTTTTGACAAAGCGGAAGCCTTGAAATTAAATCCAGAAATCTATCCGATTGATAAATATCGTAAAGATAACGATGGATCAGTTAGGGCATTTGAGGTTTATCATTACCGAATTGCCTATCAAATCACGAAATCTCAAATTAGAATATTAATAGTTCGACATTCAAAAAGGGAGCCGTTCAAATATTAGAAGACGATGAAAAGACCTCTTGTCAGTTTGCAACTTAAAGTTCTTATTTTCACAAAATGTGAGCACTACTAAAATACGTAAATTTAATACTCTTAACTAAAGTCTCAATTTATCAATATTCAAAATTTAGAATCTTGGTGCAGGATTCAGTATGATCTTATTTCTACTTGAAATAGATTATAGAGACTAATTATAAAAAAAATTGATTTTTGTAATGCATGATCTTCTCTGGAATCAGATAAATACAACTTTTAACGTTAAGATAATTAGTTTGTTAACAAAAAAATAGTATTTTAGCCCCCATCAAAACTTATATTTCTACTTCTCAATATAATTTAAGTTTTGATAAGTCTTAGCGCTTATCGTATTACAAACGAATACATTACGATAATGAAAAAGCGTATATTAGGTTTCTGGGAAATTTGGAACATGAGTTTCGGTTTTCTGGGAATTCAATTTGGTTTTGCTCTCCAAGGAGGTTTTATGTCCAGAATATTTCAGACACTAGGTGCTGAAAAAGACGCGATTCCCTTACTTTGGATTGCAGCACCTCTTACCGGACTCATAATTCAACCCATAATAGGTTATTTAAGCGACAAAACTTGGCATCCCAAGTTGGGGCGTCGGCGTCCTTATTTTTTAATCGGGGCGATTTTAAGTTCTTTAGCTCTATTAATGGTACCGCACTCTCCAGCGCTGTGGGTAGCTGCAGGATTACTATGGGTTTTAGACGCTTCTATAAATGTAAGTATGGAGCCGTTTAGGGCTTTAGTGGCCGATAAACTTCATGAATCCCAGCGGTCTTATGGTTTTGTGGTTCAAACGCTTATTATAGGTATCGGTACCTGGGTTGCCAGTAATTTACCATGGATGGTAAATCAGCTAGGGGTTAGTAACGAGGCAGCCGCCGGTGTGGTCCCTATGTCTGTTAAAGTGGCTTTCGCCATCGGGGCTTTTGTTTTTATTACTAGTATTTTATATACCATTTTCACCACCGATGAGTATCCGCCTGAAGATATGGAAGCTTTCAAAAAAATGAAAGAAGATACCAAAGGGCATTTTGTAAAGGATATTATAGAAAATATTGGTAAGATGCCCCCTACAATGGTAAAGCTAGGGGTGATTCAGTTTTTTAGTTGGTTTGCCTTTTTTACCATGTGGAGTTTGGCTACCCCGGCGCTTACAGAGCACGTTTTTAATGCGCCCGCTCCAGTGGAAACCACGTTCGACCTTCAAGTGGTAGAACAGCAAACAGCTTTTAATACCGCTAATAAAAAATATCAAGACGCTTCCGATAAAGTAGGCTCGGCAATGGGAGTATACGGACTTTCGTCCATGGTTTTTGCTTTGGCACTTACTTTTTATGCATCCCGTAGACGGGTTAATAGAAAGTACACCCATATGGTTTCCTTAATTATAGGTGGCATAGGTTTTATTTCCATGTATTTTGTTCCAGATCCATCTTATCTCTTTATAAGCTTTATTTTGGTAGGGATCGCATGGGGGTCCATTCTTTCCATGCCATACGCTATGCTATCGAGTTCTATAGACGCCAAAAAAATGGGCGTTTATATGGGGCTCTTTAATATGTTTATTGTAATTCCTCAAATTATAGCTGCGGTTGGAGGTATAAACTTTGCCTATAAACTTATTGGGGAAGAAACCATCAATTCCATGATAGTGGCGGGAATCTGTTTAGTTCTAGCTGGATTGGCAAACTTATTAATCGTAAATAAACAAGCAATTGCATATACCATAGATTAAGTTTTTCTATAGGTATTTCACTATAAAAAATTAAAATGAATACGGAAAAAGGATTTATATTCGATTTAGATGGCGTTATAGTAGATACCGCACGATTCCATTATTTAGCATGGAAAAAGGCGGCGGCAGAATTCAATTTCGAATTAACACATGAACAGAATGAGCAATTAAAAGGGGTGAGCAGAGTAGACTCCCTAAAAAAAATATTGAATTGGGCCAATGCCAATGTTTCTAAAGAAAAGTTTGATGAATTGGCGGCCAACAAGAACGCAGATTATCTCACTTACGTTGAGAAAATGACAGAAGCAGATATTTTGCCTGGCGTAAAAGAGATTTTGGCTGAAATAAAAGCGGCCAATTACCCAATTGCATTGGGATCGGCCAGTAAAAATGCACCTACTATTTTAGAGAAAGTGGGCATAATGGATATGTTTGATGCTATTGTGGATGGTAACAGCGTATCGAAAGCAAAACCAGATCCAGAGGTTTTCTTAATTGCTGCTAAGCAATTAAATGTGGCTCCAGAAAATTGCATCGTTTTTGAAGATGCCGAAGCCGGTATTGCTGCAGCCAACAGTGCCCAGATGATTTCTATTGGATTAGGAAACGAGCAAAATTTAAAGGAAGCTGATTATAATTTTTCGAGCTTCACTGAAATAACATTCAATTTTTTAAAACAACTTCAACCCAAATAAAATGAATCAAGATTATATTGTACCAAACGAATGGTCTTTAATAGAAGAAGGATTTCAGGCAGAGAAAGTAAAGTCATCCGAAAGTTTATTTAGTATCGGTAACGGTGCTATGGGGCAACGCGCTAATTTTGAAGAACACTATTCCGGACCTACATTTCAAGGAAGTTATATCGCTGGGGTCTATTATCCCGATAAAACCAAAGTGGGTTGGTGGAAAAACGGTTACCCAGAATATTTTGCCAAAGTGCTTAACGCACCCAATTGGATAGGGATTAATATTAAGGTAAACGGTGAAATGTTAGATTTGCACACTTGCAAGTCGGTTGAAGGTTTCCGTAGGGAATTGAACATGAAAGAAGGTTGGCACAAACGTTCTTTTAAAGCTGTGTTGCCTAATAATGTTGAAGTAGAAGTTACAGCTACCCGATTTTTGAGCTTGAAAATGGATGAAGTGGGTGCCATTAGGTATGAAGTAAAACCAATCAATCAAAACGCTGAAATTACATTTTTACCTTATGTAGATGGCGGAATTACCAACGAAGATACCAATTGGGACGATGCTTTCTGGGATGTTTATAAAACTGATACTGAAAATAATTTTGGTTATGTAGTTTCTAAAACCAATAAAACAGAATACCATGTCTGTACCGGAATGGTCAATACTTTGTATGTAAATGACAAGAAGGTTGAAGTTTCTTCAGAAGAAAAAGTTGAAGAATTAAAAGCTACACTTACTTATACAGTGACTGTAGAAAAAGGACAAACAGCTGCTATTGAAAAAATGGCAGGTTATGTTACCTCTTTAAATCACGAGCAAGAAAACTTGATTGAGGCTTCAAAAGAAGTTTTAACAAAAGCAGCTGATTTAGGGTTTGAAGCGCTGTTAACTACCCAAAAAGAGGCTTGGGCTGCTATTTGGGAAATGGCAGACATCACCATAGAAGGCGATGTAAAGGCACAACAGGGAATCCGTTTTAATATTTTTCATCTTAATCAAACTTATTTAGGGAAAGATGCCCGATTGAATATCGGTCCGAAAGGATTTACAGGAGAAAAATATGGCGGCAGCACCTATTGGGATACCGAGGCGTACTGTATTCCATTTTACATGGCTACAAAAGACGACCAAGTGGCGAGAAACCTCTTGAAATATCGCTACAACCATCTTGGTAAAGCTATTGAAAATGCGGAAAAACTCGGTTTTAAAAATGGAGCGGCACTGTACCCAATGGTAACCATGAACGGCGAGGAAAGTCATAATGAATGGGAAATCACTTTTGAAGAAATTCACCGTAACGGCGCCATGATTTATGCAATCTATAACTACGTACGCTATTCGGGCGACTACAGCTACATTCCAGAAATGGGACTTGAAGTTATGATAGCCATTGCACGTTTTTGGCACCAAAGGGCTAATTTTTCGACGGCTAAGAACAAATATGTAATCCTTGGCGTTACCGGCCCAAATGAATACGAAAATAACGTAAACAACAACTGGTACACCAACTACATTGCACAATGGTGCATCAAATATGCGGTGGAAAACATTGAAAAAGTAAAAACTGAGTATGCTTCTGATTTCAGTCGCATTATGAAAAAAGCAAACCTGTCTTCCGAAGAAATTGAAAAATGGATGGAGGTTGCCGAAAATATGTATTTCCCTTATTCTGAAGAGCACAATGTTTTCCTTCAGCAAGATGGATTCTTGGATAAGGAATTAATTACGGTTGAGAATTTACCAAAAGAGCAGCGTCCGATTAACCAAAAATGGTCTTGGGATAGAATTTTGCGTTCGCCGTACATAAAACAGGCCGATACGCTACAAGGATTCTATTTCTTTGAAGATCATTTCAGCAAAGAAGAATTAGAGCGTCATTTCGATTTTTATGAGCCATTTACGGTGCATGAATCTTCGCTTTCGCCGTGCGTTCACTCCATTCAGGCGGCTGTTCTTAACCGAATGGAGCAAGCGTATACTTTCTATTTGCGCACCTCCCGACTCGATTTAGACGATTATAACAAAGAAGTTCACGAAGGACTGCACATTACCTCCATGGCCGGTACTTGGATGAGCATTGTAGAAGGCTTTGGTGGCATGCGCGTTAAAGATGGAACATTAACTTTTGAACCTAGAATCCCTAAGCAATGGAAGGGCTTTTCTTTTAAAGTGAATTTTAGGGGAAGCATTGTAAAAGTGAATGTAACCCAAGAAAATACAACTTTTTCAATTGATGGAGACCGCGATTTAAAGGTGAAGCTTAACGGAAAAGAAGTTGTGGTAAAACCAGCTTCTGTTGTTGCATAATTTCACGCAATACCTGTCAGCCTAAGCTTGCCTGTCTGCCGTTACATTTTGGGTAGATCGAAGGCTTTTTTCAAAAGGTTGTAAAATCCGAAAAGCATGAAAATTTAAAAAATATATAGATTACAGAAATGAAAAAAATACTATTTACCATCTTTATGGTAGTTTCATCGCTATCGTATGCACAGCAGTTAAAATCGCCCAACGGAGACTTTTCCATGGAATTTTCTTTGCTGAAGGATGGAACGCCTACCTATAAATTAGAATACAAGAAAAAAACACTCATCAAGGAAAGCAAACTTGGTTTTGAGTTGAAAGATGACGAGAAATCTCTACTGAAGGATTTCACTGTTGAGGACACTGAAGCTACCTCTTTTGATGAAACTTGGAAACCAGTATGGGGTGAGGTTGCTGAAATTCGAAATCATTACAATGAATTGGCAGTTCATTTAAAACAAAATGAAACGGACAGAAAAATGATTGTTCGTTTTCGTTTGTTTGACGACGGACTCGGATTTCGATATGAGTTCCCTCAGCAGGAAAACCTTATTTATTTCGTGGTAAAAGAAGAGCGTACTCAATTCGCCATGACAGGCGATCATACCGCGTTTTGGATTCCAGGGGATTATAATACACAGGAATACGATTATGTAGAATCTAAATTGTCTGAGATTCGCGGAAAAATGGACAAAGCTATTACGCCAAACGCTTCTCAACATCCCATGGGAGGTACAGGCGTACAAACTGCCTTGATGATGAAATCTACGGACGGAATTTACATCAATTTACACGAAGCAGCACTCATTGACTATCCTGCAATGCACCTCAATCTAGATGATAAAAATTTAATTTTTGAATCTTGGTTAACACCAGATGCAAGAGGCGACAAAGGTTATTTGCAAGCGCCTTTTAACACTCCATGGAGAACCATTATTGCAAGCGATGATGCGCGGGATATATTGGCTTCAAAAATGACATTGAACCTTAACGAACCGAATAAAATTGAAGATACTTCGTGGATAAAACCCGTTAAATATATTGGTGTTTGGTGGGAAATGATTACAGGAAAAAGCACTTGGTTCTATACCAACGATTTCCCTTCTGTAAAACTTGGGGAAACCGATTTTGAAAATGCCACGCCCAATGGCACTCATGCTGCAAATACTAAACATGTAAAAGAATATATTGACTTTGCTGCTAAGCACGGTTTTGACGCTGTTTTGGTTGAAGGATGGAATGTAGGCTGGGAAGATTGGTTTGGAAAATCGAAAGACTATGTTTTCGATTTTGTAACTCCCTATCCTGATTTTGATGTGGAAGAAATCCATAACTACGCCAAATCAAAAGGAATTAAAATGATGATGCACCATGAAACTTCTGGTTCGGTGCGTAATTATGAGCGCCATTTAGAAGACGCATATCAGTTTATGAACGACCATGGATACACATCTGTAAAAAGTGGTTATGTAGGCGATATTATCCCACGTGGCGAATTTCATTATGGTCAATGGATGGTTAACCATTATCAATATGCTTTGGAAAAAGCAGCAGAACATAAAATTATGGTAAATGCCCATGAGGCCGTGCGTCCAACAGGAATTAGAAGAACTTACCCCAACTTAATTGGAAATGAATCTGCGCGTGGAACAGAATATCAAGCGTTTGGAGGAAACAAAGCCAACCACGTAACCGTATTGCCGTTTACAAGATTAATTGGCGGACCGATGGACTATACCCCAGGAATTTTTGAAATGGATGTTTCAAAATTAAATCCTGATAACAATTCACATGTAAATGCCACCATTGCCAATCAATTAGCGTTGTATGTCACTATGTACAGTCCGTTGCAAATGGCAGCAGATTTACCAGAACATTACAATCAATTTTTGGATGCTTTTCAGTTTATTAAAGACGTGGCAGTAGATTGGGAAGACAGTAAGTATTTAGAGGCTGAGCCAGGAGATTATGTAACAGTTGCCAGAAAAGCAAAAAACACTGGAAACTGGTTTGTAGGAAATGCCAATGGTTTGGAAAAGCGGACCTCTAAAATTTCCTTAGACTTTTTGGATGCAGGGAAAAAATATGAAGCAACAATTTATGCAGATGCAAAAGATGCTCATTATAAAACCAATCCGCAAGCCTATATCATCACTAAAAAAACGGTGACCAGTAAATCGAAGTTAAAATTAACTTCTGCGCCCGGTGGTGGCTATGCCATTAGTATTATAGAGAAGTAGTTATGCTGAATACTAACGTCTTTGCGAACGACGAAGGAGTGTGACAATCTCCTAAAATGAAGTAGTAATTTTCAGGAGATCACCACGGTCGTTCCTCCCTCGTGAAGACGTCTTCGCGAGCGACCGAAGGAAGCGCGGCGATCTCCCTAATCAAACTAGTGAGTTTTTCGGGGAGATGGCCACATCCCACTTTGGAGTGGGATTCGCCAAGACATCAACAACATAAATAAAACCAAAAACAATGAAAATGAAATACGCTTTACCTTTTTTAGTTGCCTTTCTGATTCAGCTTTCAGCTACCGCACAAATAAAAAAAATAGAGCCTCCTTTTTGGTGGAGCGGGATGAAAAAAAGCGAAATTCAATTGATGGTGTATGGAGATAATATTTCTTCATTACAGCCATCCATTGAAGAATTGAATATAAAGGAGGTAAAGAAAACGGAGAATCCGAATTACTTATTTGTTACCATTGAACTAGAAGGACATTCCGCAGGAAACTATACACTTTCTTTTTCCGAAAATGGAAGAATCAAGGAAACTTTCGATTATGAATTGAAATCGAGAAAAGAAAATTCAGCCAATAGAAAAGGCTTCGATTCTTCCGATATGATTTATTTATTGATGCCGGATCGCTTTGCAAACGGAAACCCATCCAATGACAGTGTTGATGGACTTACCGAGAAAGCAGACCGAACCAAACAAGGTGGACGACATGGGGGCGATATCCAAGGGATTATCGACCACTTAGACTATATTGAAAGTTTAGGTGCTACCGCTATTTGGAGTACGCCCATGGGCGAAGATAACGATGCGGAATATTCTTATCACACATACGGACAAAGCGATGTTTATAAAGTAGATGCACGCTACGGAACCAACGAAGATTATAAAAGACTGGCTTCGGAAATGCACAAGCGAGACATGAAATTGATTATGGATTATGTGGTAAATCATTGGGGCGCCGAACATTGGATGGTAAAGGATTTACCAACATACGAATGGATTCATCAATTTCCGGGATATGCCCAGACCAACTACCGAATGAGCACTCAAATGGATCCGAATGCTTCTACAATAGATTATAAAATGTGTATGGATGGGTGGTTTGTAAAATCGATGCCCGATTTAAATCAATCCAATCCGTTAGTGCTGAATTACCTTATACAAAATGCCATTTGGTGGATTGAATATGCCGATTTGGATGGTTTCAGAGTTGATACTTATTCTTACAATGATAAAGAAGGAATTGCCGAGTGGACAAAAACGATAATGGACGAATATCCTAATTTTAATATTGTAGGTGAAATTTGGATGCACGACCAAGCACAAATCGCTTATTGGCAGAAGGACAGTAAAATTGGTGCTATCCAAAATTATAATTCGCATTTACCAAGTGTTATGGACTTTACCTTGCACGATGCGGTAACAGCGGTTTTCAATGAAAAAAATCCTTCTTGGGATAAGGGGACTATTCAATTATATGAAAACTTCGTGAATGATTTTCTGTACCCAAACATTGATAATATTCTGGTTTTTGCCGAAAATCACGACACCGGGCGAATAAATGAGATTTACAAAAACATAGAGGACTACAAGCTGGTAATGACATTGATGGCAACTGTACGGGGAATTCCTCAGGTGTATTACGGCTCAGAAATTGGAATGGCAGGCGACAAAGGAAAAGGAGATGGCGACATTAGGCGAGACTTCCCGGGTGGCTGGGAAGGTGATGAAATAAACGCTTTCAACGCATCAGAAAGAACGGAAAGTCAGAATGAGTACTTCGATTTTACCTCCAAACTATTCAATTGGAGAAAAAACAAAACCGTAATCCATTCAGGGAAAACCACGCAATATATTCCGCAGGAAGAAGTGTATGTTTATTTCAGGCATAATGAAAAGGAATCGGTAATGGTGGTTATCAACAATAGCGAAGATGAGCGTTCATTGGATTTAAGCCGTTTTCAAGAAAATATTAAGAATGCCAAAAAAGGAGTTGATATTATTTCAGAAAAAGAACTATCGCTTAACGAAACACTTAAAGTCGCTGGCAAAACGAGTTATATAATTGAAGTTTTATAAAATGATAAACCCAAAACAAATACTATTCTCCGCAATCTTATTATCTTTAGTTATCGCTTGTTCCAACACCAAAGAGATGAAGAAAGAAATTAAAAAAGAGCAGAATTCCAAAATAGTAATTTACCAAGTGTTTACACGTTTATTTGGTAATACAAATACAACCAACAAGCCTTGGGGCACTATTGAGGAGAATGGTGTTGGTAAATTTTCCGATTTTACGGATAAAGCTCTTTCTGAAATAAAAGATTTGGGCATAACCCATATTTGGTATACAGGAGTTCCGCATCACGCCCTAGTAAATGATTACACCGCTTACGGAATTTCCAATGACGACCCAGAAGTGGTTAAAGGCCGTGCTGGATCGCCGTATGCTGTTAAGGATTATTATAATGTGAATCCTGATTTGGCGGACAATCCTGCGAATCGTTTAGATGAATTTAAAGCACTCGTGGAGCGTACCCACGGAAAAAACCTTAAAGTTATTATCGACATTGTTCCCAATCATGTGGCCCGTAATTATGAAGGAATTACCAACCCTGAAGGGGTAGAAAGTTTTGGAGCTTCCGATGACGTAACCGTTACTTACAGAAAAGACAACAACTTTTATTACAATCCAAACGAAGCCTTCACCTTACCGGAATGGCGCGATGACTATAAACCGTTGGGTGGCGAAGAGCATGCTTTGATTGATGGAAAGTTTGATGAAAATCCAGCAAAATGGACGGGCAATGGAGCAAGAGCTTCACAACCCGACCAAAATGATTGGTACGAAACCGTTAAGGTGAATTACGGAGTATCGCCAGATGGACATAAAGATTTTGATACGCTTCCTGAAAATTTTGAAAATGAATCCTATAAAAAACATTTTGAGTTCTGGCAAGGAAAAGAAGTGCCCGATTCTTGGGTGAAGTTTAAGGATATTGCCTTATATTGGATCGATTTTGGCGTGGATGGTTTCCGTTACGACATGGCAGAAATGGTGCCTGTGGAGTTTTGGAGCTATATGAATTCGCACATTAAAATGAAAAATCCAGATGCATTTTTAATGGCCGAAGTGTATAACCCAGATTTGTACCGAGCCTACTTACACAAAGGAAAAATGGATTATCTGTATGACAAAGTAGATATGTACGATTCCATAAAGCACATAATGAAAGGCTACGGCTGGACCGACCATATTCCTGTTGTTCGCAATAAATATGAAGACATCGAGTCGCACATGCTTTATTTCCTTGAAAACCATGACGAGCACCGTATTGCGAGTCCGGAATTTGTGGGAAATGCGGCTACCGCAAAACCTGCCATGACCGTTTTGGCAACCATAGGAACTTCCCCGATGATGATTTATTTCGGTCAAGAAGTTGGTGAACCTGGCGCGGAAGATGCTGGTTTTGGAGACCCGAGTAGAACCTCCATTTTCGATTATATTGGCGTACCTCATCACCAAAGATGGATGAACGATGGTAAGTTCGATGGCGGCCAACTTTCCGAAGAAGAGAAAGAGCTACGTGATTTTTACAAACGTCTATTAAACGTAGCCACCCATAGCGAAGCTATTATGGGTGAGAGCAAGGAAATACACTATTTCAATAAAGAAAATACTGAAAACTACAACCATAGGGTGTTCTCGTTTGTTCGATTTACGGAAAATGAAAAATTGATCGTAGTTTCCAATTTTGACACCGATGTTTCCCATGAGTTTGAACTTCAGATTCCTTCAGAAATAATTACCAAATGGAGTTTAGAGAATGAAAAATATCCTTTGAAGGATCTGCTCTACGGAAGTGAAAGCGAGCTTACTTTAAGAAACGGTAAAGGATTTGTGAAAATCACACTTGCTCCATTGCAATCGTTTATTTTTGAGCTTCAATAAAATGAAGCAAAACACCTTATCATAGAATAGGGGGCAAAAGCTCCGAAAACAGGAGCAGAGGCACGAGGCGACGCGGAGTTTTGACCTCGGTTTTTCGACTTAATTGTCGAAAAAATTCCTTTGATAAGGCGCCCTTTTTTGTTTCGTTTTTTTGGGCGAGCAAAAAAATGAAAGTAAATGAGAAAAAGAAGCTTTATCTATATCGCTATTGTATTATTTAGCTACCAAAGCTATAGCCAAATGAAAAAAACATTAACCATCGGTCATCGCGGTGCCAAAGGGCATGTAATGGAAAACAGTTTGCCATCCATACAAAAAGCGATGGATTTAGGTGTTGATGCCATCGAAATTGATGTTTTTACCATTGCAGATGGTACTGTGGTTGTTTTTCACGACGAAACTTTGGAAAGACTTACCAACGGAAATGGTCCCATTGAAAATTACACCAAGAAAGAACTGGATGAAATTAAGTTAAATGGCGGTTTTTCTATTCCAACCTTGCAACAAGTTTTAGATCTTATAGATAAAAAAGTTCGACTAAATATTGAGCTAAAGGGTAAAAACACGGCCAATCCCGTTCATGAAATCATACAAGAATACATTGTCGAAAAAGGCTGGAAAAAAGATGATTTTATTATTTCTAGCTTTAATTGGGAAGAATTACGAATTACTCGGGAATTGGATATAGATATGCCCATTGGTGTGCTTACCAGTAACGATTTGGTAAATGCGATTCCAGAAGCCGATTTTTTAAATGCAGAAGCTATTCATTCCAATTATAAAATCCTTACCAAGGAAAACGTAGCTGAAATGCAAAGTCGCGGTTTTAAGGTTTACACTTGGACGGTTAATGAACCAGAAGCCATTACCAAAATAAAATCTTTTGGAGTAGAAGGAATTATCACTGATTTTCCAGAAAGGGTGAAATAATAATCTTCTTAAGGAAAAAGCTTATAAATATCGTTTCTTTTAACCACTCTTGCCAATTCGACAACGTCATTTTTTAAAAAAAGACCGATTCTATAATCTCCTACTCTAAGTCTATACGCATACTGATGGCCTTTTAATTTTTTAATACTTTTAAGATCTGTAAGTCTATCACTTTGCTTTATTTCAACAATACAATCAGTTATTCGGGATTTTAGCTTTTTGTCTTTGATGTTTTTAATATCCTTGAGAAAACTGGATTTGTATTTTACTGTCATTCTTTGAGTGCCTTCATAATTTCTTCTTCACTCACATAGCTATCGTTTTCAGCTTGATTCATAAGAAGAAGCAACCCAAGGTCTTCCTTTTCTTCGTCTGATAACGCTTCTGCACGCAGATTTTGTTTATGCTCCACAAAAAATGCTACGGCTTTTTCCATAAGTGCTTTTACACTCATGTTTTCGTGTACTGCCAACAGCTTCAATTTATACAAAAGATCCTCTTCAATGTCTATTAATTTTTTCATTTCAAATAAATTTCAACAAATATATAAATTATATATGGGATATGTTTTATATTATAGCCATTTTAAACTTAAAATATTGTATTTTTAAATTCCTCCACACCTCTCGTTTCTAAAAGATTTACCATGAGGAGGCTATTACTTTGTTTTTTTCTGAATATATGTGGTCTCGTTTCGATGGAGGCCCAAGATCGTTTGTTATCGGTGCAGGCGAAAGATTCGGTCGGTGAGTTGCCTCGCTACAAAGCTAGTCTGGGGGTAAACATGAAACTCAACGGTTATTTTGATGTTTTTGGAGGATTGCAGGACAGCGAAACTTTTGCCGTTGGGAGTATTAATGTTTTTGGTACAGACGACTCCAAAAGCTTAAATGTAGACCTTTACCAAACGCAAATCCGCATGGAAACCAGTCTTATTTTAGATAGTGGCAAAAAAGTAGACGCAGTGGTAGAATCCGATTTTTGGGGAGGTGATGGCCGCGTACGTTTACGCCGGGCCTTTGTGGAAACAGAACACTGGCAAATCGGACAGAATTGGAACAACTTCGGAGACGAAATTTTATGGCCAGACATCATGGAATGGGAAGGGCCACCGTCTGGAATCTGGTTGCGAACACTGCATATAAAATATAAAAATACCTTGCGTAACCCCAATTTTATTTATGAGATTAGTCTGGAAGCACCGATAAACGACTATACGAGATATAAAGATTTAGAACCTTATGTGGAGGAAGCCAATCAATATGTGCCAGATTTAACTGCGGCCATGAAATTTGAAAAGCCTTGGGGACATCTCCGTCTGTCTTCTGTTTATAGATATATTCGATATAAGCTCAACCAAGAGGAAGATGGCTTTTTTGGTTATGGTTTTAGTTTTTCTGGGATTTATCGCCGTATAAATTCCAGAAATAATCTGCAGTTTCAATTCGTTGGTGGTAAAGGTATTACCGCTTACATGACCACTATTTCTGGTCATGGTTACGATGGCTTTCCTACCAAGAACAATAGTTTTAGTGCTACCCCTGCCCTCGGTGGATGGGCTTCCTACGAATATTTCTTTCACCCTAAAATTCACACCAACCTCGTTTTTGGTTACACCTATTTCTATACAGATAATGCTACGCGGCATATTTTTTTTCCGGAGGATGAGGAACCCAGCATTTATCTTAATGGGAATATGGACCATAGGCATTTCTACGGAATTTTTAATGTAATGTACGATCCTTACGATCGAATGACGATTGGTTTGGAACTTGATTATGGGGTTAAAAAACTCTCTGGCGAAGGCTTTGTAAACGACCAGTTTATTGCAGAGTCTAAAAGCCGGGATGCCATGCGTATAAGTTTTGGATTTATGTTTTACTTTTAGTAAAACTCAATGTTGATAAGTAGGTACTGCCAAATCAACATTGTAAGTTGAGCCTGACTGCTCACCACGGTTAGGCAAGCTAATCCACTTTTTTTAGCAGGATTTCAGACTCGATTTACCAGCTTATTTAATCTTAATGCTATAATTATTGCATTTCAACCTCCAGAAAGGATTTAACAACTTGCAGTGCGGCTTGCATACCTCATAGAAGTCTAAGTACGATTCCAAAATGTTTTTGTATATATACAAGTATGTCTTGCACGACTTTGAGATGTTTTTGCACCACTCAGAGAAGGCTTTGCATGAATCTGAACTGTCTTTGCACGACTTCGAGATGTTTTTGCACTACTCAGAGAAGGCTTTGTATGAATCTGAAATGTCTTTGCACGACTTTGAGAAGGTTTTGCAGGACTCGAAGATGATTTTGTACAACCCGGAGAAGGCTTTGCAGTCATTAAAAAATAGATTAATTATAGTACGGGCAAAAAAACTAACTTTGCCCTATGGTTTTAGATGTAGTTATAGTGGGTGGTGGAGCGGCTGGATTTTTTGCGGCTATTCAAATAGCACAGCAAAATCCAAATTTGCAGATAGTCATTTTAGAAAGGGGCAAGGAAGTGCTCAATAAAGTAAAAATTTCTGGTGGTGGGCGCTGCAATGTTACTCATGCCGAATTTATCCCAAACGAACTTGTAAAAGCATATCCACGGGGGCGAAAAGAGCTTCGAGGGCCCTTTCATAGCTTTTGCAGTGGAGACACAGTAGCTTTTTTTGAAGAGCGTGGCGTGAAACTGAAAATTGAAGAGGACGGACGCATGTTTCCAGAAACCGATTCTTCCCAAACCATTATCGATTGTTTTACTTCCGAAGTAGATAAATTAGGCATTAAAGTGAACACCAATTGCGCTGTAAAAAATATAACCCCTAAGCAAGGAGATACTGCGTCTTGGGAGTTGGATACTACTCAAGGTATCTTACAATCCAAAACAATACTTATAGCCACAGGAAGTAACCCAAAAATATGGCAACAAATGGAAACGTTGGGGCATAGCGTGATTTCGCCGGTTCCATCCTTATTTACATTTAATATAAAAGATGACCGAATAAGTGAGCTTATGGGGGTTTCTTCTGCTGCACAAGTGAGTCTGTTGGATGGAAAAGGGAGAGCCATCAAGCTAGACGATGGGAAAAAAGCCATAGCCAATGGCCCCTTGCTTATTACGCATTGGGGAATGAGTGGGCCTGCCATTTTAAAACTTTCAGCTTGGGGAGCAAGGGAATTACATGCCCTTAACTATCAATTTAAAATTCAAGTAAATTGGCTTCCGCAGTTAAACGCCGATGAAGTTTTAGGCTTGTTAAAGGAAATAAAATCTTCCGAAGCTAAAAAAACGGTTTTCAACACGCGCCCGTTTGAACTTCCAAAGCGTTTGTGGTTCAAAATTCTAGGGGCTGCCGGGATTCAGGAACAGTTAAATTGGGCAGAGGTCAATAAAAAACAACTTCAAAATTTAGTGGGGGAGTTAACTTCAGCAGTTTATAATGTAAACGGGAAAACCACCTTTAAAGAAGAATTTGTGACTGCCGGAGGGGTGGATTTAAAAGAAATTGACTTTAAGACTTACGAGAGCAAAATCTGCAAAAATCTTTATTTCGCAGGGGAAGTATTAAATATTGACGCGATTACAGGCGGATTTAATTTTCAAAATGCATGGACCGGCGCTTTTATGGCTGCCAAAGCTATTGCAAAACAATTTTAAGAATCTAATTAAGTTGCCAAATACTAAAATTGAGCACGGTTGCAAAACACACCCATAATAAATAAGGGATGAGGAGGTAGGCAGCAACTTTATTTACCACTTTAAACCATTTAATGGTTAATAATATAAGAATAAGCAGGGTTATAATTATCAGCAACGCCCAGAATGGCTTTTGAAACCCGAAGAAAACAATACTCCACATGGCATTAAATATCAATTGGAATCCGAAATGATATAAAGCCGTTTGCACCCATTTATGGTAAAACCCCCTTGCCCAAACAATACCAGCGGCAATACCCATCATAACATACAAAACTGTCCAAACAGGAGCAAAAATCCAATTGGGAGGGTTAAAAGAAGGTTTGTTAATGGTGGCGTACCAAGTCCCCACCGAAGTTTGCGTGGCATATCCAGAAAGAAAGCCCACCAATAAGCATACAGCCACCGAAATTAAAATACGGGTTAGTTTTTTTGAAATCATCTGCTTTGCTTTATTCCTTAAAAATAGCAATTTATTTTACAATTAAAACAAAGCTTCCTGTACAGCACAACTTAGTAGATTAATTTATATTTGTCTAAATTTTAGTAAAAATGACGGTAGATAAGTTTATTCCAAAGCCCTATAGCAAAACATTGGAGTCGGGCAGTTTTTCATGGCAGGCACCCAGCAACATTGCCTTGGTGAAATACTGGGGAAAGAAAGAACATCAAATCCCAGCCAACCCTTCCATTAGTTTTACGTTGGATAAATGCCATACCGAAACCACTTTAAAATTTACCAAAAAGGAAAAGCAACATACAGAAGAAGATTTTAGTTTTGAAGTGTATTTGGATGGGGAGTTGAAACCCGATTTTGCACCAAAGATTGAAACTTTTTTTAAGCGGATTTATAAGTATCTCCCTTTTTTAAAAGAATATCAATTCACCATTAAAACCCACAATTCTTTTCCACACAGTAGTGGTATTGCTTCTTCTGCAAGCGGGATGAGCGCTTTGGCGCTGTGTTTAATGAGTATGGAGCGTGAATTAAATCCGGAAATGGAAGATGAATACTTCAATGAAAAATCTTCATTTTTGGCACGCTTAGGTTCTGGAAGTGCTTCGAGAAGTATAGAAGGACCTCTTGTAGCTTGGGGAACCCACGAAGAGGTGAATAAAAGTAACAATCTGTTTGGAGTAAAATATACTGGCCACGTACACGACGTTTTTAAAAACTACCAAGACACTATTTTACTGGTAGACGTTGGGGAGAAAAAAGTGAGCAGTACCGTGGGACACGGTTTGATGAACGGCCATCCTTTTGCTGAAAATAGATTTCATCAAGCACATAAAAACCTTTCCGTATTAAAAACCGTTTTCAGTGAAGGCAATCTTGAGAAGTTTATAGAAATTGTGGAAAGTGAAGCGCTTACGCTACATGCCATGATGATGACCTCCATTCCCTATTTTATATTGATGAAACCAAATACACTGGCCATTATCGATAAGATATGGGAGTATAGAAAAACCACTGGTGTACCGGTTTGTTTTACACTGGATGCAGGTGCCAATGTACATGTATTATATCCTGAAAATACCAAAGAAAAAGTGCTGGAATTTATTAAAAGCGAACTCGTTGCATATTGTAAGGATGGTAAGTATATTTGCGACCAAGTTGGCGAAGGTGCAAAAGCCTTTGAAAATTTATAACTGAAGGAAAGATATCATTATTTAGAAACACTTTGTTGGGAATGTTAAATTTCTTATATTTAAATGTTAAACAAAACGTGATTATCCCGAGATAATCGACAATTATATGAAAGGTCCTTTATTCTACTCTAAAATATTGCTCTTTGGAGAGTATGGCATCATAAAAGATTCCAAAGGGTTGTCTATCCCTTATAATTTCTATAATGGAGCATTGAAGGTAAGTGATGATTTATCTTCAGAAGCCAAAAAATCCAATGAAAGTTTAAAAAAGTTTGCGCTTTATCTTGATGAACTTCAGCAAGAACCGGATAGTTTAGTGTCTTTTGATATTGAAAAACTTACTGAAGATGTTGAAAACAGAATGTATTTCGATAGCAGTATTCCGCAAGGATACGGTGTGGGCAGTAGTGGCGCATTGGTGGCTGCCATTTACGATAAATATGCTGCCGATAAAATTACGGTGTTGGAAAACTTAACAAGGGATAAACTTTTAAAATTAAAGTCCATTTTTGGGGCCATGGAATCTTTTTTCCACGGAAAGTCCTCTGGCTTGGATCCATTAAATAGCTATTTGAGTTTGCCTATCCTTATCAACTCCAAAGACAATATAGAACCTACAGGAATCCCTTCCCAAGCGGTTGATGGAAAAGGCGCTGTGTTTTTATTGGATAGCGGTACTACCGGGGAAACGGCTCCAATGGTACAGATTTTTATGGAAAACATGAAGCAGGAAGGTTTTCGCAATATGTTGAAAGATCAATTTATAAAACATACGGACGCCTGTGTGGACGATTTTTTAAAAGGGGATGTAAAATCTTTGTTTACCAATCTAAAACATTTATCTGATACTGTTTTAACAAACTTCAAACCAATGATTCCCGCACAATTCCACAAATTGTGGAAACAAGGAATCGATACTAACGATTACTACTTAAAACTTTGCGGTTCTGGCGGTGGCGGTTATATTTTAGGGTTCACCCAAGATATTGAGCAGGCCAAAAAAGCATTGGAAGGTTACAAACTAGAGGTTGTCTATAACTTCTAAAAGTATTTTCAAAATATGTTCAACCGAGGGCAAAAACTTATCTTGTTCAAGTTCCTTAGCCTGTTTTCGGTAGTAAGAGGCTACAATGTTTTGGTAATAACTTTAGCCCAATACCTTACCTCAATTTATATTTTGGCGCCAGATACGCCTGTTAGTAAAATAATTTTCGATCCCAACTTATTCGCTATCGTTTCCGCTTCTGCCATTGCTATTGCTTCCGGGTACATTATAAATAGTTTTTACGATGTCGAGAAAGATTTGATAAATCGGCCTACAAAAACCATGTTGGATAGATTGGTGAGTCAGCGTTTTAAATTGTCTTCCTATTTTATCCTGAATTTCATTTCGGTGATTTTTGCAAGTTATGCTTCTTTTCGGGCCGTCGTATTTTTTTCACTTTATATTTTTGGGATATGGTTTTATTCCCATAAACTGAAAAAAATTGCATTTATAGGTAATTTTGTGTCCGCTACCTTAGCGATTACACCATTTTTTGCAGTATTTCTTTATTACGGTAACTTTCAACCTGTAATATTTGTACATGCTGTTTTCCTATTTCTTTTTATTCTCATTAGGGAAATGGTTAAAGACCTGGAAAATATAAAAGGTGATATCGCACAGAATTACAAAACAATTCCGGTGGTATATGGCGAGCGTACTTCAAAAATTATTATCACTTTTTTAAGTGTGCTTACTTTTCTTCCCGCCTATCTCTTGGTAACCTCCTACGAGATTGGCTTTATGTACATTTTCTTTTATGGCTGTATGCTGTTAATGTTGGTGTTTGTATTTTTCCTTTGGAAATCCAACAGGAAATTACATTATCTATTGTTGCATAACATCCTTAAGCTTATTATCGTTTCGGGGGTTTTCAGTATTCTATTGATTGATGTTGACTTGGTGTTGAATAGGATTTTGTAGGGAATTATGGGGTGTTGGATCCTGGAAAATTAAATGTTCATTGTTTTTATATTATCCCTTCAATGTGTCTTTTCGACCGCAGGGAGAAATCACATCAGGAAATGCATAATAATGGGATGCCTCTCGTTGGTCGGTATGACAACCACGTGGAAACCAAATCATCCCAATTAACCATAATACCCTTTGTTGTAATACGGCATGGCAGTTTTAATACTAGCTCGCTCTAGCAGGGTTTTTGTGGGTTGTTAACTCCTATGGTTTTATTGTGCCAAGCCGAGGTACACACAAATGATTGCAATAGTGTCAAAAAAACCATGCACAGCGATAACAAACCACAAATCGTATTTGCGCAAATAGAATATGAGAGCCAAAATCGCTCCTACAATACCCGTAACAAGTTGCCCAGTAATCCCTTGATAACTGTGCATAAAGCCAAACAAACATGAAAGAAGAAATATATTAAGCACAATACTGACTTTGCTTTCTCCAAAGAATTTAACAAACTGTCGCATAAAATAACCGCGAAAGATTATTTCTTCCCCAAATCCCGCAGTCGCCCATACCAACACCAAGGCGACTAAGCTGGCGGATAAATTCCCAGTTAATTGATTAAATGCCGAATAATCTATAGGAGCTCCCGTGAGTTTTGTAATTCCGGGAACCAAAACAAAGACATAAAATGCGAAGAGTCCTAGCGCAACCAATGGTGCGAGCAAAAAGATATTTTTAAATGTAAATTTTTCTCGCCGAATTCCAAGTGTTGAAAATGGTTTCCCTTGGTATTCTATATAACTCATTATAATAATCAGAATAGCAATGATGATATTTTCTATGTAGGGAATACGGATTGGTCCAAACCATAAAAAGCAGATGATCACAGTAGTGATTAATGGAATTATAATTTGTTTTAAACTGAGGTTGTTCATTTTTTTTCGTCTTTAAATTCAAAGCCAAGTAATGAACAAAATCTTTGAAAACCCCTTTAAATGCTGATGCTTTTACTGAGTGGTAGTAAATTTAAAACTGAATGGTCGGTGATTTTTGGTGCTTTTTACTGAAACCAATCCATAAATGCTTTGCGCCTATACCGACTGATATTGATTTCAGCAATCGCATCGTTTTCAATAACCGACTTTAACCAAATACGTAACTTGCCGTTTTCAATTTTTTCAATTTGGCCTACAGCATCTTTGTGAATAATCATTTGCCGATTGACTCTAAAAAACAATTGGTCGTTTATTTTTTCTTCGAGTTCATTCAGTGTAAAATCGGTATGAATTACGCTACCATCATTTTGTACCGTATATACAATCTTGTTTTCGCTGTAAAAGCAGGCAATATTTTCATAGGTAAGCTTTGTAGTTTTTCCGCTGCTTTCAATAGTAATTTCAGCATCTTTTATAGATAGCTTATATAAATTGTAGATATTATGTGCGTATGTCAATGCTATGAGAATAAAGCTTAAGAGTAGCGTAATTAGCAAACCAATTAATAAGTAGTAGAATTCTGTCTGTCCACCTGCAAGTATATTTATTGCTATACTTAGAGGAATATACAATAGTGTAATGTAACCTAGGTTAGAAGCCATAAACCTTAAGATTGTGACACTTTCTACCTTTTTACAGAAATGTTTCTTCTTGTAATATTTAAAATTAAGCTCTGCTATGATTCCAATGAAAATACACAACGCAATAGATGACAGAAAACCTTCTATCGGGAATCTATAGGAATCACCACCAAAAAAACTGTCTCGGGTAGCTAAATGATTCACCACTAAGGAGAAAACTATAAATAAAATAATTTTTTGTAACCAACTCCATAATGAACTACTGGTAAGTGTATGCCGTAATGTTTTTGCCGTATTTTTGGTTGGTTGTGTATTACTCATGAATTAAAAGCTCTTGCTTACTCAATCTATAATAAGTTTGCTAAGTTTTTCACCCTTCTGACTGACGTAAATTTAAACTTTTATAAATTAATATATAGCGTATTGATTTTGCTTTAGCATAAACACTGGTTTTTTAATTCCATGTGGGGTTACTAAGTGTTGGAAGTTGGAGGTTTAAAGTTGGATGCTAGAAAACCGAAGTGGTCAGTTAAGAAAGTTTGTTTTAAGCATTTTGAGGCTTCTTCTCTTGTTTTTTATTTAGACTCGTAACGAGTCTGAGGCTTACTTACGGGAGTGGGGGCTATTCCTTATAGGTTTAGTTACCATTTGTTTTTTCTAAATCAATCGATTCGATAAATTCTCTACCAACACTGTAATGAACAAATTCTTTTTTATGGAATCTACCAATAATTAATGCAGGATGTGTATTAAATTTTTTTGCAAAATTCAAAATATCATCTGATGACAACGGGGCTGCATTAATTACTTCTTTTTCTTCAACTTCACTAAAAGTCCACTTAATTGCAAATTCATCAGCTTCTTTCTCTTTATCTAAATCCTGGTCACTATAATTCACATTTTCTATTGAGATATATTTTTTTCCATGTAAAAGGATATGACCTATCTCATGAAAAAAAGTGAACCAAAACTTATCATTCGTTTTATATCGAGCGGATAATTGTATTAGTGGTGTGTCACCTAACCATCTAGTTGAGCCATGAACTGGAGCTTTAGGTAGACATGGTGTATAAAGTACGATTACACCTGCCTTAAAACAAACTTCTTGAAGCCTTTCAAAGAAATTTTCCGGATGGTCAGCCATTATTTTTTTTACTTCATTCAATGAATTTTTAAGCAATTGTGGATTGAAGGGATTTGTTGTAACTTCCTTAGCTTTCTTTTCTCCTTGTCTTAACCATGCAGAAACGGCCATTGCTTCATTTGTGTGAGCAAGTGATATTCTAAAACTGACCTTTAATTCTTGCTCAAAATAATATGAAGTCCATGCTTTATGGTCAGAAATTCCAAAGAAGTCAAATAGAGCTAGAACTTTCTCTTCTATTTTTCTTGTTTTCTCAACCCAACCTAAATTTGCCATTTTGGCATAAGGAAAACCCTTAGCCCACTCAATGGCATTTTGAATATCTTCATTTCTTTTAACCCTGGCTTTATACTCGTCATACCTTCTTTGTCGTAATAACCAGAATGATGCAGGGATCTTTAAAACGTCTTCAAATTTTACTGCCATTTCGGCTGTAATTGAACTATCTCCTTTAGTGATTGCAGTTATTGTTTTCTCAGGCTTATTGACTCTTACTGAAAACTCTTTATTTCCCATGCCTAATTCTTTTAATTTCTCAGCTAAAGTCAATCCTGGATGAGATACTGTTTCTGGTAAATATTCATTTCTATTCGTTGCCATAATTCTTCATTTTTAATGATAATCGACTATTTCAATAATTTCAACACCTTTTATTTTTAACCAAATATATTGTCCTGATTCATTTGTAGGTATTGGGTCTTCGTGTGGTTCAAAGATGAGTCTATATGGATGATCTAAGTCACACGCCCATTGACCTTTTCTATTACCTCTTAACTCATGGTAATTACCGGGTAGATATCTTACATCTTCTAATGTGCTTGCATCATATAAATCATCTAATCGCTGTTTATATAAATCAGCTCTTCTTCGACCTAACTTTTTTATTGCTTGTTTGTCATTATTGGCATATTTTTTCAATCTATTATCGTCAAATGATATATCCATGTTCAGGATAAGTTTATTTCTGTCACTTTATCTCATGCAAAGGTATGTAAAAAATAATTAACAGAAGGTGTTAGTTAAAATAATGGTTTTTTGAACAAATGCAACTATTATATAACAACAATATGCAGTTACCGTTACTCTCCAAATCTACCAAATAATCTGTTTTCTATGCCTTAAGAAGAAATAATCTATCAACCAAATATTAACATCTCGGGTTAGGTCGGCTGTTTTTTAGGTAGAAACACGTGCCGTTTAGGTTCCGAGACCCTATTTTTAGGTGCTATGACCAAAATTTTGATCGTTATGATTAAAGTTTTGACTTCCATTACTAAAGTTTTTAAGAAATAACCTAAAACTTTAAGGACACTGCCCAAAACTTTCGGTATTTAGCCTAAACTTTTAGGTGCGGAGGCTAAAAACATGGTTGTTTTACCTAAACGCTTGGCCGTGGAGGCTAAATGGTTGGTTAGCGAACCTAAAATTATAGTTGCCGAACCTAAATGGTATTTTTTACTGGGTACTGGAAGCCAGATGCCGGAGGCCAAAACTGGAAAATCAATTCCTTTTTTATTCTTACTCGTAAGTGTCACGAGCGTGACGCTCGCGCTAGCGGGGTACAATTACTTTTCAAGTTCTTCTTCTTTTGTCAAAATTTTAGACCGCAATTCATTGTTAAATTTATTAGCATCTTGACCGTGAGTTACTCGGGCATGACAGTTTGGACAAATTGCAGCAACATTCTTAGGAGAATCACTACCGCCTTTGCCTAATTCCTTAATATGATGAACTTCAAGATATGGTTGGCCATTCCTTTTGAGGAAAGGAGCGTCATTATCACAAGCCTCACAAGTCCCGTTAGCTCTTGAAAGTGCGTAAGTCTTTATAATATCCGAACGCTGAATGCTTGAAGCATTTGTTACTTTTGATTTAGGTGATTCAATTGAATTTATGTAAGCTTTTTTTCTAAATTCCGAAAACTTTATGAGTTTAGGTTCAACTTTAAACTCTTTCTCTATGTAATCATATGCTCTATCACTTGCAGTATTTAGTTTTATTGCCTGAATTAACTTTTTAGGAGTATAATCAAGTTTAATAATACTGCTATCCGTTGCAACTAAATATGGGCTACCCCAAGGTTCTCCATTTTTAGTCTTTTGTGATACTTTAACGTCCGATCTGAATCGAGTTCCCAATGGATTATCTTCTCGAAGATGTCGAGGGAATTCCACTCTGATTTCTAAGTCAAAATACTCAAGAGGTCTTACTCTTGGTCTTGAAGAACTTTTTCCTTTAATTGTCTCTAAAAGAACTCCTTCAAAACGGTCTCCAATTATTAACTCATTTTTCATTTTTGACTTTTAATTATACACAATTACTATATAACCGCAACATGCGGTTACCGCTCCTCTTCAAATCTACCAAATTATCTGTTTTCTATATCGAATAAAGAAAGAATACTATCAACGACATATTAACACTTTCACCAAAGGCGTCTGTTGTTGAAGACTAGAAGCTGGAGGACAGAAGCCAGAAGCCAGAAGACCAAAAAAATAATTTTTCCTCTTTCCCTTCTTTACTTATTTAAAACCCCCTCAATTAACCAAATCAACAAAAAAGCCCCCATGCGAACATGAGGACTTAAAACGTTGAAAAAGCTTAACCAACATCACTCTTCAACAATAATAAAATTAGATCGCCTATTTAATGAGTGTTCTTCTTCCGTACATTTTACACCGTTAGAACAGTGGTTTAGCAACCTTGTTTCCCCGAAGCCTCTGGCACCTTCAATTCTTCTAGCGTCTATTCCGCTGGCAATCAGGTAACGTTTGGTATTTTCTGCCCGGGCGTTGGAAAGTTTCATATTATAACTATCAGATCCCCTAGAATCGGTGTGCGATTCTATCATGATGGTAAGCGTTGGGAATTCCTTCATTACATACAATACTTTTTCTAACGCAATTTGTGCCTGTGGGGTAATTTCTGCTTTGTCCAATTCAAAGTAAATAGGATCAACATCTATTTTTACCTTATCCCCTTCTTTTACGGTTAAACTTTCTAAGGAAGTTAAATACACATCGTTTTCTGTAAGTGCTTCAGAATGATTTTCCGTAGTCTGCGCAATAAGGGATTTGGACGTGTAATTGGTTTTTGAAAAGTACAACTCCCGTTCGTTTTTAAAAGGAAGCTTTACCTCATAATACCCATCTTCATCGGTTTTGAAGGTTTGCGTCACCGAATCCAAAAGAATGTCCCTCACCTCAATATTGGTTTCAGGCAAAGGCTCTTTTGTTTTTGAATCGTACACATAACCCGAAAACAATTGATGCATTAGCGGGTCACGCTTTTTAAAGTAGTAAATATCGTCGTCGCCTTTACCCATGCTCCTGTTGGAAGCAAAATAACCCGTACGGTCTTTCGGATTGTAGATAAAACTGAAATCGTCCATGTTTCCGTTAAGCGTAGGCCCCATATTTAAAGGGGTTTCATAACTGGTTTTGGATATAATTTTACTTTGGAAAACATCCATTCCTCCCAGTCCGTAATGCGCATCCGAAGAGAAATACAAAGTGCTATCTGCTACAAAAGGGAACATTTCCCTTCCAGCGGTATTAATTGTCGGCCCTAAATTTACCGGCTCCCCGGTGGAGCCATCTTCATAGATTTCGGCCACATAGAGATCGGACTCTCCATAGCCGCCTGGCATATTCGAAGCGAAATATAGATATTTTCCGTCCGAAGAAATAGCGGGATGTCCACAGGAATATTTCATTCTATTAAATTCTAATGGCTCGATATTGGTAATGGTTTCCCCAGTAACATAACCCTTTAAAATTTCTAGATTGGAAACTCCGTCTTTATTGGTTTTCAATCTATTTTTACTGTTGTAATTGCTTGTAAAGTAAACGAACTTATAATCTTTACTAAAAGCGATAGTGGCATCATGAAAATTGCTTTTTTCGCTTAAGCTGAATTTTGTAGCTTCTTTAAGCTCTCCATTGCTCTTGTTTCTTTCTGAAATATAAAAATCCAGATAGGGCTGATTATTCCAGGGGTAGATTTTATCCTTAGAAACTACAGTATCCCTAGCGGAAGAAAAAATTAAGTAATCCTTAAAGTACATCGGTGCAAAATCCGACATCGGACTGTTAATTGAAGCATTTCTTATTTTATACAACGAATCTGATACCTTGACCTCGTCTAGGTGTCTCTTTTGTTTTGTAATAGCCGCTATGCGTGCATAATCTCCGGCATAATATTCTTTTATCAATTCGTTTGCTTTATCGTATTTTCTATTCGATTTAGCAGACTGTATGTATTTAATAAAAGTACTTTCTTTGATGTGCTTTTTTTCGAGATCGTACAGTTTTTCATACCATATAAAGGCGTTTTTATAGTCGTTAATATTGAAATAGCTGTCGGCCAAGCGTTCCAATTCTTCCGGTTTGAGCCTTTTATTGTTTTCTATGACTTTTTTGTACTGCTGGGCAGCTTCTTCAAAATGATAATTGGTGAATAATTCTTCGGCCTTCCACGTGCTTTTTTGTGCGAATAGGGAAGAAGAGAATAAAGCAAAGGCTATTAGAATGGTGGTTGTTTTCATCGAAGTAGTTGGTATTAGGTTAGAAGAATCTAGGTGATTTTGCTCTTTTGTTTAAATTGGGCAGAGTATATCTTAAAATGATTTCATGGGAACCATCGTTATACTTTGTGAGTTCTGTAGTAGCATAATCATAAGCATAACCTGCGTAGAAGTTATCTGTAATTTGGAAACCTAGTAAAAAACTAACGGCATCGTTAAAGCGATAGGCCATTCCAACAGTAAACTTTTCCTGCAAAAGGGCGTTTAAAGATACATCTACAGTAACGGGAGCTCCCTCGGTATATTTAACCAATGTGGTGGGTTTTAGCATAAACCCTGGGGAAATGGGAAAAACATAACCCGCCATGAGGTAAAATTGAGTAGTCTCATCTATTACCAGTTCTTCATCATCATCATAGGTTTCAGTTTTTATAAAATTCGGGGTAGATATACCTGCATACCATCGGTCGCTATAGAGATATGCCCCTGCTCCAATAATGGGCCTTACGTTGTTTATGTTGTTTGCCAAGATAGGATCTTGGGTGTCTGCATACCGACCTTCAGACCAATCTACATTTAAAATATCAATACCTGCATTCATTCCAAAAGACAGATAGGTATTATAATTAAGTTGGATGTTATAGGAGAACACCCCATTTATATCCAATTGGTTTGATGGCCCTATATTATCGTTTATTGCAGTTAGGCCAACACCAATACGATTGCCTACTTTTCCCCCTACAGTAAGCGATTGTGTGGAAGGCGCCCCATCGATCCCAACCCATTGAGATCGATGAATGAGCCCCACCTCCAAACGATTGGCGCCGGCATAACCTGAGTTTAAGGTAAGTGTATTGTACATGTACTGCGTAAATTGTGGCTGTTGCTGTGCCGTTACCGAGATGCTAAAAAAGGCACCTAGAATGGCTACGATAATTGCTTTATGTTGAGTTGAAGTTTTCATAAAAATTTTGTTATTAAGGTTACGATTGATTGCTACTGCATACATAGTGCTTAATTATTTGGCGATGTATAACCATCCCGATTTGTCTTCTCCCAATTCATCTATCTTGAGGGAATAGAAATAGACGCCGGCAGGTAATTTTTTATCCCTGCTCACAGCTCCGTTCACATTGGCAATTCCTGTCCAATCGTTTTGATACCCTTTTGTTTCATAAACTTTATTTCCGTACCTATTAAAAATTTTGAGTACGCTGTTAGGGTACTTTTCTATGCATTCAATCCGGAAATAATCGTTATGCCCGTCGTTATTGGGTGTAAATTCATTAAACACCGTTAAGCAGCTCAGTTCTATATTTACTTCCGCTTCATTGTTATCCAAGTTATCATCCATAGGTGTAGTAGCGCTAATAGTAGCAATATTGGTACGGTTGCCAGTAGGATTTACTTTTACCTTTATAGTTAAAGTGGCCGTTTCGTTGGCTGCCAACACATCAATATTCCAAACGCCGCTTCCAGAAAAGTAGGTTCCAGTAGAAAGTGTATGTTGCTGGAAGCTAAATCCGGAGGCAATAACCTCGTCTATAATAACATCTTTGAATTCTGTTTCCCCTGTATTGGAAACTGTTACGATGAACTCTATTATCTCACCAACCAAAGGAGTCATATTATCTACGGTTTTCGTGATGGTAATATCAGAAACAGGAATATTCTCTATTGTTAATTCATCCGTGGTATTGTCGGTAGCGGTTTCTCCTTGATCGTTGATTACGGTTACAATTACGTCGTAAACACCTTCTTGAAGTTCGTCTTCCGTTGGAATTTGCAATGTCCATGTGTCGTCCCCATTATCAGATAAATCGCCATCCCCTTCCGTATAAATATTTCCATCTACTTCAACTGTAAGAGTATCATTAGAGTCGGCTGTTCCTATAATTTCTGGTGTGGGGTCGTTACTAACAACTTCTACTACCGTTGGTGTGGTTGGAGGAGCATTATCACTAATTGATAAGATTGTAAGTTCGTTAGTAGTGATATCTGTTACGGTAGTTCCGCTACTCGTCATAATGGTAGCGACCACATTGTAGGTTCCAATGTCAAGAGCCCTGCTGCTAGGTATGGTGAGCCACCAAGTATCGTCGCCATTGTCAACCAAACTTCCAGCTCCTTCAGCATAAGTCATTCCATCAACCTTTACCGTAAGCTCATTTTCTGAAGAGGCTGTTCCTGTTATGGTAGGTGTTTTGTCATCCGTAACAAGTTTGTTCACTGTTGGCATGGTAAGTTCCCCGTCCAATGTAGTGTCGATAGTAAGCTCATCTATAGTGTTGTCTGTTGCGGTGTTGTTCGCATCATCGGTAGCAATAGCTACTATATCGTAAACACCATTTGGTAATTCATTTGCGTCTGGAACTTGTAATGTCCAGGTATCATCTCCATTGTCCGTTAAGTTTCCATCCCCTTCGAAATAGGTAATACCATTTACCTCCACTGTTAAGTTATCCTCGCTATCTGCAGTTCCTGTTATTATAGGAGTGGGATCTTTAGTAGTGAGTTGGTTTACCATGGGAGTGTTTGGTAAGGCAGAATCAATAGTAATTTCGTCTGTGGTGTTGTCTGCAGTTGTATTTCCCGCAGGATCCATTGCGGCGGCAACCACATCATACACATTGTCTGGAAGCGCATTTGCATTCGGGATCTGTAAGGTCCATGTGTCATCGCTATTATCGATCAATCTTCCGTCTCCTTCTAGATAGGTAACCCCATTTATCATAACGCTCAATTCATCCTCTGAATCTGCCGTTCCTGTAATGATTGGTGTCGGGTCGTTCGTTACTAGATTATTTACCGTAGGTGCCGTGGGCGATACCGTATCGATAATCAATTCATTAAGTGTGTTGTCGGTATTGGTGTTGCCAAATTTATCGGTCACTATCGCTTTAACATCATAAAATCCATCTGAAAGCATTTGATTATCTGGAATTTGAAGACTCCATGTGTCGTCTCCATTATCGGTAAGGTTACCGTCGCCTTCGATATAGCTAACTCCATTTACGGTAACAGAAAGCTCGTAGTTGGAATCTGCCGTACCCGTTATCATTGGAGTAGTATCGGCTGTGGTTAGCCAATTAACCATTGGTCTATTAGGTAAAGTATTGCTAATTGTTAATTCGTCTGTGGTGGTGTCTCTAGAAGTATTGCCGGCATTATCGGTGGCAATGGCCACTACATCGTAAACGCCATCTTGCAACTTATCGCTCTCTGGAATTTGAAGACTCCATGTATTATCCCCGTTGTCGGTAAGGTTGCCATCGACTTCTAAATATGTGATTCCATTTACCGCAACAGAAAGATCGTCTTGAGACATGGCAGTACCCGTTATCATTGGAGTGACGTCGTTTGTGTCTAAGTTGTTTACGGTTGGATTGTCTGGCAAAGACGAATTTATGGTTACTTCATCAATAGTGGCATCTTGGGCAGTATTGCCGGCTCCGTCGGTGGCCGTAACGGCAACATCGTAAGTGCCATCTGTTAATTCATTGCTATTTGGAATTTGTAGTGTCCATGTATTGTCTGTGTTATCCATTAAATTTCCATCGCCTTCAGTATAGGTTACACCATCCACTTCAATACTCAAATCATCTGCAGAATCTGCCGTTCCTGTTATTGCGGGTGTGGTATCATTGGTCATCATTTGGTTTACTGTTGGAATTACCGGTGTGGTGGTGTCTATGGTAACTTCATCTGTGGTGGTGTCGTTGTTGTTGTTTCCAAAATCATCTGTAACTTCCACTACTACATCGTAGGTGTTATCTGGTAGCACATCGCTCTCTGGAATTTGCAAAGTCCATGTATCATTTCCATTATCGGTAAGGTTGCCGTCGCCTTCGGTATAGGTTATGCCGTTTAGCGAAACGGTAAGGTTGTCTACCGAATTAGCGGTTCCCGTAATAGTTGGGGTATTATCTGAAGTAATCTGTGGATCTACGGAAGGGATATCCGGAAGAGAGGTACTAATAGAGACTTCATCTGTGGTTGTGTCGTTGGATGAATTTCCAGCGGCATCGGTAGCGGTGGCCACTACGTCATAGGTGTCGTCTGGCAGTTCGTTTCCGTTGGGGATTTGCAAAGTCCATGTACCACCTCCATTATCGGTTAAATTTCCATCTCCTTCGGTATAGGTAACGCCATTTATTTCCACGGTTAGGGCATCTTTAGAGGTAGCTGTTCCCGTAATTTCCGGAGTAGTATCGTTGGTGGCCAACGTATTTACGGTTGGGTTATTTGGAGGTATAGTATCTATTATTAATTCATTTACCGTGGCATCATTAGCGCTTATTGCACCATTTGTTAGCGTTGCTTCTACATCGTAAACACCGTCTGGAAGTTCGCTTCCCGTTGGTATTTGTAAAGTCCATGTATCATCGCCATTATCAGTTAAATTGCCATCACCTTCTGTATAAACAATTGCATTCACTTCCACAGTGAGATCATTTACCGAATCTGCCGTTCCAGTTATGGTAGGGGTGGTATCTGTGGTTGTTAGAAAATCTACGGTAGGTGTATTGGGAGCTGATGCGTTTATGGTAAGCTCGTCTGTAGTCGTATCTGTGGCGCTATTTCCTGCATCATCGGTAGCGGTGGCGACTACATCGTAAGTGCCATCCGGCAAGGTGTTTGTGTCTGGGATTTGTAGTGTCCACGTATCATCCCCATTATCTGTTAAATTCCCGTCTCCTTCGCTATAAGTTATTCCGTTTACTTCAACAGTAAGCTCATCTTCTGAAGCCGCAGTACCAGAAATACTGGGAGTATTGCTGTTGGTGGTTACGGGAACTACTGTCGGGATTTCAGGATCGGTTAGATCGATATTCAATTCGTCTGTAGTGGTATCGTTAGCCGTATTACCTGCATCGTCTGTAGCAGTAGCGACCACATCATAAATACCTTCTGTTAGCGCATCGCCATCCGGGATTTGCAAAGCCCATGTGTTGTCTCCATTATCGGTAAGGATTCCATCGCCTTCGGTATATGTGATTCCATTTACTACAATTGAAATATTATCTTCGGAAGATGCCGTCCCAGTGATTATTGGAGTGGTGTCGTTAGTGCTTTGCGCATTAACAGTTGGGATGGTTGGTGTTGTGATATCTACAGAATAAGTTAGTAAATCTGTTGCTGAAGTTTCGCAGGTTCCATTGCTGGTAGTCACCGAAACTTCCAGAGTTAAATCTTGATCGGTAACAAGTGCATTTCCCTCTACGGAAATGTTGAAAGTTAAATCGGAGGCAACCGAACCCGTATAGTCCATCCCGTTTGCAGTAAGAGTTATGGTATCGCCAGCCATGGCATCTCCTGAAACGGTTCCAGAAATAATAATTTCCAATTCGGACTCTGCCTTATTTATAATATTGTCTCCAGTAATATTTCCGTCAAAAGCTATGGAGGGATTAAGATCATTCGAAATAACGCTTACTGTAGTTTCAGCAAGATTTCCAGATGTATTTTCGCATCCTGTAGTTGTGCTGGCAATGCTTGTGTAATAATTAATAGGGGTTTCACTTGCGGTTAATCCAGTAATGCTTAGAACGCCATCTTCATTGATGTTATAAGTGGCATTGTCCTGGGTTAGACCATCAGTAATTGGGGATGCTTTATCGGGATCGAAGTACCAAGCGAAACTTCCGTCGATGGTGCTGGAAGGAGTCAATGTAATGGTACTTCCCTCGCAACTATCGTCTTCTGCCCCATAGATGGAAATATCTGCTCCCACAGGTCTGTTTATAGCGGTCACGTTCACTGCTACGCGAGCAGATTCTGTAGGACATCCCACTTTGGCAGTTGCAACGTAATAGACGGTATTTTCAGTAATTGATGGAGTGGTGAAAGTTTCTCCAGAGCCAATAGTGGTTAGTAAATTACCTTCTTCTGGAGCATCGTACCATCTTAATTCAAGGTTATTGGGATTGCTGGTAGCAATTAAAGCTGCGGTTTCTCCTGTACATACTTGTTTATTGATGGAATTGGCATTTACAATTGGGAGCGCAGGTGTTCTTGTTACTCCAAAAAGATCTAAACTTTGTCCGATTTCCACATTCAGTAAGGATGAATATCGTACCGTAATTCTATCTACCGGAACACCGGGACGAAAAGGTACTGTGGTTGGTAGGTTTTGGTTCGCCCTTATTTGAATGAGCGAAAGGATTTCTGCATTTAACAAACTGGTAAATGGAATGCTCTGTACTACTTGTCCCTTATTGCTTGCAATGATGTTTACGTTGTCGAGGGCTCCCAAGGCAACTAGTGCGGGGGAGAGCCTTAGCTTGATACTATAGCTATCGGTAGCGTTTCCGGAGCCTTCAAAATAAATGGATTGTTGAATAGACCCCAAAACACCTAAGCCTAATCTCCCTAAATTAAGTTCGGAAAAATTATTTGGATTGCTGTCTATGGCGTGTTTAGGATTTCGAACGCCGCCGCCGTCATTTATTATGGCAAGCGTTAAACCACCCCCATCATAGGAGGTGAAAGCAGGATCCCCGCATTCGGCAGGATTGGAGGTGTAATACGCCCCATAAAGTCCCAGAGATTTGGTGTTTCCCAATCCAACTAAAGATCCTAAACGATTGGTTAACCGAATACGATTGTAATTTTGACCTGGAGTAATAGCGATGTAATAGTTGCCCGCTGCATCTATTACGACTCTAAGCCGTCCACTGGAAAAATCATTATCTGTTTCAGAACGTCCTGTAAGAACGGGATTTTCGCCATTAAGCGCTTGTACGGTAAATTCTTGATTTCCTATTAAAACGATCCCAAGGACATCTGATAGTAATCCTCCCAACGTACCTCCCAATAAAGCGGGTAGAATGTTGGTTTCTGTGTCTATTTTTATATAAGAGGTGGTATTTGCTGGAACTACAGCCGGATATTGCAGTTCAATATGCCCGGAATAGGCGCCAATACCCAAGGCTAAGCCAGAACTGGCATTTATTTTTGCCTTGGTTGCTAAATTACCATCTTTGGCATTACTTGAATTTTCGGTACGATTTTCGCTAACGATGGAAGTTGCAAAAACCTTCGTTTGGGAATTAATCTTTGCGTTAAACAAAAAGATGAAAATAATCCCAAAACACAATCTTGAAGCAGTAGTAAATTTTTTCATTGGTGTATTGTTTACGTTGATTACTCGTAAATCTGGGGGACGCCAATAAATATAGGTTTATGGGGTAAATTAGGTGATGGAAATAATAGGATTATATTTAAATTGTTTCATAAAATAGTATATGAAATATAAAATTATAACTGTTTACTCACATCTAATGTAAAGTATATACGAATTTTGTTTAAGGAGGGTTTTGTTAAAAATTAGTTAAAAAGATTTTTATTCTGTGATGAATTTGCTTTTCCAGTGTTATTAAATTGTTAAATGTTATATTTTATGTTAATTGTTAGAAAAGCACTTCATTTTTGAAATAATTATTATAATTCAAGAAGTTATATTTTGAATACGATAAAACATATCTTTGTAAAAAATTTATTATAATGAGTAGAGAGGATAAATCTAAAAAAGGAAAGAGTTATGGAAGACAAGGTGGTGGTAGTAAAAAATTCTCCGGAAGACAGGGAGGAAATGCAAAAAGCAAGAGCTACGCTCGGGGAAACTCACCTCTAAAAAATACTCAATCATCTAAGCAAAGTCAACTAGCTCCAAACGAAATACGCCTTAATAAGTACATCGCCAATAGTGGAGTTTGTTCGCGTAGGGATGCAGATATCTATATTGCCTCTGGGAATGTTACCGTAAATGGTAAAGTGGTAACCGAAATGGGCTATAAGGTACAGCTTACCGATGAGGTTAAGTTCGATGGACGAGCTATCAATCCAGAAAAAAAGGCTTATGTTTTACTAAATAAGCCGAAGGGATTTGTAACTGCAAAATCAATAGAAAAAGGTAAGAAAACGGTAATGGAATTGGTGGCAAACGCTACCAAAAGTAGAATTTTACCAGTAGGGATGTTGGAAAGAAATTCTACCGGTTTGATGCTTTTTACCAATGATTTGGAGCTTTCCAAAAAATTAACTCAAGGTCCAGGATTTAGAAAAATCTACCATGTAACTCTCGACAAAAGTTTTAAGCACGAAGATTTACACAAAGTAAGGGAAGGAATCGTAATCGAGGATAAAGAGGTAAAAGTAGAAGAAATTTCTTTTATTGAAGGCGGTAATAAAAATGAAGTAGGGGTTAAAATTTATAGCAACCGAAACAAAATTGTTACCAAAATATTTAAGGAACTCGATTATGAGATAATAAAAATAGACAGGGTTGCTTACGACGGACTAACCAAAAAAGATATCCCAAGGGGAACTTGGAGGCATCTTACCAATCAAGAGGTCATAAACTTAAAAATGCTGTAATATATTCTCAAGCTCGACCTTGTTTGGGTTGTATTTGGGAATAGAGGTTTTTCCCCTATTTGATAGTTTTTTTACGGAAAGAAGATTTCTAAACGATTATTTTCTGGGTATGTCCGGTTTTCAGAAATTTTTAAAGATGTTTCAAAATAGGCTTTTCAAAATATACCTCTTTCAAAAACACCGCATAAATAAGGAGATATTCAATGGCTACCATCCATAGGTTTTCATTAAAAACCTCATTGGAATAAGAGTAATAGCTTAAAAATACCGCAAGGCTCCAAATTATTGGAAATTTGTAATTCGTAAACACGCATAATAATAGTGGTGTCGCCACGTACCAAGGGTGCACAGTAGTACTCAAAAAAAGATAGAAAGAAACAGCCATAAGCATAGATACCAACAATGTTTTTGGCTGTTGGTTTTTTCTGAAAAAGGCCATTCCTAACACAAACAAAAATACCAAAATGGCCAACCTTGTTCCTGCTGTTGCAATGATATTATATCCTTGTCTATAAAAACCAAATTCGCGTATTAAGTAATAAATACTTGCATTAAATTCGAATTTTTGAAACCAAAGCCCTATAGTTTCCCCATAATGTTGAATCATTTCTGAAGAAACAAAAGGTAAAAAGCTGGCACAAACCCCCAAGAAAACCACTAAATAAAAACCTAATAGCCTTAGTGTTCCTATCTTCTTACTGGTGTTATTATGGTAAAACCACCTTATAAACAGCGGTAATAATACCAGCGTAAGAAGTTTAACAGAAATAGATAATGAGAAAAGTAAAGCACCAACAATCCATTTTTGCTGAAGGATAAAAAACATACTTGCCACTAAAAAGAATAGCATGACCCCTTCAAAATGTAAATTCCCAGTGAGTTCTATAAGGATAAAAGGATTGAGAAAATACCAGAAAATTTGGTGCTGAGGTAATTTTAGCCATATTAGAATTTTTCTTCCAAAGTAAAGAATGCCTAAATCTGCCAGGATAATAAAAATCCTCATTGAAATAATGTTCCCCAATAAACTACTCCCGCCCAGTAGACTCCCTAAATAAAAGAATATTTGATTTACAGGAGGGTAATTGCTGTGGTTGGCAGCACTAAGTGGACCCATACCGTTATATAAACCTTGCCAATTTTCTGTAGCAAATAAATCTTTATTTATAAGGTTATCCGGAGCAAATAAATATGGGTTTACACCGTTTAACAATAGTTTCCCATCCCAAATGAAGCGGTAAAAATCTTGGGAAAGATTGGGCGTGGCAAAAAGAAAAATCAGTCGTGCTGAGATGCCAAAAATCACCAAAAACTCAAAGTTCCCTTTTTCAAATTGAAGTATTTTATAAGCAAAAAAGAAAAGCGCTGCATAAAGGCCAATTAACTTAGCAAAATCGCTTCGATGCAAATCGTATGCAAAACTCCAATAAAAAAGAAGTGAAGCAATAGCAAATATTAAAGGGTATTTATGGGTTTTCCAATAGGTTAGCATTTATACTCTAGCTGTTATGGAATGGAAAAATACAAAACCAAAACCAATAAAAAGCATCAAATGAAAAGGAAATAACGTAAAATCATTGAGCCAAAAGCCACTTATCATTCCGAAGAAAAAATAGAGCATGAGCAGTGCTTCCAAAACGATATTCCCGGAGACAGACTTGGCCAAGTATTTATTCCCCTTCCAACTATCGGATACATTCTTTATGTTGAATTTTGGGGTACGTACAAAATCGCTTCTTTTTCCTCTATGTCCTTCAATAACTGCAAAGCTATTATGTAATGTAAAACCAAGGATTACCGTAAAGAATGTTATGAACATTTGTGTATAGGCGAAGATGCTTTTCCATCCTTCATCCTGAATGTTTTTATAGGTAAACCAATAACAAAAATAAAGAATAAGTGTACTTAATATAAAGATTCCGGTTAGATCGAATATCCAAACAGGAAGAATGCTTTGGTGTTTAATGAATAATATGGGAACACTTAAAAAAGAGATTAAAAAAGCACACAAAAACATCGAGCTGTTGAGTAGGTGTATAAAACCGTGAAATTTGGTTTTGAAAGATAGATTTTTGGCACTCAATAAATTCCTGACTGTTTTTCTAAAGTTTTCTGCCCCCCCTTTGTTCCATCTGAACTGCTGTGTTCTTGCGGCACTTATTACCACAGGAAGTTCTGCCGGGGTCTCCACATCTTCCAAATATTTAAACTTCCAATTTTTTAATTGTGCCCGATAACTTAAATCCAAATCTTCCGTGAGGGTGTCGCCTTCCCAATTCCCGGCGTCGATAATACAAGTTTTTCTCCAAATACCTGCGGTACCGTTGAAATTTATAAAATGTCCCTTGGCATTTCTTCCTACCTGCTCGATCGTAAAATGGGCATCTAGGGCAAAGGCCTGTATTTTGGTAAGAATGGAATAGTTTCTGTTTATATGCCCCCAACGCGTTTGTACCACCCCAATATCTGGATCCTTAAAATAAGGGACTGTTTTTTTTAGCCAATCGCTTGCCGGAAGGAAATCGGCATCGAAAATGGCGATATAGTCGCCCGTTGCTGTTTCTAGTCCGGCTTTTAAAGCACCTGCCTTAAAACCTTTTCTGTTGTTGCGTATAACATGAGATATAGGGTATCCCATACTTTGAAGAACTCTTACTTTTTCGGCTGTTTCTACAAGCGATCCATCAGTAGAATCGTCGAGTACTTGAATTTCCAGCTTGTTGCTCGGGTATTCTAACTTTACAATATTCTCAAGCAACCTATCGATAACATATTCTTCATTGTAAATGGGAAGTTGAACGGTAACTTTGGGAATTTCCCTGGCGTCTAAAAAATTGAATTTGGGTTCGTTTAAGTTTTCGTTGCGGTACCTTAGATAATTAATGAGGAGATTCAGCTGTGTTAAACTATAAAATAGAATAAGCAGTAAAGCCAGAATATAAACACTTAGAATTATATATGAAACAAGCTCTAAAATCATTTAAAACTGTATTTAAAAATCCAACCTAAAATTTTCACTCCCGCCATAACGCTTCCTTTTACCGTGCCTGAAACTTTAGAAACCCCAATTCTATTCTTATAATGCACAGGGACTTCTACATAGCTCAAATTCTTTTTGAGGGCTTTTAACTGCATTTCCACCGTCCAACCATAGGTTTTGTCTACCATTTCCAATGCGAGCAATTTATGGTATTTTATAGCTCTAAACGGACCCAAATCTGTGAATTTTGCGTTAAAAAACAGCTTCATTAATGTGGTTGCCAACCAATTTCCAAAAACTTGCTGTGGGGTCATGGAATTGGGTTCACGCAACGCTTTTTTTCGAGCCCCTATCACTAAATCTATATCGTCCTCTAGGATTGGAGCAATTACCTTGGTTAGTTCTTCCGGGTAATCGGAGTAATCGCCATCTAAAAATACTATAATATCTGGTTGTTCCTGGCTTTTAGCAATGTATTCCATCCCCTTTAAGCAGGCATAACCATAACCTTTTCGGTTTTCATTCAAAACCGTGGCGCCCGCTTTTTTGGCTGCAGCTTCGGTAGCATCTGTAGAATTATTGCTCACCACAATTACCTCCTTCACAATCTTCGGAATTTCCTGAATCACTAAACCTATGGAAGCTTCTTCATTAAAAGCTGGAATGATTACTTTTATGTTATTCATTCCCTAAGGTCTTTTAAACTGTTTTCTTTTTTAAAACTTTCCATGGAATCCCATTCACCGACTAAGCTGTCGTTTTTAAATTTTCGGCACAAAACCGGCTTTTTATTTCGATATTGAATACTGTAACCGTTTAACATATCGTCCTGATACTGACATTTTTTTACCATCAGGTTATTTTTATATACAATCCACCATCCTGTTTTCTTTCCCGCATTGTAATGTCCTTGACGGATCTTATCTCCATTTTCATTATAATAATACCAGAAATCCTCTTTTTTCCCACTTTTATAATGTCCTTCCTGTTTTAAAACACCAGAGGGATAGTAATACTTCCAATATTTTTCTTTTACTGAATTTTGCACCCATCCTTCGGAAGCCAAAACACCTTCTTGATGATAACTTTTTTGATACGAATACTCTTGCGCAAAGATACCAATAGGGATACTGAGAAAAAGTAAAGCGATTATTTTTTTTGCGTAAATCAAGAATTCTAAATTAAGTGCTTGATTATTAGTTCGCTTTTATAACGGAATCTTACGTTAATTTTTGTTTTGTTTCACTAAATCCAATAAATCAACATCATTTCCCAATAAAACCGCATCGCTGTTGATACGTCCCTTTGGTTTATCGTTTTCCAACTTAAGCACTCCTCTTGGGCAAACCGCCGAGCAAATACCGCAGCCTACACAAGAAGCTCTTACAATATTTTCACCCTTTTGGGCATAGGCACGAACATCGATACCCATTTCGCAATATGTTGAGCAATTTCCGCAGGAAATACATTGTCCGCCATTTGTGGTAATTCTAAATTTCGAAAACAACCGCTGTTGGAGTCCGAGTATGGCAGCCATAGGACAGCCAAAACGGCACCACACACGGTTTCCAAAAATAGGGTAGAACCCGGTGCCGATTACCCCAGAAAAAATAGATCCAATAAGAAAACCGTAGGTAGACCGTAAAGTCTCAGGATTAAATATAAAAACACTGCTTCCGCTTAAATAATGAATGGCAATAAGGCCCAAGGTAATGGCCAAATACCCGATGGCTCCGTAGCGTGCATCTTTTTGGAGCTCTTCCTTTTTAAAATACCAAATAATGGCAAAAAGCAGTCCCAAAAAAACACCTACCCCAATGAGGAATAGATCCTTATTCAGCCAGTATTTAGAAGCGTCGTAACTTAGGTAGCTATGGATAACTGCAGTTGTCATTAAAACCACAAAAACCAAGACACTGTGTACAACCCAGCGTTCTACCTTCCAAGCAAACAGACTTTTATCCGATAGATGCCTAAAAGAATCACCAGAAGTTTCCGCAAGACCTCCACAGCCACAAACCCAAGAGCAGTACCAACGTTTTCCGTAGAAGTAAGTGAGAACGGGAGTGATAACAAAAATAGATAAGATTCCAAATGCCAATAATGCCATTCCAATATCTCCAGAACTTATAAAACCGTCCACGCGATATTGTTGAAAATTGTTATAATTAAGGGGCCATATATTTTTAAGGTCGTAATAAGGAATGTCTTTATAGGCTTCAGATTTTTTTAAACGAGCCATTACTTCGGGGATGATAAAAGCAAAAGAGGTTTGAAAAAACATCACGCTAATAGTCCTCAATATTTCGTAGCGGTTGTGTCTATATTTCCAAATAAATTTTATCCCGAAAGCAAAAATGGCAATGGTATAAAGCGTTCCGTAAACAAACCATTGGCTTGCCGGATTGCCGCTTAAAAAATAACTCAGCGGATCGAACAAAGCTATAACCCCTACATTGTCCCCTTCGTTTCTCAACCCCAAATACTGAGGGAAAAAATAAAGAACAATATAGAAACCTGTTAGGGCAATCCCGAGTAGCCAAGCTAAAAAACCACGGGAAGAAATTGATTTTTGCCAAACGCCGTCATTTTTTATTCCAGCTGATCTGTCGGCATATGCACCATAAGAAAATATCACAATCCCCAGAGTAATGGCAGATAGCGAGATTGTTAACCAAGTAGTTTTGTTTGGGAAACTCACATTAAAAAGGGCAAGTAACAAAACCCCTAAGCCAAACATTCCCAAAAGCACCGAAAATTTCTGAATAGTATTTAGAGCCACCGGCGGTTCTCCGGAAAGCGACATATTTCTTTGTACTGTGTTGTTCATCATAATATTTTAAGCCGATTGAAACTGATTGTCGAAGGTTCTTTTAATTTCTGAATAATACTTTTTGTAAAATTCCGGATCAAAATGAGCTTGGTTTAAGTTTTGGACCACGAACGCAACATCTTTTTCTTCTGAAATCCATTGATCAAATTTTTCATGGGAAAGCCTAATCCCAAAAGTATTGATGCCTAAAATAGCATTGGAGTCTTTGTGAAAGGAAATCCTGATGCATTTTTTACCATCGGGGTGTTCCCAGTAAAACTGTTTTTCGTAGTCTTTTGGTTTTGCCCAAACCCAACCATATGTTTGGTATTCTATGTCTAAAAACTTCGCTGAATTGAACCAGACCCCAGGATTGTAGGGCATTTTATTTCCGCAGATAGTTTGCGCAACCACTTCGCCCATCATTCTACCGGTATACCAAACAGCTTCTACAGGTTTTCTAAGGCCTGTGGGTTCCATTTGTTCGGCACAATCGCCAATGGCATAAATGTTGGAAATATTGGTTTCGAGGTATTTATTCACTTTAACCCCTTTCCCTATTTCAATGGAACTATTTTTTAAGAAATCTATGGCTGGTGAAACACCGGCGGTTAATCCTACCAAATCGCAATCAATTCTTTCACCTTTAGAGGTAATTACCGCAGTAGCTTTTCCCTTGTCGTCAGAGATAATTTCTTTGAGCTCAGTTTCCAGTTGTAGGTCGATATGGTGCTCGCGAATATGGTTTGCAACAAGGGTAGCTTCCCCTTCGGGAAGAATCCCGCCCCAAAAATTCTTTTCGCGAACGAGCATGGTTACCAGGATTTCCCTGGTACGAAGCATTTCTGCCAATTCAATACCTATAAGTCCGCCCCCAATAATAACCGCTCTTTTGCATACCTCTTTATTCGGGGCATTCTCTTCAAGAAGTTCTAGGTCTTGTTTAGAGTAGAGCCCTTGCACACCGTTTAGGTCCTCTCCCAGCCAACCAAATTTATTTGGTTTTGAGCCGCAGGCAATTATAAGATCATCGTAGTTTAAATGGTGTCCATCCTCGAAAATCAACTTATTGGCGTCGGTATCAATGCTATTTACATACCCTTCAATTAAATCGATATCGTTTTTTTTCCAAAACCAATTTTCATAGGGTTGTGTATGTTCAAACTTCATATGGCCCATATACACATACATTAAAGCCGTTCTAGAGAAAAAATATTGGGATTCAGCCGAAATAACACTGATTTTATAATCGCTTAATTTTCGAATATGCCTGGCGGCTGTAATGCCAGCAATTCCATTTCCAATGATGACGATGTGTTTCACACGATTAAATTTTGGTTTATCTATAATATACCTTAAAAACGCACACTATGTTTCCAGGCTCTCAAAAGTAGGTCGTATTGCAAGATAAGAACTTAAAAATTCAATTCAATTTAGAAGCATTTTAAATTGATTATCTCTAACTTTAAAAGAAAGATTTTTAAATGAAGGTTGTAAAAATTTTTGCGATTGCTTTTTCGATGGTCTTGGTAAATTGTGCCAGCAAGCAGGAGTCTATTTCCAAAATAAACGGTGTAAGTTTAGTGGCCTCACGGGATTCGTTACAGAAAACACAGGCAATGGCATTAAAAAATATCCATACCAATACCGTTGCTTTAATGCCCTTTGGTTTTTTGCGAAGCTTGGAGCATCCAGAGGTTGTCTACAGCGACGAAAAACAATGGTTTGGGGAACGAAAAGAGGGGATTGCTCAATATGCGAGGGAATTAAATTCATTGGGGATGGAATGTATGCTTAAACCACAGATTTGGGTTTGGGATGGTAAATTTACGGGAGATATTAAAATGAAAACCGAAAAAGATTGGAAACGACTGGAAGATTCCTACGAATCATTTATTCTCTTTTTTGCTGAAGTAGGGGAGTCGCTGAACATAAAATATTTTTGTATTGGTACCGAACTTCATTCGTTTGCCCTAGAAAGGCCCGCATTTTTTAAAGAACTCATCGTGAAAATCCGTCAACGATATTCCGGGGAGCTTACCTATGCTGAAAATTGGGACAGTTACCAAAAGATAAGTTTCTGGGGGGATTTAGATTTTATCGGGATCGATGCTTATTTTCCTTTGTCGAAGGTAAAAACACCGTCGGTGGCGGTTTTGTCGGACAATTGGAAAACCTATAAAAAACAAATGAAATCGCTTTCAGAAACATTTAATAAGCCTATTTTATTCACCGAATATGGTTATCGAAGCAGCGATTATGCAGCGAAAGCTCCTTGGGAACACCATAGGTCTACCACAAAAGCAAATCATACAGCACAGAGCAATGCACTGGAGGCCCTTTACCAAACTTTTTGGAAAGAGCCTTGGTTTGCTGGCGGTTTTCTATGGAAATGGTTCCCCGATTTAAATGCAGGAGGTTTAGATGACAACCGCTTTACTATACAGAATAAACCAGCCTTAAAAGTTGTCGCTAAATATTATTCTGAGGATCGTTGAGGTTACTTATGGTCTATTTTTTCCAAGTATCTCTTAATGTACATTTCATCCAATGCAGAAGAGTCTTTGTACTTTTCCCGTAGCTTTTGAAGGTCTTTTGTTAGTTTATCAACAACATCTTTATAGGCAGGGTCATTGTAAACATTATTCATTTCCTTGGGGTCTTTAATACGGTCGTACAACTCCCATTCATCTACATCATAATAGAAATGAACCAATTTGTATTTTTTGGTAACTATTCCATAGTGGCGTTTAACCATATGTATAGATGGATATTCGTAATAATGGTAATAGGCTGCTTCACGATCCCACTCCTCATTATTCCCTTTTAAAAGCGGCACCATACTTTCCCCTTGCATGTCGCTAGGAATTGGTATGCCCGCAGCGTCTAATAGTGTGGGGGCAAAGTCTAAATTTTGAACCATATCATCATTTACAACATCTTCTTTTATAATGCCAGGCCAACTAATCATAAGTGGTGTTCTAAACGATTCTTCGTAAATAAACCGCTTATCAAACCAGCCATGTTCCCCTAAATAAAATCCTTGATCTGAAGTGTACACTATAATGGTATTTTCAGTAAGGTTGTTTTCTTCCAAATATTCCAAAACCCTACCAACATTATCATCTACGGAAGCTATAGTGCCTAAATAATCTTGCATATACCGCTGGTATTTCCACTTCATTTTTTCCTCATCCGTCATTTTTGGCCAATTTTCCTTGAAATCCTTATTTATGGAATCCAGAATGGGGTCGTAAAGTGCTTTTTGGGCATCATTCGCTCTCCCATAAGGTCTAGAAAAGCCATTTTTAAAGGAGGCTACTTTGGGCTCTACATTGCCCATATCCTCTAAAGTTTCAGGTCTTATTTTGCTATCGTGACCATACTGCATATCATAAAGGATATTCATTTCGGCAGTTTTGGCTGCTGTACCACGGTTTTTATAATCGTCAAACAGCGTTTCAGGCTCGGGGAACGTTTTTTGGGTATACTCCTTAAATCGTTCTGGACTCGGCCACCATGGTCTATGGGGAGCTTTATGGAGGTACATAACCATAAAAGGTTTGTTTTTATCCCGTTTTTTATCCAGCCAATCAATGGTATAATCGGTGATAACATCGGTTACATAGCCTGTTATGGTGGTATCGCCTTTTTTGGTTATAAAGTCTGGGTTCAGGTAATTTCCCTGTCCCGGCAAAATCATAAAATCGTCTACCCCTTTTGGGTTGTTACCAAAATGTAACTTCCCAAACATAGCAGTTTGGTATCCTGCTTTTTGAAAGAGTTCTGGAAAAGTAACATTGGTAGTGTCGAAAGGGAAGTGATTATCTACTTTTCCATTAATATGGCTGTGTTTTCCAGTAAGGATGACCGCCCTTGAAGGTGCGCAGATAGAATTGGTAACGGAAGCATTAGTGAAAAGCATTCCCTTTTTTGCAATTTTATCGATGTTTGGGGTTTCAACAAGTTTGTCGGAATAAGCGCTAATGGCTTGGTAAGCATGATCGTCCGACATGATAAAAACAATATTGGGTCGCTGCTTTTTCTCGGTAGTTTCTTTCTTTGTTGGTTGTTCCTGGCAACTAAATAAGATTGAAATTACGAACAGGGGGAGAAACTTTTTAATAATCATAGGACGTGGTGGTGTTTGTATTTTAGGTTGATTGCCCTAAAGATAAAATTTTTTACATGAAAAAAGCCAACTCTTATGGAGTTGGCCTGTATATTTAAAATGACTTTTACTTAATCAAGAATACCGTCTACAATACCGTATTCTAAAGATTCTTCGGCGTTCATCCAATAATCACGATTAAAGTCTTTCATGATTTTCTCAAAATCCTGTCCGCAATTGTCGGCTAGTATTTTAGCACTAATTTCTTTTGTTTTAACGATTTCCCTTGCTTGAATTTCAATATTCGAGGCTTGTCCTTGTGCACCGCCACTAGGTTGGTGAATCATAACCCGAGCATATGGATATACAAAACGTCTTCCTTTTTCTCCCGCTGAAAGCAGAATTGATCCCATGGAAGCTGCAAAACCAGTACAAATTGTTGAAACCGGACTTTTAAGGGATTTCATGGTGTCGTGAATTGCAAAACCAGAGGTTACATATCCTCCTGGGCTGTTTATTATCAATTTAACTTCATCGTCACTTATGGAGTCCAAATATAAAAGTCGGTCGATAACATGTTTTGCCGATTTGTCGTCTACCTGTCCCCAAAGAAAAACTTTTCGTTCTTCCAAAAGGGCATTGTCTATTTTATCTTGAATTTTATTACTAGCCATATTCTTTTTTTTATTCTTCAAATATAATTATTTTGATTTAGTACAAAGTACTATTGGGTCTCCTTTTCAGCATTCCAAGGATACAATTCTTGATTCAAAAACTTTTTCGGGAACTTTTCATCTTCGTAAAAACCCAATTCAATATCCCTTCCGTCGTAGGGAATATAATTGGTTTTAAAAATATAGTCCCAAATACTTAGGGTTATTCCAAAATTAACGCCATAATTATTGGGCATTTTTTTGCTGTGGTGCCAAATGTGCATTTTCGGATTATTGAAGATATATTTTAATGGACCGTAATCCCAACCAACGTTGGCATGGTTTAAGTGCCCAATAGTAATGTTGAAAAAATGAACAATCGCCACTGCTTCAATAGTAAAGCCACCAATAATGGCTACGGGGATATACAACATCGATTTGTAAACAATAGGCTCCATCCAGTGATACCTAAAATGAGCGGCAAAGGCCATCTCCTTTACCGAATGATGGGTTTTGTGAAAATTCCAAAGAAAGGGAACCCGGTGCAACATAATATGGGTGCCCCATTGTATAAAATCGGCAACTAAGAAAAAAATTAATAAACCTACAAACCAAGGCAGTTGCGTAGCATCAAAGAGTTGAAAGTTGGAAACTGAGACTCCAAATAAACCTAGAAAATCATTAAAAATAGCTTCAGCCGTATTGGAGAGCGCTATTAAAGCGATTAAATTCAGAAGGAAAAAATTAAAGAATAGATAAAAAGTATCCAGCCAAAAATCCTTTCTGAATATTTTTTGATTTTTTCGCCAGGGGAATAAAATTTCGAGCAACCAAACTATAAGCGATATAACCAATAAGCCATAAAAGTAGTTTTCCCAATGAAACCTTGTGATCTCATCAAGGAGGTAGTTAAAATACCCCGAATAGGAATCTTTTATGATGTTGAAGTATTTGTTCAATTTTAAAATGTAATTTTTATGTCACCCCTGAGTTAGTCGAAGGGTAATTTGATGCTTCAATATGCTTCGACAAGCTCAGCATGACAACATAGTTTATCCGTTATGCGATTTCTCGCTACGCTCGAAATAACTTTCAATGTGCAAAAGCATAGTTCAGCACTGGCAGGCTCAGGGCGACAGTAATTTTCTAACAACAGCCACCACCATCGTAATGCCAAGTGGATTCTGATATAAAAATATCGTCTCGGTTTAGGTTTTTAAGTGCGTTTGCAGTTTTGTCGCAAATGGCCAAAGGTTGATTTTGTAATAATATGTGTCCTTTTTTATCGTCGAAATAGTCTTCCTTTCCATAATAAATGGCAGTTTTTCCTGTAAAAATACACGGCCCGTCTTCTGGCATAGGATCTTTTATGGCAGCCACTTCTATCGATTCAATATAAATCAATTCGTTAGTGTTGTAATGGTTGGGGTCTAGAATTCGGTAGGGTTTTCTGGCGCGAATTTCAATAGTTCCAAAACCGGCATCGGTAAGCATTTTTACGTAATCTTTAATTGGAAGGCTTCCGCTTAGACAAAGTGCCCTTAATTGTTCATCATTGCGCAATTCATCGCTCATGGATTGTTCGCATGTAGGATCGCTCATTACCAGCCTTCCGTGTGGTTTTAGAACACGGTACATCTCAGCAATTGCTTTCTGTAACTCTTCCGTTTTAAAGATATTGAATAGGCAATTTTGTGCCGCCACATCGATACTGTTGTCTTCTACCGGCAAACGTAGCGCGTCGCCATTTTTTAAATCTACAAATTCACTTTTAAACCAGCTATTTTGAGTTTCGGCTTCTTTAAAGTTTTTTCGGGATGCTTCCAACATTTCATCAACCACATCGACCCCGATAACACCATTTTTTTGTCTTGAAAAATAGGAAAATTGTAAAAGTTCCATACCACCACCAACGCCAACATATAATATTTTAGGGTTGTTTACCAAATCCCTCGGGTGAACCGTGCTCCCACAACCATAGTTCATTTCCTGCATAATTTTCGGGATTTTTAGGCCCGGTAATTCCCAAATGGGATTGGTGGTACAGCACAGACCCACATCTGGCGTTAATGCTGCTTCCTTGTAAACATTTTTGGTAGTTTCTAAATAGCTCATAATTGCTTAATCAATTTTTTAAAAAGCGTTATCATTTTAGGTTCGGCTTCGCCGGCAATTTTTATAATTTCCTCAATGTCAATAGGCGAGAGATTATCAGGATCACCTTCATCTGTAATTACGGAAATAGCAGCTATTGGTAATTGTAAATGGTTGGCAACAATAACTTCTGGTACCGTACTCATTCCCACGGCGTCTGCACCTATAATTTTTAAGTAACGGTACTCGGCCTTGGTTTCCAATTGTGGCCCTACAACCGAAGCATAGACTCCTTTTTGTAGGGTAATATTTTCTTTTTCTGCTACCTTAATTAAGGTTTTTCGCATATCTAAATCGTAAGGCTCGCTCATGTCTACAAATCGTTCGCCGAACTGGCTAACCCCTTTAAACGCAAGTGGAGAACCTCCTTGTAAATTTATATGATCTTCAATAAGCATTAAATCCCCTTTTTTAAAGTCGAGATTAATAGATCCTGCAGCATTGGAAATTAATAATTTTTTGATGCCGAGCTGATGCATGGCACGAATGGGATAAGTAATGTCTATAAAATCATAACCTTCGTATAAATGAAAACGGCCTTGCATAACCACCACTTTTTTACCTTCTATTTCCCCATAGATAAGTTTTCCGCTATGGAACTCTACCGTTGCCAGTGGAAAAAATGGAATGTGGTTGTAATGGGCTACAATTGGGTTTTCAATTTCGTCTACCAATTTTCCTAAACCGGTACCCAAAACAATACCGATTTCCGGATTTTCAAATCCTTTACTTTCTAAATATGCAGTGGTTTCTTGTAACTGTTTTTTGGTCATATTTTTAATTTATTTTCAAATCCGACACTTAAAATATCAAAATTTTAATTAGGGAGGATGAATTTTTTAAATGCAGGATGCTCTTTTATATCGTCGTAAATATCTATATCGTTGAGTTCTTCCAACAAAGCTACATCAAGAGATTTTAAACTTTGTAAAGTATCTCTTAAAACCGAACTTGTTCCCCAATTTTTTTGTTGAAATACCTCTGGAACCATTTGCTTTAAGCCTAAAAGATAATAACCTCCATCTTTTGCAGGGCCTATAACCGCATCGTGATCATCCAATTTTTCAAATGCCTGTTGAAGGTGCTTTTCAGTTAGGTCGTAAAGATCGCTTCCTATAATAACAACTTTAGTGTACCCAGCTGCAAAACTCTCCTGAAAAGCGTTTGCCATTCGTGCACCCAAATCATGCCCAGTTTGTGCTTGTTTAGTGAAAATTGTAGCATCCCAAAGATCTTTTTTTGGGATTTCTTCAGAATAATAAACATTTTTATCGCAAAGAATCCTTCCAGTTACTTCCGAAGTCCTGTTTAGGAGAAATTTATAAATTTCCAATGCTTTTTCATCGCCTAAAGTCTTTGCCAATCTTGTTTTTACCTTCCCTAAAACAGGATTTCGGGTAAAAATTAGAAGTACGTTTTTTTCTTTCATACGTACATTTTTTAAGCTACAGAACCTTGACAGCTACTGCCAGAACCTGCGGTGCAGCCATAGCAATGCTGGGAGATAATTATATCCCTGTCGTTTAAAACAGCTTCGTTGTATTCGCTAATATGTTTTACTTTACTGGCTACCTTTAATTCGAGCATTTGATTAAAATCACAATCATACAACCAACCATCCCAACTCACCGAAATGGTATTGGTGCACATTACGTTGCTCACTGCGGAAGGGTTAAAAGCCTCCACTAAACTATACATATAATCCTCGTAATTATCTGAGGCGATTAGATATTCTAAAAACCTGGAAATGGGAAGGTTGGTAATAGCGAACAAATTATGAAACTGAATCCCAAAATCGTCCATTAAAGCCTTTTTAAAGTCCTTTTCCATGGATGCTTGATTGGTAGGGAGAAAAGCCCCTGCAGGATTGTAAACTAAATCCAGTTTTAAATCGCTTCCCGGCATCCCGTACCCTACGTTATTAAGTTTTTTGAGCGCTTCTATCGACTTGTTGAAAACACCTTCCCCTCTTTGTTTATCTGTTTTTCCTTTCGTCCAATGTGGCATCGATGAAACTACATGAACATTGTGTTTTTTAAAAAACTCAGGAAGATCGTGGTATTTTTTATTGGCTTCAATAATGGTTAAATTACTCCTTACAATAAAATCTTTTACACCTGCCTTGGAAGCTTCTTCTACAAACCATCTAAAATTAGGATTCATCTCTGGAGCACCACCCGTGAGATCCAAAGTATGTGCCCCTGTTGTTTTTATAACGTCTATGCATTGCAGCATGGTTTCCTTGGTCATAATTTCCTTACGATCGGGCCCAGCATCTACATGGCAATGCGAACACACTTGGTTGCACATATAGCCAACGTTTATCTGTAAGATTTCCAGTTTTTTGGGTCGCAAGGGAAACTGATTTGTTTCTGCGATTTTTTGCTTAAAAGTGGGTAGTTCCCCATTGGCAAAAATCCCGTGGGAAAGAATCTCTAATTGATTTTCTGTTTCTGAAAGTTTGTTTTTTCTCTTATGTAGCGACTGTGTCGACATCCTGTGGTTTTAAAAAATTAAAGAATAAGGCTGTATTTCATTTAAAATGGAATAATTGAATAGTTTCTTGCATTCCTAGTAGTACCTACGCATTTAATACGGAAGCGGTTTCGTTACTCTTTTGGATAATTTGTTTAAGTCGCCAATGAGCAATTAACTTTTAGGAATTTAAATAAAAAAGATTACATGGATAACTTATCGTATTTTTTCATCATTTGCACCCCGTGTACCAATGTAGCACCGCTTTCTATGGCAGCTCCGGCGTGTACCGCCTCCATCATTTCTTCTTTTGTAATGCCACGTTGCAATCCGTCTTGGGTGTATGCATCGATACAATAAGGGCATTTTACAACATGTGCTACCGCCAAAGCGATTAATGATTTCTCCCGGGCAGAAAGCGCACCTTCTTCAAAAACCTTTCCGTAGTAATCAAAAAATTTAGCTCCCAGTTCTTCACTCCATTCAGAAATTTTAGGGAATTTTTTTAAGTCTTTTGGGTCGTAGTATGTGTTATCCATAGTATTTTAAAGTTAAAATAATGATTTAATAATTCTGAATATATAATTGGACGTTTTTATTCTCCTTTCTTACACAAAAAAATTATATATCGTAATTTAGTTGTACAGTAAATGTAAAAGAAAAATATCTGCAAACTATGAAAAAAGGATTTTTAATAGATATGGATGGCGTGATCTATGGTAATGACACCCTAATTCCTGGCGCCGATAAGTTTATAAAAACATTGCAAAAAGAGGATATCCCTTTTCTTTTTATGACGAACAACAGTCAGCGTACCCCTTTGGATGCCGTTAACAAGGTAGCTCGAATGGGTATTAAAATTAAAGAAGAGAACGTATATACCAGTGCAATGGCCACCGCTTATTTTTTATCTTTTATGAATCCCAATGGAACAGCCTATGTCCTTGGGGAAGGAGGTTTAATAACAAGTTTGCATCAGCATGGATACACCTTGGTTAACCAGAATCCAGATTTTGTGGTGGTGGGGGAAGGACGTAATTTTACTTTGGAAATGGTAAATAATGCGGTAGACATGATCCTTTCAGGTGCCAAACTAATAGCTACCAATCTAGATCCTTCACCTATGAAGAAAGGGTGGTCTAATTTAGGGATCAAGGCAATCGTGGCCATGATAGAAGAGGCTACCGGCAAAAAGGCTTTTTCCGTTGGAAAACCGAGTCCGGTTATGATGCGTTCAGCAAGAAAATATTTAGGTTTAGAAGCGCGTGAAACTATTATAATTGGAGATACCATGGATACCGATATTCTCGGGGGAGTTCAATTAGGGTATACTACAATTTTAACCCTCTCTGGTGTCTCGAAAGCCGAAGAATTGAATAATTACGCTTTTAAACCAGATATGATTATTAACTCGGTCGCAGAACTAGATTTAAAAAAGGCTTTGGAACTTCAATAGAATTATTATCTTTCGGCTTAAATTTTTGAAAGGTGAAAAATTTAGGTATTAAATTTCTAGGAATTCTAGGCTTAGTTCTTTTGGTTGGCTGTAAAGAAAATCAGTCAAAACAAACGGAGACAGAGGTAGAAGTGCTCTTCAGCGATTCCACAGAGGTTAGACCTAATTTTCATTTTACCCCACCCAGCGGTTGGATGAACGATCCCAACGGTTTGGTTTACAACGATGGTACCTATCATTTGTTTTATCAACATTATCCAGACTCCATAGTTTGGGGGCCTATGCACTGGGGACACGCCACGAGCGAAGATTTATTGAACTGGGAAAACAAACCCATTGCAATTTATCCGGACAGCCTAGGCTATATTTTCTCTGGAAGTGCAGTTTTCGATAAAAATAATACTTCAGGTTTAGGTGCAAAGGAAACACCACCATTGGTAGCTATGTTTACCTACCACGATCCCATTGGGGAAAAGGAAGGAGCCAACAATTACCAAACACAGGGAATCGCTTATAGCACAGATAACGGAAAAAGTTGGAAAAAATATAAAGGCAACCCTGTTGTTGGTAACGACAATATGAAAGATTTTAGGGACCCTAAGGTGTTTTGGAATGAAGAAACCAAAAACTGGATATTACTATTAGTGGCTGGAGATCATTTAAAAATTTATAATTCGAATAATTTAATCGACTGGAAGCTTTTAAGTGAATTCGGTAGGGAAAAAGGTTCTCATGTTGGTGTTTGGGAATGCCCAGACCTTTTTAAGTTAAAAGTAGGGGAAACTGACGAAGAAAAATGGGTGTTGTTGATAAGTGTAAATGCAGGTGGGCCTAACCGAGGTTCTGCCACACAATATTTTGTAGGGGATTTTGATGGTGAAAAGTTTACCTCTGCCCAAAAAGATACAAGATGGTTAGGTTGGGGAGCCGATAATTATGCCGGGGTTACTTATAACAATGTTCCAGATAACAAAAGGATATTCATCGGCTGGATGAACAATTGGATGTATGGGCAAGAAACACCCACCAGCACTTGGAGAAGCGCTATGACCCTCCCAAGGGAGTTAAGCTTAAGTAAGATTAACGATGAATACACCCTTATGAATTATCCTGTAGAAGGATTGAACAGCCTTAGGGAAGAAATAACTATTGGCAAAAAAGAGGATGGAATAACGGCCAAAACTTTTAATCAAACAGAGATCGCTATTAATGTTTCTAAAAAAGATTTTGAACTGAATTTCTCCAATACTCTAAAAGATACTCTAAAATTAGCATTGCATAAAGGAGTTTTTACGGTGGATAGAAGTAAAAGCGGACTAACCGGTTTTAACGAGTCCTTTGCCGATAAAATCCATCAAATGCCAGTGCCTGATCTTCCAGATGGAACATATGAGATCCGTTTAATAATTGATGTTTCTTCAGTAGAAATATTTATTAACGGAGGGCAGTATGTAATGACTGAACAGATCTTCCCGAGAACACCTTATACAAAAATAAGTACACGTAATATATCATTTAAAAACTCTAAAATTTTCAAATTAAAATCAACCAAACCTAACTATGAATAAAGTATTGCAATGGGCCATCATCATCTCCCTTGGTGGCTTTCTTTTCGGTTTTGATACCGCAGTTATTTCAGGAGCAGAACAATCAATTCAACAAGTCTGGCAATTAAGCGATCTCATGCATGGCTTCGCTATTGCCATTGCCCTTTATGGAACGCTGGTAGGAGCTATTTTTGGGGGCTTCCCATCCGACAAGTTCGGGAGAAGAACCACTTTATATTGGATCGCAATCTTGTTTTTGGTATCTGCCATAGGATCTGCCTTGGCACCTGAAGTATATTCTTTTACAATCTTTAGATTTATTGGAGGGGTTGCGGTTGGAGCTTCCTCGGTAACAGCGCCTATTTATATCTCTGAAATTTCCCAAGCTCACAATAGAGGGAAGTTAGTAGCTTCATTTCAATTGAATTTGGTGTTGGGTATCCTTATGGCCTATGTTTCCAACTACCTTATCAGTTTATTAAATTTAGAAAGTGCCTGGCGATGGATGTTAGGGGTGGAAGCACTTCCAGCTTTAGCCTTCGCTTTATTGGTTAAAAAACTACCACGAAGTCCGCGTTGGGTGTTGGCAAAACATGGAGAGGAAGAAGAAGCGTTGGAAACATTAAAGCTTATAAACGCTTCCAATTATAATGAAGAATTTGAAGCCATAAAGCAATCCCTTCATGAGGATGCTCAAAAAACTTCTTTAAAAGAGCGTTTCTTTTCCAAGAAATACAGCTTTTTAATTCTTTTGGCATTTCTTTTTGCCTTTTTTAATCAACTTTCGGGTATAAACTCGGTTATTTATTACGCGCCAAGAATATTTAAGGCCGCCGGTTTGGGGAGCGAATCATCTCTTTTTTCTACGGTTGGAATTGGTATTGTTAATTTAATATTCACTTTAATCGGGATGTATCTTATCGATAGAAGTGGGCGAAAAAAGCTGATGTACATAGGTTCTATTGGGTATATTGTCTCCCTGTTTTTTATTGGTAGGGCTTTCGACCTTGGAAACACCAGCGGAAGTATTGTTCCCATTTTATCATTTCTTTTTATAGCCTCTCATGCCATTGGTCAAGGAGCCGTAATTTGGGTGTTTATTTCTGAAATTTTCCCAAACAAAGTGAGAGCCTATGGAATGTCTTTAGGAAGCTCCACACATTGGATTTTCGCAGCGCTCATCACCAACTTTTTTCCGTATTTCACCAAAACCGTTGGTCCGTCCTACATTTTCTACTTTTTCGCAGGAATGATGGTTTTGCAATTGCTTTTTGTTATCTTTTTGATGCCAGAAACCAAAGGGAAATCTTTAGAGGAATTGTCGAAGTCTTTATTAAAAGAGTAAGTTTATACTAAACAAATAGAGGTGACTTTATTTCTACGGTTTGGTGTAGAGTGTTAAATAATGGCTTTATTAACTGGAAATCATTCAATTTTAGTTAATTTAAGACATCCTAAAAACGTAAATCTAATACATATGAATATTTTAATGTTTGGAGTTACAAAAGAAATTGTCGGTACCGATTCTTTATATGTGGCGGCTACGGAAAAAGTAAAAAATGTAGCGGATTTAAAAACCTACCTAAAAGGGAAGTATCCTGAACTCGACAAACTTTCTTCTTTGGCCATTGCGGTTAATAGCAAATACGCTAAAGACGATGATAGAATTACCATAGATGATGAAATCGCTTTGATCCCACCAGTAAGCGGCGGTTGATTTTGTAATTATTTTACAATTTTATTCGTTTTGTAGAAATTTAGGGATTCTAAAAGGGTTTTCTTATTATTGAAAGGAATAAGAACGTATGTTAATAGATAACCATCATAGAGTTATAAACTATTTGAGGCTAGCGGTAACAGATCGTTGCAATCTACGCTGTAATTACTGCATGCCGGAAGAAGGTATAAATTTTGCCAAACGGGACGATCTTTTTACCATGGAAGAGCTCTGTAAACTCGCTACCATAATGGTTTCTCAAGGGATTGATAAAATCCGTTTGACTGGTGGAGAGCCATTCGTGCGAAAAGATCTAATGGTATTGTTTAGGCATTTGGCCTCTTTGGAGGGTCTTAAAGACATTTCCGTTACTACAAATGCTACTTTAATCGGCCCATATATTGAAGAGCTTAAAGCGTTGGGCATTAAAAACATTAACGTTAGTCTAGACGCCATCAATAAAGAAGTTTTTGAGCGTATCACTAGAAGGAATCAATACGAAATAGTCCATGAAAATTTAATAAAACTCATTTCTGAAGGATTTAATGTGCGTATCAATTGTATTGCCTTGAATCAACAGAATATAGAGGAGATAGTTCCTTTGGTCGAACTTACTAAGTACTACCCAGTTTCGGTTCGGTTTTTAGAAGAAATGCCATTTAACGGAGGTTCGAAAACCTTCAACCATATTACATGGGATTATAAAACCATATTCAATCACATTCAAGAAAATTTTGAAGGTATTGAAAAACTGGAATCAGAAAAAACATCAACCTCCATTAATTATAAAATAGCGGGTCACCAAGGAACTTTTGGACTTATTCCTTCTTTTTCCAGGACGTTTTGCGGAAGTTGTAACCGACTCCGGATTTCGGCAACGGGAGATGTTATAACCTGTTTGTATGGAAAACCTAGAATGAACCTAAGGGAGGTATTAAGAACTGAGAATTCCGATAGTAAAATACAGGAATATATCTTGGCGGCTATTGGGAGTAGATCGAAAACTGGTTTTGAAGAGCAACAAAAATACAAAGGGGTTTTTAACAATTCCATGACCTCCATTGGCGGATAAACGCTAGGTATAAGTACGTTTTTTGTAAAAAGTTTAAAATTTATTTCGAAACAAGTTAGAAGTGGCAGAATCCGAACAATTAATAGTTGCGTAAAGTGAATAACTCGAATTCCAGATAATCCAAAATTACCAACAACAAAATGAACAAATTATCACATATAAACGAACAAGGTGAAGCCACTATGGTCGATGTTTCCGATAAAAAGGTAACGGCAAGAACAGCAACCGCCAGCGGCGAAGTTTTTTTCCCGAAGGAAGTATTTGAAACACTAAGGAGCAATCAATTTTCGAATAAAAAAGGGAGTATTATACAAACCGCAGTTATTGCAGGAATCCAGGCGGTAAAAAAAACTGCCGATTTAATTCCGCTTTGTCATCAATTGGCGCTTTCTAAGGTTCATATCGATATTCAGCCTAAAGAAAATACACTAAAAATATATTGTACCGTAAAGTGTACAGAACGCACAGGTGTCGAGATGGAAGCTTTAACGGGGGTTTCTATAAGTGCCCTCACCATTTACGATATGTGTAAAGCGCTTTCGCACGACATAAAAATCGCTAACATTCAATTAGAGCAAAAATCTGGAGGTAAAAGTGACTTCAATAGGTAAGTTGAACGGCTTGGTGTTAGCTGGTGGGCAGAGTAGAAGAATGAGGCACGATAAAGGACTCATAAATTACCATGGACTTCCGCAAAGAACATATTTATACCAATTACTCCAAGGAGTTTGCGACGAAGTTTTTATCAGTATTAGACAAGATCAAAAAAAAGAATTTCAGCAGGACAAAAATGTGATAGTAGACGAAAATGTCTACCAAGGACCATTTAATGGTATTTTGAGTGCATATAATTTCGATAAAGAAGCATCTTGGTTAGTGCTGGCGACCGATTTACCGCTTTTAAACCAAACAGCTCTATTGTTTTTAAAATCACAACGGGATCCTGCAAAATTAGTAACTGCCTTTGCTTCCAAAAAAAACAATCTCCCCGAACCCCTTTGTGCTATTTGGGAGCCAAAAGGATGTAGGGCAGCTATGGATTTTATTGCGGAAGAAAAATCTTTATCCCCTGTTAAATTTTTGTTGAATAATAAGATCAAAATTGTGAATCCTCTACAAGATGACGTACTTTTAAATGCAAATTCTGAAGAAGATCGTTTAAAAGCACTACAAAAGCTTAATAAAATTGAATAATAGCAGATACATACGGCAAACCGTTTTAAAGAGTTTTGGTACGGAAGCACAACAAAAACTTAAAAACGCCAAAGTTTTGGTAGTAGGTGCTGGCGGACTTGGAGTTCCTATTTTGCAATATTTAAATGCGATGGGCATCGGTACTTTGGGAATTGTAGAGAACGATACTGTAGACATTTCCAATTTGCAAAGACAGGTAATGTATGCTGAAGGCGACGTAGGAAAATCCAAGTTGGATGTGATTTCTGAAAAATTACAGCAGCAAAACTCCGAAACCAAAATTACTGGATTTGCTACTTTTCTAAACAGGGAGAATGCTCTAGAGATTATTAAAAAATACGATATTGTAATCGATGCTACCGATAATTTCCCGGCTCGCTACCTTATTAACGATGCGTGCGTAATTTTAAACAAACCTTTTGTTTATGGAGCTTTACACGAGTTTGAGGGGCAGGTGAGCGTATTTAATTATAAAAATGGCCCCACTTATCGATGTTTGTTTCCAACCATGCCCGGCAGTGACGAAATGCCTAATTGCAATGAAAATGGTGTGTTGGGCGTAGTGCCAGGAATTATTGGGAATTTACAGGCTTTAGAAGCGGTAAAAGTAATCACAGGGATTGGGAAGCCATTAGCAGGAAGACTCTTGTTGTTCGATGGATTACAGCAACAATACCAACAAATTAGATTTCAGTTGGAACCTGAAAATTTGAAGCGAACAGTATTGGAAGCTTCTTATGAAGCGATTTCCTGTAAGGTGCCACATTTGATTTCCGCAGACGCTTTTATTTCCAGCTTGGATAGCAGAGAGACGCTACAAATTATTGATGTTAGGACCCCCGATGAATTTGAGACTTTTCATTTTGAAAAATCAAAAAATATTCCGCTTCAAGAACTGGCCCAGCGATGGGGGGAAATTAATAGTTCTCAACCTGTGTATTTGGTTTGTCAGTCGGGAATAAGAAGCCGTAAAGCATACAACTTTTTACAAAAAGAAATGGATACTCCTATTTATGAGTTGGAAGGGGGCATAAATAATTACCAGCACTATGCAGTTAACAGTTGAGTCACTTTTAATTTTATCACTCTGTTTTTTTGTTATCGCCGTGCTTTATTCTTCGGTTGGTTTTGGCGGAGGGAGTAGTTATTTGGCGTTATTAACGCTTTTTTTTGCTAGTTTTTTTGTAATTCGCTCTTTGGCCTTGGTCTGTAATTTAGTTGTGGTGTCGGGTAGTACATACCTCTACTATAAAAAGGGACATTTCGACTTTAAAAAGTTTATACCTTTTGTGGCTACCAGTATACCGCTTGCATTCTTGGGAGCATCTTTTAGGCTAAAGGAATATGCTTTTTTTATTGTGTTGGGAGCTGCATTAATGACCTCGGCCTTATTGTTGGGTACGCAAAGCATCCGGGAAAAGAAATTGAAAACGAGGTTAACGGCAAAAAAGTATCCTGTTTGGGTTACCTATTTTATGGGTGGAGCCATAGGGTTTTTGTCCGGATTAGTTGGGATAGGCGGAGGTATTTTCTTGGCACCGATCCTAAATCATATGCGATGGGACTTTTCCATTAAAATTGCCGCATTGGCGAGCTTTTTTATTTTGGTGAATTCCATATCGGGAATAGCGGGTTTGCTTTCCAACGGAATGTTTGTTTTTCCATGGAAAGAAGGATTAATTTTATTAGTTGCCGTATTTTTAGGAGGACAAATAGGGATTAGGATAAGCTTAAACAAACTAAGCGGAAGAGGAATAAAGTTGTTAACGGCAATTCTAGTATTTATTGTAGGGCTTAGGGTTGTGCTCAACAATGGTTTGGGAATTATAAATTTTTAAACCAAAAGGGTTATAGAATAGTTAATTTCCTCACCGATCGTAAGTATAAACTACCTAAAAGAAAAATAATTGAGTTGTTTACAACTTATAATTTTAAAAGGCATGATTTCATTTGAAGAGGCATATAGAAAAGTAATGGAAAATACGTTTTCTTTTAAAGAAGAGAGCGTCTTTTTTACCAACAGTACGGGAAGAATTTTAGCGGAAGATATTTATGCTGATAGAAACTTTCCTCCCTTTCATCGTGCCACTAAAGATGGTATTGCCCTTCAGTTTAAAAAATCGAAAGATTCACGGAAATTTAAAATTGAAGGAGTCGTTGCAGCCGGAAATCCAAAGACAGCCCTTGAAAATGGTGAAAACTGTTTAGAAATAATGACGGGTGCGGTGTTACCAGAAAATACAGATACGGTGGTAATGTATGAAGAGGTGACTATTGAAAATGGTTTTGCAACACCTAACCAGCCAATTACCAAGGGACAGAACATCCATAGGGAAGGGAGCGATATTGGTAAAGGAGCTGTAATTATTGAAAAAAACAAGAAAATAACGGCTGCTGAAATTGGTGTGTTGGCTGCTGTGGGCAAAGTAGAAGTGAAAGTTAAAAAACTTCCGGAAGTCACACTAATCTCCACAGGAAATGAATTGGTACCGGTGCATGAACAACCAGAACCACATCAAATAAGAAATTCCAACATGCTTTCGCTACATGCATTGTTGCAAGAAGAGTGTATTCAAGCACATCATTTACATCTCAACGACGATAAAAATGAAATAAAAAATACTCTGGCCGAGTTGCTGGAAACCAATGATGTTTTAATGCTTAGCGGAGGTGTGTCTAAAGGAAAATACGATTTTATTCCAGATGCTTTGGAAGAATTGGAAGTAGAGAAAGTTTTTCACCGTGTTATACAACGTCCAGGAAAACCTTTTTGGTTTGGTGTCCATAGGGCATCAAATACAGCCATTTTTTCTTTTCCTGGAAATCCGGTTTCTACATTTGCCAATTATCATATCTATTTTAAAGATTGGCTGCATAAATCATGGAATTTAAATCCAACTAAAAACGAGGTTGTTTTGGGCGAAAAGGTATCCAATCCTTCCACTTTGACGTTATTTCTAGGCGTTAGATTAGAAAATAACAATGGGCAAACTATCGCATTTCGAAGCAAAGAAAATGGATCTGGAGACTTAACGAGTTTGGTGCATACCGATGGTTTTATTAGGGTAGCTCCCAATCAAGAGTTTTATTCAGAAGGGACTTTTGTTCCTTTTGTAGCAACGAGATAGTGTAGTATGACTCACGAATTCAAAAAAATAATAGAAAGCTGCGTAAAGGCTAAAACCAAAAACCTAAAATCGGTTTTGGCTACGGTGGTGGCGCTAGAAGGATCTTCCTACCGCCGTCCGGGCGTTCGAATGCTTATTCGTGAAGATGGAAAAATGACGGGAGCTGTGAGTGGTGGTTGTGTGGAAAAAGAAATTCTTCGCCAAAGTACTTCAGTTTTTAAAACAGGAATCCCCAAAATAATGACCTACGACGGTCGCTATCGTCTGGGGTGTGAAGGTATTTTATACATCTTGTTGGAACCTTTTATGGTAGATCAAAATTTTGTAAATCTTTTTAATGATGTACTGTTAAACAGACAGCATTTTTCAATTATCTCCTATTTTAGAAAAAACGCTGGGGCGGATAAAGGTTTTGGTTCGGTCTTACAATTGGCAAACGGAACTACCTCGTCTTTTTCCGGTAAGGATAAAACAAATGTTTTTACGGAAGAGTTGGAGAAATTCAGTCAAAATTTAAAACCGTATTTAAAACTCATAGTCATAGGTGCCGAGCACGATAGTGTTCAATTGGCTGCTTTGGCAAGTTTAAATGGCTGGGAGGTAGTAATTGTTGCGCCAGAAGATGATGCCAGAAGTTTGGCTAACTTTCCCGGAGCTACGAAGATAGAAAATACTACCCCAGCAAATTTTAATTACAAAACTATTGATAGAGAAACAGCGGTGTTGCTTATGACCCATAGTTTTAATAAAGACCTACAATTTTTAATCCAGATGAGAAATTTGGATTTAAGATATCTGGGAATCTTAGGGCCCGTAAGACGTAGGGAACAGCTTTTTCAAAAAATAATTGAAGAATTCCCAGAAACCGATCCGCTTTTTTTTGAAAATATTCACGCACCGGCGGGAATAAATATCGGTGCAGAGACCCCTCAAGAAATAGCCGTTTCTGTAATCGCAGAAATATTGGCGGTTTTTAGGGAGCAAGATGTTTTCATGCTAAAAGAAAGAAGGGGAAAGATACATTCCGATAATTAAATAACAATATATTTTACTGTTGGCATTGGTGATAAAACTTAGGAAATGAAAAATATAGCCATTATAATTCTTGCTGCTGGAGCTTCCAAAAGAATGAAGGAGCCTAAACAATTATTGCCTTGGGGAAACACCACTTTATTACAATACATTGTATCCACGGCAAATGCGGTGCAAGATGCTCACGTTTATACGGTTTTGGGGGCCAATAGGGATTTAATTGAAAAGTCAATTAAAATAGAAGCAGAGGTTCTAACTAATAATAACTGGGAACAAGGGATGGGGAGTTCTATTGCTTTTGGCGTGGATGCAATTCAGGAAAAGAATTACCGTGGTGTTTTGGTAATGCTTGCAGACCAACCTTTTGTTACCTCGGCGTATTTAAACGAGCTTGTGAAAAATTTCAGTAAAGGAAAAGAAAACATCATTGCATCTAGATTTCATGGGAATGTTGGCGTACCGGCAATTTTTTCAAGAGAGTATTTCGAAGATCTAAAAAAATTAAATCGTGATAATGGAGCCAAAGACATCATTAAAAATCATTTTCAAGATGTGAAGACAATGCAGGCAGACGATCTAGTCATCGATATTGATACCATTAAGACGTATCGCAAAATTTACAATCAGCAGTTTGGAAATGAAAATTGATGGTTTAAAAAACAGGTTATTTATATAAAATACAAATCTCTTATCTTTGAGGCCAATTAAATGTTAGAGCGTTGAAAAACACCTTTTTTATAATACAATTATCGCTAGTTATTTTGTTTGTTTCTTGTGGGAATGAAGAGAAAAAGCAGGAAGCCGAAAATGCCGAAGAAAACATAGAGCAAGTTTATAAACCCTTGCCAGAAATAACAACTATCAGTCAAGAGAAACTAGCTGAAATAAATAAGTGGAACAAGTTTAAGGAGTTGAGTGTTTTAATGGAAAGGTTTCAACAGCAGCAACAAGGCGATCTCACTTATTTTGCTGAAGAATTTAACCGTTTGGAAACAGAAATTGAAAAAGACACTTTGTTTCCTCCTAAATTTGATATTCCTGCAGTAAAAAGTAGAATCGTCGTGTTTAAAACATTTTCCTCGCAATTTCAAACCCGATTGGAAGAGAATGCCCCACTGGATTCTATAAACAAGTCTCGTGAAGAGGTTCTTAATGCCTATAATGCCATCCGCAAGCAAATGTCTGAATCTTTAAAAAGTAAGCTCTACGAAGATTTTATAAAAGACAAAAAATAAAGACGGTCTTTTTGCTTAAACAAAACTCTTAAAGATTAGTTAATTAGTTGGTGCTCACCGATTAATATTAACAATTTATTTTAAATTGCGGTAATTCATAACAAAAATTAATCGAACATGAAATTTACTTTAAATCAGCCTGTTATATACGGGCTTGCTTCAGTTCTATTCATTACTTCTTGTAAGACTGAAGAGAAGAAGGAAGTTGCCGAGGTGAAGGAAACGCCTGGTATCAACCTTCAATATATGGACACCACTGTGAGTCCGAAAAACGATTTTTTCAGATATGTTAACGGAAAATGGTTGGATGAAACCGAAATCCCAGACGATAAAACAACTTGGGGGAGTTTTAACGAGTTAAGGGAGAATACCGATGATGATGCACTGGCTATTTTAAATGAAGCGAAAGACGATCCAAATTTAGATCCAAAATCAGATCAAGCTAAAGCGGTAAACCTGTACGTGTCTATTATGGATACAGTTTCTAGAAACGAGCAGGGAGTAGCACCATTGAAGCCATATTTGGCAAAAATAGATGCTCTTAAAAATGTAAACGATTTACAGGCTTATATTACTGAAATGACTCCGTATACCGGACCTACATTTTTTAGGTTTGGGGTAGGCTCTGATGCCAAAGACAGTAATAAAAACGCGGCGAGCTTAGGTGCTGGCCAGTTAGGATTACCAGATAGGGATTATTATATAGAAGAAGATGAAGAATCTCAAAAGATTCGTGATAAATACGTTGCGCATATTACCAAAATGTTGCAGTATGTGGGGTATAGCGAAGAGGAAGCTTCTTCTCAAGCTAAAGATATCTTAGCATTGGAGACAAAGTTGGCGGAAAAAATGTTGGATAAAGTAGAAAGAAGAGATCCTAAAACTACGTACAACCCTACTGCAATTTCCGATTTACAGAAAATGGTTCCTTCCTTAGATTGGAAAGCCTATTTGAAAGATATTGGTGCTGAAAGTGTAGACACTATAGACATAAGCCAGGTAGCTTATACAAAATCTTTAGAGAACATTTTCAGTTCTGGAAATGTAGAAGATTGGAAAGCGTATTTACGTTGGTCTTTGGTAAACGATGCTGCTAGCAATTTATCTTTACAAATGGACCGTTCTAATTGGGAGTTCTACAGTAAAGAACTTCGTGGAGCTAAAGAGCAGGAGCCTTTAGAGAAAAGAGCTTTACAAACCATTAATTGGTCTATGGGAGAAGCTTTAGGAAAGCTTTATGTAGATCAAAAGTTTCCACCGGAAGCCAAAGCAACAGCGAAAGAGATGATAGCAAATATCATAAAAGCGTATGAAGTACGTATCAACGCTTTGCCATGGATGGATGAAGAAACGAAGAAAAAAGCTATTGAAAAGCTTACCAAAACTACTATAAAAGTAGGTTACCCAGACGAGTGGAAAGACTATTCTTCCGTAGAAATAAAAACGGCAGAAAATGGAGGGTCTTACTTCCAGAATACCCTGAACGTCTCTAAATGGGACTTTGCGGAAACAGTGGATAAATTAGGAAAACCGGTAGATAAGTCTGAATGGTTTATGGCACCCCAAATAGTAAATGCCTACTACAATCCTTCTTATAACGAGATTGTATTTCCTGCTGCTATTCTTCAGCCACCATTTTTTAACTTCAAAGCAGATGCTGCTGTGAATTATGGTGGTATGGGATCTGTAATCGGACATGAAATTTCGCATGGATTTGACGATAGTGGAGCAGATTACGATGCAGATGGTAACTTAGTAAATTGGTGGACAGAAAAAGATCTAACCCAGTTCAATGCCTTAGGAGATTCTTTGGCGAGTCAATATAGCAGAATAGAAGTGTTGCCCGAGGTATTTATCAATGGGAAATTTACACTCGGGGAAAACATAGGTGACCTTGGTGGGGTTAATGCTGCTTACGATGGTTTACAAATGCACTTAAAGGAGCATGGAGATCCTGGTTTAATTGATGGATTTACACCAGAACAACGTTTCTTTATGTCTTGGGCTACGGTTTGGAGAACAAAAATGAGAGACGAGGCGCTTAAGAACAGAATTAAAACAGATCCGCATTCGCCTGGAATGTACAGAGCAACGCAACCATTGCTTAATATCGATGCTTTTTACCAAGCTTTTGATATTAAAGAGGGAGATTCTATGTATTTAGAACCAGAAGAGCGTATTAAAATCTGGTAATAAGTTATTTGTATTTTTACAATACCAAAAAGCCCGGAAGATCTCGATCTTCCGGGCTTTTTTAATTTTCTGAGTTGCTTAAATTTAATAAAGCTTATTCTTTTTCAGTTGAAGCTTTTGGTTTTTCTTGAAGATTAAGTTCTTTTTGGTTTAATAGAAGTTCCCTAATCTGTTTTGCCAACTTAAAATTTGGCGCCATTACTATGGCTTCATCAATCAGTTTAATTGCTTGGTCTACGTTGTCTTTATTTTCATTGTACTTGAGCAATCCTTCTTGGTACTTAAATGCCGCCTTTAAAGGTACTTGGTAAGGCGGATTAGCTTCATAGAAAGGAAGCATATCTTCGTCCTTGGCATTTTCCAAACCGTATTTAATATAAGTTTGTGCCTCCACGGTTTTTCCAATTTGTAGATTTAGATCTACCAAGTCGTAAGCAATATAAATGTCTGGTTTTCTTCCGAACATGATATCAAATTGCTGAACTGCTAGTTGTGGCTGATTTAAAGCCTTTAAAGACCTCGCTTTTACTTCTACGGCAAGGTTAGAAGCTTTAGTATCTTTTTCGGTGCCCAATAAATTAATGGCTTGTACGTGTTGCCCGGCATTACTATAAAAATAAGCCAGTGTATCTGTGCGGGCTTCATTAGGCTCTAAGACATTTAAATGTGTTAAGGCGTTTATAACCCCTCTTACGTCCCCCTGTTTTTTCATTTGCAGATAAAAAGCCTGGTAATGTTTGGAAAGCTCTTTATTAGTTTGGCTCATACTTGCAAAAGAGACCAAAAGCATAAAGTATAGTGTAATTTTCTTCATTGTAGCTTTATTTTTAGCGTTTTCTATCAATCTACGCTAGGTTAAATAATCTTCTTGCCAAATCTATTAAAATATTTCAATAAAAATATAAAAGAAAGGAGATAAGCAAAAAAAAGGAGAATTGCCCTTTTGAGTTGAACAATTCTCCTTTAATAAACTAATCTAAACTAACTTAAAAACCTAACCTAACTTTATTTTTACTGTTTCCTTTATTTAGAAACTGACTTTCTTTGTTTTACATTATAAAAGTACATATTACTTTGAAGTTAATTAGCAGTTTTAAAAGTGTTTAACCAATATTTAACGAAGGCTAAATAGTTTTGTTAAGGTTTTTAACGAGCTTTATAATCCAGTTTGGGATGGATGAATTTATAGCCTAAATAACGATCTAAATTAATGGAATTAACTGTTTTTCCTTTGTCCCCATTACTCTTCTCGTATTGAGGTGGCGTTATTCCTAGTTTTAAGGCCTGCTCGGTGTAATAATTTTCTTTTGTAGGGTGATAGGGGGCCGCAGCATTAAAAGTTTTCCCCCATATTTCTTGAGTGATAATATTGTTAATAATTTCAATACAATCATCCAAATGGATAAGGTTTACCGGAGCCTCTGGATTGGTAAGGTTTTTTCGGCCCGATAGCATATTTACCGGGTGACGGTCTTCTCCATACAGACCACCAAATCGAATGATGGTAGTTTCAAAATCGGCATTGTTTCTTAGAATCTCTTCCGAAGCTAGCACTTGTTTCCCGCTTTCAGTATCGGGATTTGTTGGGGTTTGCTCGGTTACCTCCCCATCTTTATTGGAGTAAACGGAAGTACTGCTTACAAAAACTACCTTTTTTACGTTACAATCCACAATTTTTCTGGTCAGGGTTTTAATTTTGCCCACGTAGTTAGCGTTGGAGTTGCTCCTAATTCTCGGCGGAATATTTACAACCAAAACATCGATATCTTGCAAGAAGTAACTTATATTTCCTTCTATGTGCTTTTGGTGCACAGCCAGTAAAAACGGATTTATTTTATGCTGTGCGATGTTCATTATCTTATCCACGGAAGTAGTAGCTCCGTTAACCTGGTAACCTTTTTTAACAAAAGATTTGGCCAACGGAAATCCCAACCAGCCACAACCGAGAACTGCAATTTTTTTTGGCATTATAATTTTAAGGTTTTTTTAATCAAAATAGCATCGTTTAAAACAAAAGGCATGGGAATGGCATTTTTTGGCCTGGGAGGAATACTAAATAACGGGTTGCTCAACAAATCGTTGGAAGCTTCATAAAAAGTAAGTGTTAGCTTTTCATTAGCGTCAAACACTAAATTTAACTCAGAATAATCATTATTACTAATGTAATGTGTTAAAAGTCTGTTGCCACGCTTTTTTAGAAACTCTTTAGAAAAAGAAACCCCGTTTAAACTACAGCTATTTATTGTTGTGTTGTTGGGATGAACTTCAAGCCGATTCACCATGCGCTGGGGAGTTACACATATTTTAACGTATCGTTTTCCATTGGCAACGCTATCGTTTTCAATAGTTATTTTAGGCTCCGCTATCTTTTTCAGGGGTGCAGGGGCCACTTCTGTGAATTTAGTTCCGTATTTGCTGCTAAATTCAATGCTTTCTTCCGAAGTTGCGTTTTCTAGATATTGAGAAACCCAAGAATCCAATTCTTTGTTATAGGTAGCCCATTGGGCTTTATTGGTATCTGCATCTAAAACGTACAGCAAACTGGTGGGGTGCGGTCTTTCAAAAGTAAAATTAGATTGAAAATGTGCAGAGATAAAAAACAATACTGCTATTAAAAACCCGAGGGAGGCATAGGCTTTTTTATTGTTGTAAAAGCCGAAAACAGGCAGTAAGAGTCCGAATAGAAGAACGCTTAATACGCAGGAAGCTATCAAGATTTTCAATCCTAATCCCACAGGGAACATTTGTATTAGCGGGGTCAATATCCATAGGGCAGGCACACTTAAAAAAATGAGGAATAAGAGCGGCGTTTTTTTATTAGTTTTTAAACTTATAAGAATGTACAAGGAGGCGAGTGCTCCAAATACCGGGATAATAAAAAAGCTAGCGCCTTTTAAATAGAAAGCGATTGCTGTGCAGATGAGCATCCAAAAAAATATGGGGGCTACCAATAAATTGGCGGCGTTTATTTTGCTGAATTTTGAATAGATATAAAAAGAAATAGCAAAACTTAAAGCTGAAAAAGCAGCAATATAAAAATGGCCGTTATAGGTAAAACCATGCAGGATATCTTGATAGCCAGGATATATTTTTAAAAGTGTTTTCCAACTGAAATAACCAATGACTCCGGCGATAATTAATGCCAAAACAAAAGCTAAAAAGCCTTTTAAGATTCCTGAAATTGATAATTTGCTGTTTTTTAAACCTATAAAAACTAGCACTATAAAAATTAAGGTAGCGATTAGTAGCATTGGAAAGATCCAAGCAAAGGGATAATACACAAAATTGAATATAGGGATGTCGAAATAAATATAATCGGTGTCAGATTTTAAAGTGGTTAAATTGTAATTACCATAAAAATCAAGTAATGGCAACAGGTAGGAGATTTGGTGCTGCAGAGTGTTACTGTTTACATTTTCAAAGCTGTCGTTTACTGTATGGTAATCAAAATGATCGTCTATGAAAGCAAAATTGAAACCATCGATGTTGGCACTCTCCCTAAAAACAGTAAGATCGGTATCGTTGGGCAACATTTTGTAAATACTGTAGGCCAAAGAATTTGCCACCGGAAACTGTGGGTGTGCTTTTTTGAACGACTGGATTAGGTTTTTGTTTCCGCCATTGGTTTCTATAAGCATATAGCTAGGGCCGCCGCTTCCCCTCGCCTCAAAATTTAATATGAGCCCTATTTCCTTGGCAAGGGGATGTTCGTCTACAAAGAGCTGCGCACCGTTGAGGCCAAGTTCTTCACCGTCTGTAAATAAAATGATAACATCGTTTTTTGGTTTTTTGCCTTCCTTAAGCAAAGATTGAATACCTTCTAAAATTACGGCGACACCAACACCATCGTCGCTCGCACCGAGTGAAGAATGCGGATTGCTGTCGTAATGAGACATTAGTACCAAGGCCTTATCTTCTTGGGTGCCTTCAATTTTGGCAATTATGTTTTGGGCGTAGCTTACATTTCCCCAATCTCCCGTAGTATATCCTTTTTGTATTTCAGGCTGAAGCCCCATTTCTTTCAGTTCAGAAATAATGTATTGTTTTACTTCTTCATGAGCTTCAGACCCTACAAAATGTGGTTTTTCTGCTATTTTTTTTATGTGTTCTAGGGTTCTTTCCGTAGAAAAGTTTTCTGGGGCATATTCCATTTGTGGCATGAGATCGTAAAAGCGCCACACCACTAATAATACTATAATTAAAAAGGAAAGGATAGATGAATATTTCTTCACAGCGTTTGTTTAGATACTTAGTTTAAAAGTACTATAATATAATAAGAACTCAAGCTTTTTACAAGAAGCTTTAAAATTCACAAAACCTATAAAATTTAACTATAAGATTACGAATTATTTATATTATTTGATCAATATTAATTATATTTATAATTCACACCAATCTAAAAATGACGATATATGGGAATTAAGAGTTTTCAAGGAGCAAGGGAAGAGCAAAAGAAGGAGTATCACGCTCCTATTTTGGTTGAGGATTATATGACTAAAAACTTAGTGCTTTTTAGTCCGACACAATCTATTTTGGAGGTGATGGAGCTTTTTATTAAACACAGAATTTCCGGGGGCCCCGTTTGTGACGGCGATGGCCATTTGGTTGGAATTATTTCTGAAGCCGATTGTATGAAGCAAATTTCTGAGAGTAGGTATTTTAATATGCCCATTTTAGAAAAGAATGTGGAAAATTTCATGACAACTGAAGTGGAAACCATCCCGCATGATATGAGTATTTTTGATGCTGCTTCACGTTTTTATAAAGGACATAGGAGACGTTTGCCGGTAATGAATCACGGGAAGTTGGTAGGACAAATAAGCCGAAAGGATATTGTGGTGGCAGCTTTAAAGCTTGTAAGTCAGAATTACAAGGCTTAATATTTCTTTAAGCAAGCTTGTAGGGTTTGTAGTGATACTCAAGAGAGAAATTATATAATTGTAAACAACAGTCATTTCTATTTTACCGTTCCCGTCTCACCAACATATAATAGTCGTTGTCCAATGGCAAATAACCCAAATCATACAAAAAGTAATAGGTGGTGCCTTTTTTTGTGGTGTAGGTATTGGTAAAATATTCAAAGTCAAAACCTTTATCCAACAGTCGGGTTTTGGTGGTTTTTGTTTTATCCTTCGGATTGAGTTCTTCTAAAATTCTATAATTCTTTCGAAGTCGGTTATTAATGTTTCTAATTAGGTTTTTGCTGTCTTTATTTAGTTGATTATTGTAGGCATTTCTACAATAATCACCACAAAATTTCTTATCGGCACGCCCAATAAGTCTTTCGTTGCATTCGAGACACGTTTTTTCCATAAAGCATCTTTAGAAGAGTAATTCCTCTAAAGATACTATTTTTTTCTCACTTCGTAGAGGTCGGTTCTGCGGTCTTTTAAAATACGCACGCTTCCGTGTTCGTGGAGTTCTTTTAGCAATTCTATATTTACATCTACCAGCAACGTCATTTCGGTGTTTGGAGTGGCTTCTGCTTTAATTCCATTATTGGGGAAAGCAAAATCTGATGGCGTTAAAACTGCGGCTTGTGCATATTGAATATCCATGTTGTTTACGCGCGGTAAGTTACCTACACATCCTGCAATGGCCACATAACATTCGTTTTCTATAGCGCGTGCTTGCGAACAACTTTTTACGCGGGTATAACCATTCTGGGTGTCAGTTAAAAATGGTACGAACAAAATTTGCATTCCCTCATCGGCCAATAACCTGCTGAGTTCTGGAAATTCCACATCGTAGCAAATAATAATACCAATTTTACCACAATCGGTATCGAACGTTTTTATAACGTCGCCACCTTTCATTCCCCAATGTGCAATTTCATTGGGAGTAATGTGGATTTTGGTATACATTTCTGAAGAACCATCCCGTTTGCATAAAAAACCAGAATTGTAAAGATTGCCATCGATAATATTGGGCATGCTTCCGGTAATGATATTGATGTTGTAGGAAATAGCAAATTCTTTAAATTTTTGATGAATCGGTTCTGTGTACTTGGCCAGCTCCCTAATGGCGTCTGCCTCATTTAAGTGGTTGTAATCTGCCATTAGGGGGGCGGTAAATAACTCTGGGAACAATGCAAAATCGCTTTCGTAACCAGAAACGGCATCGATAAAAAATTCAGCTTGCTCAAATAAGGCATCCAAATTTTTTAAAGGGCGCATTTGCCATTGAATAAGCCCCAAACGGACGATGGACTTTTCAGAATTGATTAGTTTCGGACTCTTATCGTAATAAATATTGTTCCACTCCATAAGCACTGCGTAGTCCAACGAATGGGTATCGCCTTCCAAGTAGTTTTTCATGATTTTCTTTACGTGAAAATCGTTGCTTAACTGAAAGGCCAATACGGGATCGAAAAGCTCTTTCATTCTCACCTTTTCGATGTATTGCTTAGGACTTATGTCATCTGCGTACTTTTTGTAATTAGGGATTCTTCCGGCAAACACAATGGCCTTAAGATTTAATTGCTCCGTTAATTCCTTTCGCTTATCGTATAGTCTTCTTCCCAAACGTAAGCCGCGGTATTTAGGGTGGATAAAGACATCGATTCCGTACAAGATATTTCCTTGGGAATTGTGCGTGGAGAAGGTGTAATTGCCCGTAATTTCTTCGTAGGTATGGTTATCGTCGATGTCTTTTTCGTCTAAAATTAAAGACAATGCGCAGCCCACGACTTTCTCATCTACCAAGACCACCAATTGTCCCTGCGGAAAAATGGTAAGTAATTTTTCAATTTCATGTTCTCTCCAAGGATCATCTTTTAGGTCGCTGTAAGCCTCTATCATAGACGATCTCAATTCTAAATAATCTTCAATTTGAAGATTTCTCAATTCTATTTTACTTATGGTCTCCATAGGATATCAATCATTTTAAATAAGGGTTTACAAACGTTTACAAATGATTACAACCGAATTTAAACGAAAGTAACCAAGTAAGAACCGAGTAAACCATTGCGGCTGAATAATCTTTGCATTGTTCAATTCAGTGAATCGAAAGTACAATTAAAATTCAGTATTAATCTTTTAAATTTTATTATTATGAACAGTTTAAGAAACAGTGTAAAGCTTTTAGGTAATTTAGGAAATGATCCTGAGATTATCAATTTAGAGAGCGGAAAAAAATTGGCTAAGTTTTCCATTGCCACCAATGAAAGTTATAAAAATCAGGCAGGGGAAATTGTTAAAGATACACAGTGGCATAACATTGTGGCGTGGGGGAAGACAGCAGAAATCGTTGAAAAATACCTGTCCCGTGGAAATGAAGTTGCCATTGAAGGAAAGCTTACTTCACGAAGTTATATCGATAAAGAAGGGATAAAGCGGTACATAACAGAAATTAGTTGCAATGAGGTATTAATGCTCGGGAAAACAAGCTAGTTGAGATTGGAAATAAAAATGGCGGATTTTACAAAATCCGCCATTTTTATATGACTTAAGCAGCCGTTTCTTTAAGTAAATCGAAACAGGGGCAACGGTTACACCTTTTCGATTCGCTTTTTTGATATTTATTGCAACATTTAGATTTGAGCCCTTTTTCTTTTAGCTCTTTAACCTTCTTGTTTTTTTTCTTCTCTTTATCTTTTTTCTTTTTACCCAACGGAGATAAATGTTTGATTACCGTGGACAAATATATTTATTTATACTTAATCTAAATAAAATTTAACACTTTTTTCTTCATATTATTCTGGAGGAATGGAAGCCGAACTGGTAACTGTTAATTGCTGAATATCACGATCGAAGAGGTATAATCCGCCTTTATCGTCCCCGATTAAATTAATTTTATCCAGAATAGTGCGTGCCATAGCTTCTTCTTCAATTTGTTCTGCAACATACCATTGAAGGAAATTATGGGTGGAATAGTCTTTTTCTTCTAAAGTTATGTGTACTAAGTCATTAATACTCTCCGAAACAAAAACTTCATGTTCGAATAATTTTTCAAACATTTCCTGAAAACTTTTAAAGGTTACATTGGGTTCTTTTAAAGCAGAAATTTTTGCATGACCGCCCCTTTCATTTATAAACTTTACCAGTTTTAACATATGCTCTCGTTCTTCATGCGATTGGTCGTACATAAACTGCGCAACACCTTCCAGGCCTTTAACCTCTGCCCAACAGGCCATCGCTAAATATATTTGTGAAGATTCTGCCTCTACACGAACTTGTTTGTTTAGCGCCTTTTCTATCTTTTCTTTTAACATGGTGGTCTATTTTCAATAAATTTAAACAATTATTTATTAAAAATCGCTGGAAAGTTAGTATTCCCAACAGTTCAGCCAAGTTATTTTTTAAGAAAAGCTACGGTTTGAATGCCGTGTGCGGCTAGAAAGTTAGAGCCACTCCCAATTGTCCTACCCCAATAGTTAAATCCCAGCTTACATCTTTCTTTTTGGCATTGTATTTCTCTTCGTATTTAGAGTCGAGGTATTTATCTATTGCTTCTACTGTAGCGATGCTTATCGCCACGCTCACCATTACATCAGAGAGCCAATGCGCTCCTTCCCACAGTCTGGAAATTCCCGGGATTAAACCCACGGCGTAAATACCGCCTTTAAGCCACGGATTTTTAAATTGTTTGGCAATGGCATAAGCATTTGTAAATGCTAAAATGGTATGACCCGATGGAAAGGAATGATAATCCTTATCTGATGTAAAAGGGTAAAAAACGTTTTTATCATCTCCACTTCTTGGGCGCGCCCTTCCAAAAGCTATTTTACTTACTTGTTGAAGTAAACCGGCAGCAGAAGCAGAGGATATCAATAACACTCCTGTTCTTCGTAGTTTTTCATTTTTTAGTGCCAAACCTGTTAAATAAACAGCACCCGTGAGCATGTAATTGTTTTGTGGACTCCCATAATACCAACCGTAATCCCTAATTATTTGGGGTACGTGACTAACTTGGGTGGTAAAATATTCACTGGTTTGATTATCGAAAATATAAGCGACGGAGGAAACCCCTGCTACCACCCCAAATTGGGTCCATTGTTTTCTCTCCCAATGAAACGGTCTACTGTAAGAATACAGAATACCTTTAAACATATTTCCGGTGTCGTACTTAAACATTTGCCAACGGGTGGCATCCTTAGACAGAAAGTCTGTGTTTTGGGATTTTGCGGAAATAGATATCAGGAAAACCGCTAATAGTACTATTTTGATATTTAATTGACGCATGAAAATTAAAACTGATTAAAATGCTCAAACTTTTAGAAGTTCATAGACAGTTGAATACGCTTTCTGTCGAGATCTACCTCCATTACTTTCACTTTAACATGCTGTTGTAGCGTTACAATTTCATTAACATCACTTACAAAACCATCGGTGAGTTGAGAAATATGTACAAGGCCGCTTTCCTTTATACCGATATCTACAAAACACCCGAAATTGGTAATATTGTTTACTATTCCCGGTAGAATTTGACCGGTTGTGAGATCCTTGATCGTTTTCACATTCGGGTCGAATTCAAACATCTTTGCTTTTTCACGGGGGTCTATTCCCGGTTTTTCCAATTCCTTGGCAATATCTAAAAGTGTTGGTAGACCTACTTTTTCGGTAGTATATTTTTCAAGAGGGATGCTCTTAATCAAAGCTTGGTTTCCAATAAGGTCTTTTATGCCAACTTTTAAATCGCCTGCCATTTTTTCTACTACTGAATAGCTTTCTGGGTGAACTGCCGAGTCGTCCAATGGATTTTCTGCATCTTTTATCCGCAGAAAAGCAGCACTTTGTTCAAAAGCTTTATTTCCAAGTCTGGGTACATTTTTAATTGCTTCCCGAGTTTGAAAAGCTCCGTTTATATCTCGATAATTAACAATATTTTCTGCTAATTTTTCACCGATTCCGGAAACGTAACTCAAAAGGGATTTACTGGCAGTATTTACATTTACCCCTACTTTGTTTACACAACTTTCTACCACGCGGTCGAGTGATGCCTTGAGCTTTGTTTGGTCTACATCGTGCTGGTATTGTCCTACCCCAATCGATTTAGCATCAATTTTTACCAATTCTGCAAGCGGATCCGATAATCTTCGGCCAATGGAAACAGCCCCCCTAACGGTTACATCGTAGTTGGGGAATTCTTCCCTAGCAATTTTAGAGGCCGAATAAATAGAAGCTCCTGCCTCGCTCACTACAAAAACCTGTACTTCCCTGTCGAATCTAATTTTTTTAATGAGGGTTTCGGTTTCCCTAGACGCCGTCCCATTTCCTATGGCAATCGCTTCTATTTTATAAGCATTAACCAGGGTGCTTATTTTTTTAATGGCCTGGGTAGCTTCTTTACGTGGTTCGTGTGGATAGATAGTTTCGTTATGCACTAATTTACCTTGCTTGTCTAAGCAAACCACTTTGCAACCGGTTCTAAAGCCCGGGTCTATTGCCAAAACTGTTTTTTCGCCAAGGGGCGGACTCAATAGCAATTGCTGCAAATTCTTTACAAACACAGCTATAGCTGTTTCATCGGCATTTTCCTTTGCGTTCGATAAGGTTTCATTGGCTATTGCTGGTGCCAACAATCTCTTAAACGCATCTTTTATGGCAACGGTAATCTCTTTTGCACACTCATTGTTGGATTTTAGTACTTTTTTTTCAATAAAATCGATAGCGCGCTCTTCTTCTACAGAAATTTTTACCTTAACAAAGCCTTCTTTCTCAGCTCTTAGAATTGCCAAAAGACGATGAGACGGACAGCGTTTTAAGTGCTCGTTCCAATCGAAATAATCTCGGAATTTTTGTGCAGCTTCCTCACTGGCTTTAGACTTTACAACCTTAGTGGTTATTTCTGCGAATCTGTTGTATTGGTTTCTTAAAGCGTTTCTAATATCGATACGCTCATTTATCCATTCTGCTATAATATGTCTGGCACCTTCCAAAGCTTCTTCGGGAGAAGTTATTTGGTTTCCAATGTATTTTGATGCAATAAACTCTAAATCATTGGCATTTTGCGCCATTATAATTTTTGCCAAAGGCTCCAATCCATTTTCCCTTGCAGTATCTGCCTTGGTTTTTCTCGTTTTCTTGTAGGGGAGATAGAGGTCTTCTAAATCGACTAGATTATCTAAGGCTTCGATTTTTTTATTTAATTCTGAACTTAAAACCTCCTGTTCTTCCAAAGATTTTAAAATACTTTCCTTTCTCTTTTGAAGCGTTTCAAACTCTTTTTTTAAATTAACGATCTCTCCAACCTGAACTTCATCTAAGTTTCCCGTGGCTTCCTTCCGGTAACGTGAAATAAAAGGGATAGTGCAATCTTGATCGATGAGCGCTACCGTGTTTTCTATACTTTTTTTGGGGATGGTTACCCGCTTTTCTATATAACTTAATAATTGCATTTTCTTGAAATGATGAAACAGTTAAAAAAACAGTTCTTGCGCGACTTTAAAAGTGTTGGTATGCGCATTTACAATGGTTTTAATATCAGGGGAATAACCACCTCCCATGCTGCATTGCACTGGAATGTCTAGTTTTTGGCATAACGAAAGCACCAATTCATCCCTTTTTTTGCAACCATCGATTGTTAAGCCCAGCCTACCAAGTTTATCGCCTTTAATAACATCTACCCCGCATAAATAAAAAATAAAATCTGGTTTCTGGGCGTTGATGAGCTTCGGGAGTTCTTTGTTAAGAATAGAGAGGTATTCCTCATCCCCACAGTTATCGTCTAGGGCAATGTCTAAATCACTTTGTTCTTTTTTAAACGGATAGTTGTTTTTTCCGTGTACGGAAAATGTAAATACAGAGTTATCCCGTTCAAAAATCTCTGCGGTGCCGTTGCCTTGATGAACGTCTAGATCTACCATCAAAACTTTCTTCGCTAGCTTTTGCTGCTGAAGATACCTCGCGGCGATGGCTTGATCGTTCAATAGACAAAAAGCTTCCCCGTGATTTGAATAGGCATGATGTGTTCCACCTGCGATATTCATAGATATTCCATTTTCCAGCGCATGCAAACAACCTTTCATGGTGCCATCGGCAATAATAACTTCTCTTTTAACCAATTCCTCCGAAATAGGAAAACCAATTTTTCGGGCGGCGCTAGGCTTTAGGCTCTGGTTTTTTAGGTCTTCGTAGTATTCGGCTGTATGCACTCTTAAAATATCGTCATCACTAGGCAAGGAAGGTTCGAAAAAGTTTTCCTTGGTACAAACCCCTTCATGCAACAACTGCTTGGGCAATAAATCGTATTTAATCATAGGAAAACGATGCCCCTCTGGTAGCGGATGCTGATAAATTGGATGATATGCTATTTTAAGCATTCTAATTTATGGATTCTCCAGAATTTACATCTTGAGTATCGGGGTTCACGAAAGTGAGTTTACCTTCGGTGTCCTCGGTCATTAAAATCATTCCTTCACTCATTACACCCCTTAACTTTCTCGGCGCCAGATTTACGAGTACCGTAACTTTTTTGCCTATAATGGCTTCAGGTTTAAAACTTTTGGCAATCCCAGAAACGATGGTTCTGGTGTCAATTCCCGTATCTACTTTTAAAACCAGAAGTTTGTCTGCTTTTGGCATTTTTTCAGCTTCTAGAATGGTTCCAACCCTTAAATCTAATTTGGAGAAATCGTCAAAATTAATAATCTCTTTTTGTGGAGCTACTTTTGGGGTATTTTTAGCTTCGGCAGCTCGATTTTCTTTTTTGGTCGCTTCCAATTTATCCAGTTGTTTTTGAATTTCGTCGTCTTCTACTTTTGTAAACAGCAAAGATGCTTTTTCCAGTTTGTGGCCGGCCGGAAGTTGTATCTCCTTCTCGGTTATATCGTTCCATTTCAAATCATTTTCCAAACCATTAAAAGCAAGCATTTCTTTTAGTTTCTTGGAAGTGAATGGTAAAAATGGCTCACTAAGAACTGCTAGCCCAGTGGCGATTTGCAACGCTACATACATAATCGTTTTAACGCGCTCTTCATCCTGTTTGATAACTTTCCAAGGTTCTTCATCGGCTAAGTATTTGTTACCTAACCTCGCTAAATTCATAAGTTCTTGGGATGCTTCCCTAAACCGGTACTTTTCTATGGAGTTTGAAATAATTTCAGGGTATTTTTTCAATTCCTGAAGTGTTTTTGTATCAATATCACTAAAAGCCGCTGGTTCTGGAACGATACCGTCGTAGTATTTCTGACTCAAAACAATAACACGATTGATAAAGTTTCCGAAGATGGCTACCAATTCGTTGTTGTTTCTAGACTGAAAATCCTTCCATGTAAAATCGTTATCCTTGGTTTCTGGTGCGTTTGCCGTTAGGGTATAACGCAATACATCTTGTTTCTCTGGGAAATCTTCTAAATATTCATGCAACCAAACCGCCCAATTTTTGGAAGTAGACAATTTATTGCCTTCCAAATTTAAAAATTCGTTGGCGGGAACGTTTTCTGGTAAGATATATTCCCCATGAGCTTGGAGCATTGCAGGAAAAATAATGCAGTGAAAAACAATATTATCTTTTCCAATAAAATGGATGAGCCTAGAATCTTTCCAATAGGGTTCCCAATCTTTTCCTTCCCGGGCAGCCCATTCTTTGGTAGAGGAAATATAACCGATAGGGGCGTCGAACCAAACATATAAAACTTTTCCTTCGGCACCTTCCACAGGAACTGGGATGCCCCAATCGAGATCCCTGGTTACGGCTCGGGGCCTTAACCCTTCATCGATCCAACTTTTTACTTGACCGTATACGTTAGGTTTCCAATCTTTTTTATGCCCTTTAATAATCCATTCCCTTAAAAATGTGTCGTATTGGTCTAAGGGTAAAAACCAGTGTTTAGTTTCCCTTAAAACTGGAACAGAGCCAGTAATGGTAGATTTCGGTTCTATAAGGTCGGTGGCATTTAACGAGCTCCCACAGTTTTCACATTGATCTCCGTAGGCGCCATCATGCCCACATTTAGGGCATGTACCCACCACAAAACGATCGGCAAGAAACTGTTGTGCTTCTTCATCGTAAAGTTGTTCTGTTACTTCTTCAATGAATTTTCCTTCTTCGTACATTTTTTTAAAAAATTCCGAAGCGGTTTTATGATGGATCTCTGCAGAGGTACGCGAATAATTGTCAAACGAAATACCAAAATCTTCAAAAGACTTTTTTATAATCCCGTTGTATTTGTCAATAATTTCTTGAGGTGTTACCCCTTCTTTTTTCGCTTTCATTGGGATGGCAACTCCATGCTCATCACTTCCGCAGATAAAAGCGACATCTTTACCAATTAAACGCAGATAACGTGCATAAATATCTGCAGGAACATAGACACCGGCCAAATGTCCAATATGAATTGGGCCATTGGTATAGGGCAATGCAGCCGTAATGGTAAATCTATCTTTATTTTGTGGGGTATCGTTATAGTGTTGTGACATTTTCAAAATTTATTGAAGTCACAAAAATAAGGATTTTCAACAGAGTTTAATACGAATTAAGCATAAACAAATAGCACCATTGTTAGCCGGCTAAAATGAGTTGATTTTTTAGGCCATCATGGAGCTAGTAGGAGAACTTAAATCTCCACATTCTTAGAGAAGCTACTATATGTTAAATGGGTAAAATTAGCGCTCCATTTTAGCTCTAAAAACCTTAGGTTTCTAGAGCTTTAAAAACAATGTCAACTAACTTAAAACAATAGATTTACTGTAATTTTTCCCGTTATAAGAAATGCTATAAATATACTGTCCGCGATTAAAGGATTTTTTAGCTGCTTCGGTAATATTTACCTTGTGTTGCCCCTCAAAAGACATTTCGTTTACAATGGTTCCTAGATCTTGTCCAAGAATGTTGTAAAGCTTAATAACCAAATGGGCAGCTGTTGGAACTGTATAATTAACATAGACATTTTTGTCTTCTCCATAAGAAGGGAAATGCTCGAAGGAGGTAGCATTTTCAAACTCTGGTGTTGGAGGTTCTATAACGTCTGGCATTGGGGTGCCGCCATCTACAATGGGGCCTTCCCCTTCGATGGTTGTGTTGTCTGAAGAAGAACATGTGAGACCGAGTCCTAATAAAGTGGCAGTTTGGCCGTTAAGCGCTGCACTCACCAAATTATTATCGATGCAAAGCCATTCGGACATTATAGATGCATAAACATCCCTAAAATCTACAGAAGTCTTTAGGTTGCCTCCCCTTATTAAATCATTAAGGTCTGGATGCTCCCCAATAAAGCCTTGACCTTCCATTCCTGGGCCAAAAAGCAACATAGGTGCCGACGTACCATGGTCGGTACCAAAAGAACCATTTTCGTAGACTCTCCTTCCAAATTCAGAGAACGTCATGCTCAATACACGTTTGTGGTGCCCTCCTGCTTCCAGATCCTGATAAAAGGCATCTACAGAATCAGCAATTTCGGTCATTAAATTTTGGTGTCTCTCTGGCTGCGCAGAATGCGTATCGAAACCACCAATACTAACCATGTATATTTTAGTTCCCAACCCACCTTTAATCAATCTAGAAACCGTTGCCAGTTGTCTTCCCAAAGAACCATTTGGGTATTCTACACTATTTTGTGCAGCTTTAAAGGCGTTGGAAATAATACCAGAATATTCATAGGTTGTATTTGCAGCACCCCTTAAAAAGTATAATTGCTCTTCGTAAGTACAATCTGGAATAAGGTCGCTTAAACTATGTACCACACCCTCTTCCGCAATACGTTCCAGTTCGGTAACGTTATTTATGGTAAATGCATAGTTTACATCATCTCCTTGAAATATTAGATTTCCAATATTTCCTACCTGGATGGCCGCTGGATCTGAAGGCGGATTTAAGAGATAGTTTGAGAAATCTCCGTGATTGTCAAAATATCTACCCATCCAACCAGTATTGGTTCTATTGTTTACATCTGTTGAAGCAAAAATATCTGAAGAGCTAAAGTGAGACATATTATGATTCTCGTAACCCACACCATGAACTACTTTCATACCGCCCTCTCCCCATAGTTTTTCCAGATTTTCCATATACTTAGGCATATAGAAAGCATCGTTCAAACGGGTAAGGTTGTTAAACGGGATGTGTATTTTAGGTCTAAAATTTGCGTATCTATCAAAATCGTAGGCTGGAATAATAGTATTCAGTCCATCGTTACCACCATTCAACCGTATTAAAATTAGAATATTGTCATTTTCTGAAGCTTCCAAAGCAGCCGTAAGCGGAGAGGGTGATGAGGCCGATAAAATATTTCCACCAAGGAGCATGGAGCCAGATCCTGCAAGACCTAAAGCTTGTAAAAAAGAACGGCGAGTCCATTTCTCGTGTTCTTCATCGTGTTTTTCTTTATTGTTAAACGGAGTATAATGTTGATTGCACATGAGCTTGTAGGTTATTTAAGTTGAAATTCTGGCTGTTTGATAAGGTGCTGTAAAAGGTCTAGAACCTGTTTGGATGCGTAAGAGGAAAGTAAGTTCCAAGAGCCATCCTCAAAATAATTCTCGGGAACATCACTTTTAAAAATATCGGTAGCAATTTCATAATCTTCTGGGGAATGAAATCCTAAAGGTAAAAACCAATCTACAATTTTTCGAGTGATATCTTCTGGATCAATATTACCGGGGCCACCGGCGAGGTCTATGGCTAGGTTCGAAAATTGATCTTCGTTGAGCGCATAGGTTTCATTTAAATAAAATTCGAGCATTTTCCATCTGCCAATAAGCGTACTAGGCCCAATCCAGTCGCGATCGCGTTGCCATCCTGCCACATCAACAGGATTAAAAACCTCTTGGCCTATCATGCGGCAAATATTTACCCCATCCAAAACCATATCGTTGGTGGTTTGAAAACCTGTTTCGTTGGTGAAATTATAAAACACATCGAAATGACTTTTTATAATAACTCCTTTAGCTTCCTCATCGAAGAAATGCTGACTCGCAAATAACTGCGCCAATACCGGAGCCAATTCAAAATCGTTAGCGATAAAAGTGGCTGCCAGATCTTGTGTTATTTCTGGAACTTGTAAGGGGTTTACAAAAAACTCATAAAGTTTTCCACAGACAAAAGTGGCAATTTCATTGGGTCTTTCTGCAAATAATATATTAATCACATCGTCGTATCCCCAAGCACCAGTTTGTCCAAAAATGGTTTTACTTTTAGTATCAAATGCATTTGGATTAAAAAGAATAGGTCCGCAACCTTCATCGCGTTTTACGTAACCTGTTAAGGCACGTGCTGTTTCTTTAATATCTTCTTCGGTGTATCCAATACCTTCTCCCATGGTGAAAAGTTCGTACAATTCCCGAGCATAGTTCTCATTGGGATTCCCTTTTCCACTTTTGTCCCCATTCAAATATTTAAGCATTGCATTGTTTATGCCTATATCGTATACAAACGTTCTAAAATTTCCTAAAGAGTGCGTTTGTAGTAAGGTGATATATTCATATAGATAAGAAGGACAATCGTATTCCCGCAATTCTGTAACAAAGTGGTTGTGCCAAAAGAAACTCATGCGATCCCGCAAGTTATTGATGCGTAAATCGGTTACATAAGCTTCTTTCCATTGACTAATTTGGGTTCTTTTTATATCTCTGCTCTCGTCCCCATCTTCAGGATAAAAAGTATTGTCCCAAGTAGACCACTCAGGTTCTTCTGTTAAAGGCATGTTTATGGCTTCCTCAATAACTTCGGTCGCCAATTGGGTGGCAGATTTACCAATATGAGATTGTAAGGTGCCAAAAGGAACTCCAAAACCAGCTCTCCTGTACAAGTGCAAAATTTGTTTTTCCTCTAAAGGTTGAGTAAAAGGAGCTAAGGAGGCTGTGTTACAGTTGGTTTTTGCTAGCATTCTTTTTAGGTTTTTAGTAGAACATGGGTCAACTTAAATAATATACGGTGAGTATCTTAAAAAAGATGACGTTCATAATAATAATTTAGGGCGCTTAAAAGTAAACAATTTTTCTAAAGTATTAAATACTTTGTTGTTAACTAATGGTTTTAATACCAGAAAATTATATATTAAGACATTATTTCCTATAAGGAATCTTAAAAATATGGCTACGCATAACGAATTTGGTAAGAAGGCAGAAAAAATGGCAGTAGAGCTTTTAAAGAGTAAAGGCTATGATATTTTGGAGATAAATTATTTTTACGATCGGGCGGAAGTAGACATTATTGCCGCCATAAATAATAGGATAGTAGCAGTGGAGGTTAAGGCACGTAGCTCATCCTTTTTTGGTGATCCACAGAGCTTTGTAAATAAAAAAAAGATAAAGTTGATGGTAAAAGCGATGGACTTTTATCTGAATGAAAATAACATTGATTTGGAAACGCGTTTCGATATTGTTGCAGTAGTAAAGAATAAGGATAAATATGAGATCGAACATATTGAAGATGCCTTCTATCATTTTTGAATTGTTATAAATAAAACATTTCGTTTTATTTTTTGTTTTTGAAAAAAAGTTGACTTAATTTTACTGCTCCTAAAACCAAACCAGATAATGAAAACAATTTCATCCATTGTAGAAAACTACATTAAGTCGAAACCTTTTTTACAGAGCGCCTTGGCGCAAGGGATTATTAATCTTACCTCTCTTTCCAGAAACATTAAGCCAGAGATTGAAGAACAATTAGGAAAGGATGTGCGTAATGGAGCTATTGTCATGGCGCTAAAAAGACTTTCCTCTGAATTGGAATTTCGCGCTACTCACCGAATCCTCAAGGTTTTAAAAAACATAGGGGAGATTACTGTGCGTTCATCTTTAATAGACTACACATTTTTATTATCCGACACCATTTTAAACAAGCAAGCACGGTTATTGCAGGAAATTACGGATAATAAAGATGTTTTTTATACTTCTTCCCGTGGGGTGAACGAAACCAATATTGTGGTGAGCGACTCCATGAACGATATCGTGGAAAACATTTTTAAGGATGAGAAGCTGACTCAAAAAATAGATAAACTTTCCTCCATAAGTGTAAAGCTTCCAGAAGAAAATGTTGTTATACCTGGAATCTATTATTTTATTTTTCAGCGATTGGCGTGGGAAGGTATTATTTTGCATGAAGTAATTTCTACTACCAACGAATTCACCATTATCGTTGGGGAAGACCAAATTGATGTTGCTTTTAAGGTGATTAAAGACTTAAAAGGACTTTAGGCGCTATTTTACGAGTTAAAAATTTAGTTTTACCTCACAAACTCTATCTCTATATAATCTATGGAAGTATGAAGAGTTCAAAAAGTTGCTCGCACAGCTTAAAAGGGTTTGAGAATTTGTCTATTGCTGCTTAACCGCATACCTTTCTGGTTTAAGGATAAGATTTTAAGTTTTTGGGAAACGGTTTATTGAGAATTGAACTCTTTGAATGTCTACTGAAAAATAAGTTTTAAGCTGCTTAAAGCTTCGCAAAAAATTTACAAATCGTCAATCGATTTTTTTAGATCTTCCAAAGTTTCGGGCTTTGCGAGAATTCTTTTACTGTTATCCAGTAAAAAATAAGTAGGGGTGGCCATAATGCTGTATTCCACAGCAGTTTGATTATCCCACTTTCCAGCTCCAAATACATGGATGAAATCTGGATAGTTTTTAATAGTGTCTTTCCATGGGTGTTCATCGTCTTCTAAACCAAAAGCTACTACTTGAAGCTGCTTCGTGCTTACATTGTGTGAATTTAAAAAATCTTTCACTTCTGGAATTTCCTTTAAACAATGCGAGCAAGTGCTGCTCCAAAAAATAAGCAAATAGTTGTTGGCCTCCTCCAAATCGTACAAAGTTTGGGAGTTACCAAGATTAAAATTAGGGACTTTGGCCCCAATCCCAGTTTTTTGAAAGGCATTTATGGCCATAATTAATTTTTGGTCGTTATAAGCTTTGGCCAATTTCAATAAATAAGTGTCGGCTATATAATTGGCAACCTCAGCATTTTCTTCTTGCGAAAAATCGTTCCACAAAGACTCCATAATCGATTTTTTTACACTGAAATTATCATCCACTTTAGAGGCTATAAAATCGATATTCTCTTTGTATGCTTTGTCATTTTCTTTTTCGGCAAACCGAAATACATAAATGGTTGATGCATTTATTAAATATTCTGACTGCTGTAAAACCGGATCATTAAAATCAATATGATTAAAAAAATGATCCTTTTCCAAGCTGATGTATTGCTTTAAGGAAATCTTTTTCTTTGGAATGGGAATACGGCCAGTTTTTATAAAATGATGTGCAATCATACCTTCACTCTCTGTTTCATAAGTGTTTTGAACCGCGTCTATTGCATGAAAGACATTCAAAAATGTTTTTTCTGAGACATTTGGTTTGAATACTTCACCAAGTAGTGCTTTTGCCTCATCGGCTTTGGTATTGTATTCTTGCAAAAGCAGATTTTCTTCCGAAGTTAAAAAGGTGGCACCTTCGGTTAGAACATATTCAAAGGAGATATTTTCTTTTCCGTTGAAGATAAAATCGAAGTAATATTCATCTTGAGGAACTCCAAAAACGAGCCTGTACATTCCAGCTTTAAAATCTTTTTCCAAAGGAATTTCCATAGCACCTTCTTTATTTATAGAGGTGTAAGAGATATACGCTGGAGCTTTGGCGGTAACCTGATATAGGAAAACTTGGCTAAATTTCTCTTTTGGGTTAAAAGTACCAGAGATTTTAAATTGTGCTAAGGTAAATAATGGGATAAGTAAAAAAAGAATGCTAATTTTTTTCATTGGGGATTTTAAGATTCTGCGTAAGCTGGTTCTGCAAATGGTTGTAAAGTGTTAAGTGCCTTGTTAACGGTCTTTATATTTTCAAAGGTTATTAGCAATCTTAGGCCATTTCGGGTTTGCTTTTCTTTTATTTTTCCAATTTTGGGGTGTGTTTGTATGTATTGTAGCACTTTTCTAAAGCGGTCGCTTTGGTAAAAACTGCTCTGTTGATCGGCGACAAAATACCCAACCATTTTCCCTTGCTTTAATATGATGCGTTCCAAGCCAATTTGAGTGGCCAACCACTTGATGCGAACACTGTTAAGTAAATCGTTTGCTTCTTTTGGGAGTTCGCCAAAACGGTCTACAAGCCTTTGTTCGTAGGTCTCTAGCTCATCTTCTGTTTTTAAATTGCTCAATTCGTTGTAGAGGTTGAGGCGTTCGGTAATGGCATTGATGTAATCGTCTGGGAACAACAATTGAAAATCGGTGTCCAATTGGGTTTCTTTCACATAAACCTTATCGGCGTCCTTTGGAGCATCGTATAGATCGGCAAATTCATTTTCTTTAAGTTCTTCGATGGCTTCCTGAAGAATTTTTTGGTAGGTGTCGAAACCAATTTCATTCATAAACCCACTTTGTTCCCCGCCCAAAATATCACCGGCACCGCGAATTTCGAGATCTTTCATCGCGATATTGAATCCGCTTCCAAGTTCAGTAAACTGTTCTAAAGCCTGAATTCGTTTTCGGGCATCATCTGTCATAGCCGAATACGGAGGAGTTATAAAATAGCAAAATGCCTTTTTGTTGCTACGCCCCACCCGGCCACGCATTTGGTGAAGGTCTGACAATCCAAAATTATTGGCGTTGTTTATAAAAATAGTATTGGCGTTTGGTACATCCAGTCCGCTTTCAATAATAGAGGTGGCAACCAAAACATCGAAATCGCCCCTCATAAAGTTCAACATCAACTGTTCTAGTTTTTTTCCATCCATTTGCCCATGTCCGATACCAATTTTGGCATCCGGAACAAGTCGCTGTACCATACCAGCTACTTCCTTTATGTTTTCAATACGGTTGTGTATAAAAAATACTTGTCCGCCCCGTTGGATTTCATAAGAAACGGCATCTCGGATTACCTCTTCATTCAGCTGAATGACATTACTTTCAATAGGATATCGGTTTGGTGGGGGAGTTGTAATAACCGACAGATCCCTTGCCGCCATCAAACTAAACTGAAGCGTTCTCGGTATAGGCGTAGCTGTAAGTGTAAGCACATCTACATTTTCCTTGATGGTTTTTAATTTGTCTTTTACGGCTACCCCAAACTTTTGTTCTTCATCTACAATTAGAAGACCCAGATCTTTAAATTTCACATTTTTATTTACCAGTTGATGCGTCCCAATAATGATATCTACTTTACCTTCGGCAAGGCGTTCTAGGGTATCACGTTTTTCTTTGGCAGTTCTAAATCGGTTAAGGTATTCTATGGTAACCGGCATATCTGCTAACCTTTCTGTAAATGTTTTATGGTGCTGAAAAGCCAAAATAGTGGTAGGTACCAATACTGCAACCTGTTTGCCGTTGTCTACTGCCTTGAAAGCTGCCCGGATGGCGACCTCTGTTTTACCAAAACCTACATCGCCGCAAACAAGTCTGTCCATAGGTTGCGGACTCTCCATATCTTGTTTTACATCTTCCGTGGCTTTGCTTTGGTCTGGAGTATCTTCATAAATAAAGGAAGCTTCCAGTTCGTTTTGCAGATAACTATCGGGACCGTACTGAAATCCTTTTTCCGTCTTTCGCTTGGCGTATAGTTTAATAAGGTTAAAAGCAATTTCTTTAACCCTGCTCTTCGTCTTCTTTTTAAGATTTTTCCAAGCACTGGAACCTAGCTTATAGATTTTAGGTGTTTTACCGTCTTTCCCGTTGTATTTGGTAATTTTATGGAGCGAATGTATGCTCACATACAAAATGTCCCGTTCTCCATAAATTAATTTTATGGCTTCTTGGAGTTTTCCTTCTACCTGAATTTTTTGCAAACCACCAAAGGTTCCAATTCCGTGATCGATATGGGTAACATAGTCCCCAATTTCCAGATTGGTTAGTTCTTTAAGGGTGATTGCCTGCTTTTTGGAATATCCATTTTTAAGCTGAAATTTGTGGTAGCGTTCAAATATTTGATGATCGGTATAGCAAACCAGTTTGTGTTCATGGTCTATAAAGCCTTGATACAAAGAAAATACCACCGTTTGGTAATGTACATCTTTGTCTACGTCGTCGAAAATATCGTGAAAGCGCTTGGCCTGCTGATCGCTAACACAAAAAATATAATTCTTGTAGCCCTTTTCGTGGTTGTTATTTAAATCTTCAATTAGTAAATCGAACTGCTTGTTAAAGGAAGGTTGTGGTGTGGTTTGAAAAGTTACTGTTTCAAACGCATTTTCCTCGATTTTTTGGGTATTAAGTACAACAGCGCTGTATTCCTTTACTTGACTTTTAAGAAGTTTCCCAGTACAAAAAAGTTCTTCTGGTGGCGCGTGCTTAATATCTTGGGAAAGTGATTTAAAAGCCTCTTCCGCTTTCGCAAAGAGTCCGTCTATTCTTGAAAATAACAATTCGCTATTTTTGATGAAAACGACTGTTTTTGAAGAGATATATTTTAAGAAGCTTTCCCTATCTTCTTCCAATAATTTGTTCTCTACATTGGGTATAATGTTTATTTTTTTAAGCTTATCGGTGGAAAGTTGGGTTTCTACATCGAAAGTTCGAATACTATCTACTTCATCCCCGAAAAACTCGATTCTATAAGGCTCGTCATTAGAAAAGGAAAATACGTCTACAATCCCTCCACGTACCGAAAACTCCCCTGGTTCTGTAACAAAGTCTACTCTTTTAAATTTATATTCAAAAAGCGTTTCGTTAATAAAATCGATGGAAAGTTTATCGTTGAGGTTTATTTTTAGGGTGCTTCTTTCGAGTTCTTTTTTGGTAACCACTTTTTCAAACAGTGCTTCTGGGTAGGTTACAATTACCGCAGGTTTCTTCCGGGAATTTATTCTATTGAGCACTTCTGCCCTTAATAATATATTCGCATTATCGGTTTCTTCAATTTGGTAAGGCCTCCGGTAGCTTCCGGGGTAAAACAGCACATCTTTTTCACCAATCAATTGTTCTAGATCGTTGAGATGATAAGCAGCCTCCTCTTTGTCATTCAGAATAAACAGAAAAGGGCGTTCTGCCTCTTTGAAGGCATTCGCCATAACCATGGAAAGAGACGATCCTACGAGACCTTTTAAATGGGTGTTACTTTGAGAATTGGCAATAGAATCCCCTAATTTCTGTAGTTGCAGAGATTCTTTATAGGCAGTTATAACCTGACTTAAGCCAGACGGCGTGATCTTGTTACTCACTTAAACGTATTTTCGGCAAAGATAACAGAATGCAACAACATTATAAAAGCTAAATTAAACTTAAAACACGGCAGAAGCTTTCATATCTCGTTTTGAATGAATAATTTGAAGTAAATAAAAAGTGCATTATGGATTTACAGTTACAAGGAAAAAGAGCATTTATTTCTGGGTCTACCAAAGGAATAGGTTTTGCTATTGCCAAGACCCTAGCCGAAGAAGGGGCAGAAGTGATTATTAATGGAAGAAGTGAAGACTCGGTAGACGAGGCGCTTAAAAAACTCAAGGAAGCTGCTCCAAAATCAAAAATATCTGGAATAGCTTGTGATTTTTCAAGCCCTGAAGAAATAAAATCATTAATCAATAATTTAAGTGATATTGATATTTTGGTTAATAATGTCGGGGTTTTCGAACCTAAACCATTTGAAGAGATCCCTGATAATGACTGGCAACGATTTTACGATATTAATGTCATGAGCGGGGTTAGGCTCTCAAGGGCTTTTTTGCCGAGTATGAAAAGACGGGATTGGGGAAGGATTATTTTTATTTCCAGTGAAAGTGGTATTAATATTCCAGAAGAAATGGTGCATTACGGAATGACCAAAACCGCGCAGTTGGCTATTTCCAGGGGTATTTCTGAAACGACAAAAGGAACCAATGTAACCGTAAATTCGGTTTTACCAGGGCCAACATTTTCTGAAGGGGTTAAAGACTTTGCCGATGTGGATGAAGATAATAGGGAAGAAGTGGAAAAAGAATTTTTCAATACAGAAAGACCAGCATCTTTATTGCAACGGTTTATAGATCCACAGGAAATTGCCAATATGGTTGCCTACGTTGCAAGTCCGCTTTCTTCAGCTACCAATGGAGCGGCGCTAAAGGCAGATGGAGGTGTGGTAAAAACTGCATTTTAATATGAAATGAAAATTAACGAATGAAGATAGAGACTTTTGATGTGTTTGTAATAGGGAGCGGAATTGCCGGGCAAACGGTGGCCTATTCCTGTGCTGAAGCTGGCATGAAGGTGGCCGTGGCCGATAAAAGGGAATTCGGTGGGACCTGTGCGAACAGAGGTTGCGATCCCAAAAAAGTAATTTTGGCAACCACGGAAATACTCCAAAGAGCAAAAGATTTGGAGGGTAAAGGTGTAGCAACACTTCCAAAGAGCACTTGGAAACAGGTAATGGACTTTAAAAAAGAGTTTACAGCTAAAATTCCACGAAAAACGGAGGAGAGTTTAAAAAAAGCTGGTATCCATATGTATCATCAATCGCCGGAGTTTTTAGATGAAAATACCCTGCTGGTGGAAGGTAAGAAAGTTCAAGCTAAAAAAATAGTAATCGCCTCTGGGAAACAGCCGAGAAACTTAACTTTTGAAGGGGCAGATCTCTTAAAAAACAGCGACGACTTTTTGTCGTTACCAACATTACCAGAAAGTATGATCTTTATAGGAGCTGGGTACGTGGGGATGGAGTTTGCCCATATGGCAGCTCGTTTTGGTGTCGAGGTTACAGTTATGGATCATGGAAAACGGCCTTTGTCTGTTTTCGATGAAGATATGGTGGCACACGTTACGGCGGCATCCAAAGATTTGGGAATTAAATTTGTTTTTGAATCGGAGGTGGAATCAGTGGAAAAGCTTCAAAAGAATTTTAGGGTTACCTATGAAAAAGAAGGAGAGAAGCAATCCATAAAAGCAGAAATGGTATTTAATACTTCGGGGAGGGTTCCGTCGATTGCTGGATTAAATCTTGAAAAAGGTGCTATAGCATATCATAAAAATGGTGTTGAGGTAAATGAATTCCTTCAGAGTACCACCAATAAAAGCGTGTATGCCTGTGGGGATGTTTCAGCACATGCACTACCTTTAACCCCTTTTTCTACTAAAGAGGGTAAAATAGTTGCTGAAAATTTAAAAAATGGAAATCGAGTCAAAACAGGTTACAAAGAAGCGCCTTCTGTAGTGTTTACTTTACCCAATGTTGCTTCCGTAGGAATTTCCGTAGACGAAGCTAAACAGTTAAGAAAAGAAATCATCATCAAAACGGACTCCGTTCCTTATTGGTTCAATGCCAAACGTATAAATACTGATTATTACGCTTTTAAAACCATTGTGGAGAAACAATCGGGGAAAATTTTAGGAGCACATTTGGTAGGCCCAGAGGCAAGTGAGGTCATTAACCTATTTGCAATGGCTATTTATGGTGAAATGACGGTGGAAGATTTAAAAAATATAATTTTCACCTATCCTAGCTGGGGTAGCGATATACAAAGTATGTTTTAGATAGATAAACCTTAAGACTGTAACCGTTGTTTTAATTTTATATGCGGAGCCGTAGCCCGGTTTTTGTAACCGTGAAGAAGCATATAAATTACTATAATTACAGCGCCTCCAATGGCTATATATGCAATATTTTCCTGTGTTTCACGATGTCTTACATAAATAGCGGCCAAAGCCCAAACACCAACGCCCGCGAATTCCCGCATGTTTCTTTTGTAAATCATCACTACGTTTAATACCGTAGCTACCATAATCATTATCATGGTCCATGAAACTTCCGAAAGTGCGCCACCATCGAATCCAATTTTAGAAAGATATGCAGAAATATTTGCAATGGTAGCCACTGCAATCCATCCGGAATAAATACAAATAGGCCACCAAACAAAGGCTATAATTTCTATGGGGGCATCCCATTTTTCCATGTTTGCTTTTAAAATAATCCGGATCAGTGAAAATAGAATGACGAGCATTAAAAATACAGAAACCAGCGTGTATTCATAAAGCCAAGCGAAAACCCATAACGAATTTGCCAGATTTGCCATGGCAAAGTTAAAACCAATGTCTTTAATGAATCCCGATTCTTTTTTGCTGAAAAATGCCCGTCTAATTTGGAATATCACAAAGGCTATTAATCCTAAATATATAATCCCCCAAATAGCGAAAGCATAGCCGGCGGGCGTGAAAAGATTATCGTATTCGTCGCTCAATTCCCCAATGGTGTTTCCATTAAGGCGTAGTGCTTGCGAAATATAATTAATGGCAATTACCAATAGCACACTTACCGTGTTTACAATAGCGAGGGTTTTTGAATTCTTCATAGAAATTTTGTTGTATTCTAAGATAAGAATATTTGAGGAGAAGTTACATTTTAAGTAGTTTATTTGGTCTATTAAACTTACTTATTGTTTGTAAATTTTTCCGTCTTTCATTACAAATACAACGTTTTCCAAAGTCTTAATCTCGTCTATAGGATTTTCTTCCACTGCAATAATATCTGCAAGAAAACCAGGAGCAATCTGTCCCAATTCGTTTTCTTTTTTAATAATTTTCGCATTGGTAATGGTTGCCGATTGTAAGGCTTCCATCGGTTTCATTCCGGCTTCAACCATATATCCAAATTCTTTTGCGTTCTCACCATGGGTAAATACCCCGGCATCGGTGCCAAATGCTATAGGAACCCCTTTTTTGTAAGCTTTTGCGAAGGTATTTTGAATTTTCGGACCAATATTCAATGCTTTAGGCACAATAACATCGGGGTAATACCCGTCAATTTTTGCCTTTTCAGAAACCGATTTTCCAGCGGTAATCGTAGGAACCAAATAAACTTCATTTTGTTTCATAAGTTCCATGGTTTCATCACTCATTAATGTACCGTGCTCAATGGTTTTTACCCCACCTTTTACAGCACGTTGCATACCTTCGTCCCCATGGGCATGAGCAGCAACATGAAAACCATAATCAGCCGCCGTTTCGCAGATGGCCTTTATTTCTTCTAGGGTAAATTGTGGGTTTTGACCATTTTTCGCCACGCTTAGTACGCCTCCAGTAGCTGTAATTTTAATAAGGTCTGCCCCATTTTTGTACCGTTGCCTTACTGCTTTTTTGGCTTCATCGACGCTATTCACCACACCTTCTTTTGGGCCTGGATCACCCTGTAAGTCTTTTCGGTAACCGTTGGTGGGGTCGGCATGTCCTCCAGTGGTTGCCAACGATTTCCCTGCTGTAAAAATTCTGGGGCCTTCAACTTTTCCCTGGTTAATGGCATTTCTTAACGCAATGTTCACGCCACTACCGCCCAAATCACGTACGGTAGTAAAACCGGCCATTAAGGTTCGCGAAGCAATTTCTTGGGAAGTAAAAGCCACATCGGCTTCGTTTAAAGTGAATTCCTGTAAATAAGCATTAGGATTGGTTTCCGACTCCAAATGAACATGAAAATCCATTAATCCAGGAAGCACTGTTTTATTCTTGAGGTCTACCACTACGTCTTTGGAATTACTAGGTTGCAAGTAGCCATTATCGATGCTCTTTATTTTATTCCCAGAAACAACAATGGTTTTTTCGTTGAGCACTTTTGCGTTTTTGGTATCGATAATTTTTCCGCAATGGAGATACATGTTTTGTGCGCTCATTAAAATGGTAAGCATAAAACAACAGGCACTAAGAAGGTATTTTAATTTCATAAGGTTGGTTTTTAAATTTAATACAGGATCCTAAAGAGTTAGATCTTATTAAGATCTAACTTTTTGTTCCCATTTCCATGCGGATGCCATTGCTTCATCCAAGGTAGATTTTGCTTTCCACCCTAATTCTTCGTTGGCTTTGGTAGTGTCTGCATATGCTGCAATAACATCCCCGGCGCGCCTGTCTACTATTTTGTAATTAAGTTCTTTATCGGCTACTTTTTCGAAACTTTTAATTACTTCCAAAACAGAACTTCCAGTGCCTGTACCAACATTGAAAACTTCGTAGTTGGTTTTGTTTTTATTCTCCATTAAGCGCTCTAGCGCGATAACATGTGCTTTTGCCAAGTCTACAACGTGAATGTAATCTCGAATACAGGTACCATCTGTTGTTGGATAATCGTCCCCAAAAACAGAAAGTTGCTTTCGCAAACCAACACCGGTTTGGGTAATAAAGGGCACAAGATTTTGAGGGACACCCAAAGGAAGTTCGCCAATATTAGCGCTTTCGTGTGCGCCAATGGGGTTAAAATACCTTAACGAAATCGCTTTTATGTTTTGATACACTTTACAGGTGTCTTGAATAATTTCTTCCCCAATTTGTTTGGTGTTTCCGTAAGGGGATTCAGCTTTTTTCACTGGGGCATCTTCTGTAATTGGTAATTCATCAGCTTGCCCGTAAACCGTACAGGAAGAGCTAAAAATAAAGGAAGCATCGTCTTTTACCGATAATTCTTTCAGAAGATAAACCAAGGTGCTAAGATTGTTTTCGTAGTAGAGAAGTGGTTTTTCAACACTTTCCCCAACAGCTTTAGAAGCTGCAAAGTGGATAACCCCTTTTACATCGGTATGTTTTTTAAAAAAATCGGCAACCGAGTCTTTCTCACGCAAGTCTAATTTTTCAAAAAGAGGTTCTTTGCCTGTGATGGCTTTTATCCCTTCCAGTACATCGGTGGAAGAATTGGATAGGTTGTCTATGATAATTACTTCAAATCCTTTGTTTTGTAGTTCTACTACGGTGTGAGACCCTATAAAACCGAGTCCTCCGGTAACTAATATTTTCATGTAAAAGTTTTCTGTTTCTGGTTAATCTAAAAATTCTTTGATTTTATCTGTAATGAATAATATTTGGTCGTCGTCCAATTCGGTGTGCATCGGTAAAGAAACTACTTCTTTAACCAATAGATTTGTAACGGTAAAATCCCCCTCGTTGTACCTATCGTCCCTATAAGCCTTTTGCAAATGCAAGGGTATTGGGTAGTAAACACCGCATGGGATACCGCTATCGTTTAAAAATTTTACCAGCGCATCTCTTTTTCCGTTGGTAATACGTAAAGTGTACTGGTGAAAAACATGACAATTGCAAGTGTCGCATATACGGTCTTTTCCGCAGGGGGCATTAAGTCGCGGTGTAATTATATGTTTGTTATCTTTTAAAGAGGCAGTGTATTTTCTGGCAGCGTCCCTTCTTTTTTGGTTGTAACTGTCCAGAAGCGGAAGTTTAGCCCTAAGAACAGCCGCTTGAATGGAATCTAACCTAGAGTTGACCCCAACGACATCGTGATGGTAGCGTTCGTACATTCCGTGGTTTACAATTCCACGTAAAGTGTGGGCCAATTCGTCGTTATTGGTAAAAATAGCTCCGCCGTCGCCATAACAACCAAGGTTTTTAGAGGGGAAGAAAGAAGTAGCACCTACATCTCCCATAGTTCCAGCCTTTTTTGTTGTTCCGTTTTTAAAGGTATAATCGGCTCCAATGGCCTGGGCGTTGTCTTCTATAACATATAAATTATGTGCCTCAGCAATTTCCATGATGGCTTCCATATTGGCGCATTGACCAAATAGGTGTACAGGAACTATAGCTTTAGTTTTTGGTGTAATTGCTTTTTTAAGAGCGTCTACATCCATATTAAAAGTATCGGGCTCTACATCTACCAAAACAGGGGTAAGCTGTAACAAACCAATTACTTCTACTGTGGCCGCAAAAGTAAAGTCTACAGTAATTACCTCATCTCCGGGCTTAAGATCGAGTCCCATCATGGCGATTTGCAAGGCGTCTGTGCCATTAGCGCAAGGGATTACGTGCTTTACACCTAAATACGCCTCGAGTTCTTTTTGAAAATTATGAACTTCGGGGCCGTTTATAAAAGCTGCAGATTCTAAAACTTCGGTTATGGAATTATTTACTTTTTCTTTTATGAATTCGTATTGACTTTGCAAGTCAACCATCTGTATTTTTCTCATGGAGATATGGTCTTAAGTAGCTACAAAATTACAAAATTAAGTTACCGTACCCAATGTATTAACAGAAAGTAACGTATTTTAGCGACAAAAGGAGAAAAGTGTTTTTTTTATATAATATTCTAGTTTATTTAACCAGATTTTTTGTTGGTATTGCCGCTATTTTCAATGAAAAGCTAAAGCTTTTTGTCGATGGGAGAAAAGGGGTTTTTAGTTTTTTGGTCTCAGAAATTACCAAAGATGATAAAGTAATTTGGTTTCATACGGCTTCTTTGGGGGAGTTTGAACAGGGTTTGCCAGTTATGGAGCAAGCACGAAAAGATTTTCCAGGGCATAAAATTTTAGTAACGTTCTTTTCCCCTTCAGGTTACGAGGTGAAAAAAAACACAGGTGCTGCAGATGTAGTTTGTTACCTTCCGCTGGATACCAAATTCAATGTAAGACAGTTTTTAGAGATTGTAAATCCGCAACTCGCCATTTTTGTGAAATACGAATTTTGGCCCAATTATCTTTCCGGATTAAAAAAAAGAAAAATACCCACCTTATTAATTTCAGGAATATTTAGGGAGCGGCAATCGTTTTTTCATTGGTATGGAGCGTTTATGAGAAAATCGTTGCAAACCTTCAATCATTTTTTTGTTCAAGACGAAAGGTCTAAAGAATTGCTAAGAAAAATAAACATAGAAAATGTAACGGTAAGTGGCGATACCCGTTTCGATCGGGTGGCAGAAATATTGAAAAGGGATAATCATTTAGAGTTTGTACAGGAGTTTAAGCAAGAAAATTTATGTCTTGTGGCTGGAAGTACATGGCCGGAGGACGAAAAGATCTTGGTAGATTATATTAATCGGGATTCTTCCAAAAGATTAAAATATATTATAGCCCCTCACAATATAAAACCTCATTTAATAGAGAAGTTAAAGAATGGCTTTCATAAAAAAGTGGTGCTTTTTTCAGAAAAAGAAAATAAGCAACTGGCCGATTATGATGTGCTAATTTTAGACACTATTGGTTTGCTTACCAAGGTGTATAATTATGCAGATATGGCATATGTTGGCGGTGGTATGGGTAATACAGGATTGCATAATACATTGGAGCCGGCCGTTTTTGGCATCCCTGTATTTATCGGTAAGAATTATTCTGGCTTTATTGAAGCTGAAAAATTGGTTTCACTTGGCGGAATAATTTCCATTTCGAACAAAAATGATTTTGCGAATGAAATTGATTATCTAATTGAAAATCAAGAGGATTTAAAGAAGGTTGGGGCGATAAATGATAATTTTATAAATAAAAATAAAGGATCAATGATCCAAATAGGTAGTTACATTCGTAAATTAATTAAATGATTTTTGCGGCATCCATAAAATTGTTAAAAATGCTGTAAAATTATTTGTAAACGAATAAAAAATATTATTACATTCGTGTTGCAAAATTTAAGTAAACATTTAAACAAAGAAAACCATGAAAAAAGTAATTTTAAGTTTAGCTCTAGTATTAGCAATTGGATTTACAGCTGTTTCTTGTAAAGAAACTAAAGAAGAAAAAGCAGAGGATGCAATCGAAAACGCTGCTGATGATGTAGAAGAGGCTGCTGAAGACACAGGTGCTGCTATGGAAGAAGCTGCTGAAGATACAGGAGACGCTATTGAAGAGGCTGCTGAAGACACTAAAGAAGGTGTTGAGAACGCTGCTGAAGAAGTAGAGGAAGAGGTTGAAGAGCCTGCTGACAAAGCTTAATTAGAGTTTACAAAAAGAAAAACTTCTTTAATAGGAGTAATAGAAAACCCGATGCCAAGCATCGGGTTTTTAGTTTTAGAATACTACCATTCTAGCCTTTTACCGTTACCGCTTCGTTTAAATATTCGCGGAAAGGCAGCATTTCTTTATAGACTTCGATAACGTGATCGTTAAAAGAATCGTCCAATACTTCTTTTTGGGTGACGGTACGAATAACCGCAAAACTTTTATGCCTCAACAAATCTATATGTTTGTGGTCTTGCGAATAACCTTTGGGGGATGTTTTTAGCATTTCTTCATCTTCAAGATCGCCAAACATTTTTTTAAAGGATGGTTTTTCGATAATCCCTTTTAATTTCTCTCCATTATAATCGATAGCATCCCGAATGCTTTTTAGTGTATTGCTTTTTGGTTTATAAAATCCACCAGCAAGAAAACTCCCATTGATGCCAAGATGGATGTAAAAATCCCCTTTTCCTTTTTCTAAATCGAGTCCGGCTCCAAAATGATCCTTATAAACAGGTTTGTTCGGATGGTAAAGTAAATTATTATTTATTCTATTGATGGCTTTTTTGCCTGGAGTATGACTGTAATTAGGATTTACATTGGCTAATTTCATATCCATTTCATTGAGCCAATCGATATAAAAGTCACGAACTTCATGATACTCTTTTCGGTGGGCATCCATCCATTCTTTGTTGTTGTTTTTGTTTAATTCCCTAAGGAAATCGAACATTTTGTAAAAGCTCATTTTTTCTCTTAAAGATAAGGAAGTTGATTGAAAAGTTAGATTTTATAAGAGCGATTACTTCATTTTTATACATCTATTTCATAAGCAGCTCCCTTACCTCATTCCAATTATCGACACGCTCAAATCCTTTTGTATGGACATTGTGCGGAGAGGTGAACATAATGGAGCGCCCGTCAAAATGTTCCAGGTTAAAACTTCTGTCGTCTATTAGTACATCGCCCTTTAAAATATGTTTGTCCCCACATAAAATTCTTTTTTTCCAATGTATAAAAGGGAAATGTTCATCTAGCCAGCGGTATTTATCCAACAAGGATAAAGGAAATTCCATTGCTGCCGATGCAATATATACATCATGCACTTCCGACAACTCTTTGAGCACCCTTTGGCTGTTTTCAATGGGTTTTATCATTCTAAAAAAACCTTCGTTATGAGCATGCTTACGAATACTTTTTTGATGTTCTTCTGGAACACTTTGCCAAACCTCTTTTCCATGGCATTCTTCTACCGTTAGGCAGGTCTCAAAATCTTTATTGTATTGTTCTATATGTGCGTTATAGGTATCTGCCATTACCTCGTCCATGTCTACAAAAATGGTCATGTTTCAAGCTTTAAATTAAAATTTATTGGGTAAGATATTAACTATTTATGAAATAGAGGCTGTTGGAAGTACATCTGTAAAATTTTATTCGGTCGGAATACCATACCAGATCTTCAAATGTTTATTCCCGAATTCTCTGGCTTTTTGAAGTTCTAGGCCCATATAAATGTCTATTTTCTTTCGGTAGCGGGCATTCATTTTGTCCTTAACTAGGTAAAATCCGTCGAAACCTTCAATTTTTATAGGAGTGTTGTGGGTAATGCCCAATTTCATTAAATCCCTAGAGATGGCTATTGCTTTCATTCCGGGTTGAAGCGTATCTCCCCACGCACTCAATGCAGGATGCCCTACTGTTTGACTTTCTACTGAGTTGTAAGCCGATACTTTAACATACAAAGGAACCCATTTCATTTCATCCTCATTAAAACCGGCTTCTTGGCAAAACGATGGGAGCACAAAACACTGAAAGCAAAGTATGGTAAAAAGCATTTTCATATACCCAAGATAACGATTTGGTTTGAATTAAATTGTTGGTTGTATTGAACTATTGGCAAATTAAATACTTTGATAATCAAAACAAATACCCCTCCTGTAAGGAATGGAGAAATAATTGACTAAATTTGCAGAACAATAGTAAAAAGAATAAGAATTAAAATTATACAAAATGGCTTTAGAGATAACAGACGCTACTTTTGATGAAGTAGTTTTAAAAAGCGACAAACCAGTTTTAGTAGATTTTTGGGCAGCTTGGTGTGGCCCATGTAGAATGGTAGCTCCAATTATAGATCAGCTTTCTGAAGAATACGATGGAAAAGCAGTAATTGGGAAAGTAGATGTAGATGCCAACCAAGAATTTGCAGCCAAATACGGTGTAAGAAATATACCTACGGTATTGGTTTTCCAAAATGGGGAAGTGGTAGGTCGCCAAGTAGGAGTTGCTCCTAAAACGGCATACAGCGAAGCAATCGACGGATTGTTGTAAAAAAACAATTTTCTTTTATAAAAAAGGTTTGGCTACGGGTCAAACCTTTTTTATTTTAGTAGTACTTAAATACCTCATTCTAATGGCTTCAGTTTTTACAAAGATTATCAACGGGGAAATACCAAGTTATAAAATTGCAGAAGACGATAACTTTTATGCCTTTCTGGATATAAATCCAAATGCGATTGGGCATACTCTTTGTATACCTAAAAAAGAGGTCGATAAGATTTTTGATCTTGATGAGGAAACTTATATGGGCCTAATGGCATTTTCTCGAAAAGTGGCCAAAGCATTGGAAAAAACGGTAGATTGTAAACGGGTTGGGATTGCTGTTGTCGGACTGGAAGTGCCGCATGTACATGTACACTTAATCCCTTTAAATGCCATGAGCGAAATGACTTTTCAGCATAAAGTTTCTTTAACAGAAGCGGAGTTTAAAGCATTGGCTAAAAAAGTGAATGCCGCTTTGTAAACCATTATTGTTGTTGCATAAAAATAAAAATTGCAATAGCGGTTACCACAATACCTATCATTACAAAAATTGATAGTTGTGTGAGCTTAAAAAATGTTTTGGGGCTATCCACCGTTTTTAAATAAAATTCCCGCACTCTTTCAATATCATCCGTCCAACGTACAGGATAGATGTCTGTTTTGCAATTTTTACAAACTATAGTATCGCTAATATCTTTGGTGGCATTTTTGTACCACGCATTTTCTATGTGCTTTTGGTAAAAAGTAAGTAACAGCCCTTCATTAGAGAAACATTCAGGACAATTGTTGGTTAATGCAGCTTGTTTAATTTCTTTTTGTTTAATGCTCACGAGCTTTTCTTTTTATAAAATTTATTCTGTCTCTGTTTTCAATAAAATTTGAAGTGTACTTCCTTTATCGATTACAGAATGCAAAACTTTTACTTTGCCATCGTGGTAATTTTCAATAATTCTTTTTACCAAAGACAAACCAAGGCCCCATCCCCTTTTCTTGGTAGTAAAACCAGGATTGAAAATTTTGGTAAAATCACTTTTTTGAATTCCTTTACCACTATCTATAACGTTTACTTTTACGGTTTTCTTATCTTTTTTTATTTCAATCGTTAAATCACCCTTCCCTTTCATGGCATCGATAGCGTTTTTGATTAAGTTTTCTATGGTCCAGCCATAGAGCTGGGAATTGATCATACAATAAATTTCTTCGCTTGGTGCCAAAAATTTAAATGCTACCAGTTTTGAACTTCGGGCCTTTATATAATCAAAGGAATTTTTGGTTTCTGCCACGATGTCCAGTCTCTCTAATTTTGGGACCGAACCAATTTTAGAAAAGCGTTCGGTAATGGTAGAAAGTCGGTCGATATCTTTTTCAATTTCCTCGGTAATGGTGGGGTCTATATTTTCGGCCTTTAATAACTCCGACCATCCCAAAAGGGAAGAAAGGGGAGTCCCAATTTGGTGCGCGGTTTCTTTTGCCATTCCTGCCCATAATTTATTTTGGTCTGCTACTTTCGAGATTCTAAAAAAGAAATAAACTGCTGCACTAAAGAACACAATAATTAATATCAACGCAATAGGGTAGAATTTTAAGTTGTTAAGTACATCAGAATTACCGTAGTAAAGTGTTCCGTATCGATCGTTTCTAAAAGTAACTTCTATAGGTACATTTTCACTGTTAAACTGCCGTATTTTTTTCTGAATGTACAGCGAATCATCTGCTTTGTTTTCTGGTAAGTTGTTTGAGCGTATTTCCCCGTCTTTACCCACGTAAATCATAGGGGTGCTGGTGTTGTTCTTTATAACGGCCAAGGTGAGGTTGCCCAAATCCCGATCCAAATCTGTCGTTTGCAGAAATTCTCCCAGAGCTTCCGCCCAAATTTTCATTTTCGTGCGTTCCTCGTCTTTAAACTTCTGAAAAAACACGTAGGTATTCCATAAAATGGAAACTACAATTACAAAAGAGGATATAATAAGAATCCAACGTGTGGTTTTTTTCATTTGAACAAAGCAATGGTTTGTAAGCTGAGCTTATGCTATAAATATAAAGCAAAAGCGGTGATTTTATTGTTTTAGCTAGGGAATAGTATTAAAAATAACCCATTTTTATAGTGTCAAAACATTTTTATGCCTCTGTTATTTGCGCTATTTTTGTTTAAAACAAGGTTATGTTATCTATCGATCCTAAAGAAATTTCAACGGGTAAGCTTCACGGTTATTTATTAAGTGCTGTTGGGCCTAGGCCCATTGCATTTGCCAGTACTATTGCCGCTAATGGAACGGTAAATCTATCTCCATTTAGTTTTTTTAATGTGTACAGCTCTAATCCGCCGATTATGATATTTTCGGCAAATAGAAGAGTGAGGGACAACACCACCAAGCACACCCTGGAAAATGTTTTGGAGACCAAAGAGGCGGTAATTAATATTGTAAATTTCGATATCGTACAACAAGCTTCCTTGAGCAGTACAGAATATCCCAAAGGGGTAAATGAGTTTGAAAAATCGGGGTTAACAATGCTTGAATCAGATTTGGTAAAGCCCTTTCGTGTCGCCGAATCTCCAGTGCAGTTTGAGTGTAGGGTGAATGAAGTGATTTCTTTAGGGGAAGAAGGGGGCGCTGGAAATTTAATTGTGTGCGAAGTTTTAAAAATGCACATTAATGAAGCGGTTTTAGATGAAGATGGACAAATAGATCAGCATAAAATAGATTTGGTAAGTAGAATGGGTGGTAATTGGTATAGCAGGGCAAACCTAGGGATGTTTGAAGTACCAAAACCGCTTTCGAGCTTGGGAATAGGCTTTGATGCCATTCCTTCCTCTGTAAAAAACAGTAAAATTCTTACGGGGAACGATCTTGGTATCTTGGCCAATGTGGAAAAATTACCAACTAAGGAAGAAATAGAGAAATTTATTGGTGATGATACTGATATAAGTGAGGTTGTAAGTGCCAAAGACGAACTTAAAAAACACCAAAAAGCACAAGAATTAATTGCTGAAAACGATGTGGCTTCTGCATGGAAACTGTTATTAGCGAAATAAATAAAATATATTTTAATACTTTTGAAGCATGGAAATACAAGGAAAAATAAAGTTGATTGATGAAACTAAAACTTTTGGAAACAATGGTTTTAGAAAAAGAGAAATGGTTGTAACCACCGAAGAGCAATATCCCCAGCATATTATGGTTGAATTTATTCAGGATAAATGTGATATTCTAGATGCTTACAACGTTGGGCAACAGGTAAAAGTAAGTATTAACTTAAGGGGAAGAGAATGGACAAACCCTCAAGGGGAAACTAAATATTTCAATTCTATCCAAGGTTGGCGTATAGAAAACTTGCAACCTGCTGGAAACGGAGCGCCAGAAATGCCACCAATGCCTCCAGAAGATGCTTTTGAACCCGCAAACGATTTTAATGAAGACGATCACGACGATCTACCTTTCTAAAAAAAGAATGTATTAGATATGAAAGAGGCGCGCAAACGCCTCTTTTTTTTGCGATATTAAGTAAATATGAACTTAAAAATGGTTGTAATAAAAAAGTCCCAATAAAAATTGGGACTTAATGTTGTGGTTTTAGGTTTGCCAAATGCGTTAAACTCAAAAAGCAATGATGAAAATAATTGATCGCATCGAGCAATATCAAATTTGTAATAATTATTCTTAAAAACCAAGTTTAATTAAAAAATAATTGCTTTTTTTATTAATTTACAATTATAAACTTCAGGATTAATGATATTTCTTACGGAAAATATAAAATTTCCTCCTGTTCACACAGCTTCTTCCGATGGAGTCGTTGCCGTGGGTGGCGATCTGTCTCCAGAACGTTTAAAGGAAGCTTATCGCCAAGGGATTTTTCCTTGGTTCGATCAAGGATCCCTAATATTGTGGTGGAGTCCAGATCCCCGCATGGTTTTGTATCCTTCCGAAGTAAAGATTTCTAAAAGTATGAGAGCTGTTTTTAGAAAGAAATTATTTAAAATTACTTATAACACGGCCTTTCACCAGGTAATCGAGAATTGCGCAAAAATTGAAAGGAACGAGCAAGACGGTACTTGGATTGATAACGATATGATTGCCGCTTATACCAAACTTCATGACTTAGGATGGGCTAAATCGGTTGAGGTTTGGCATAAGGATGAATTGGTCGGCGGACTTTATGGGGTAGATTTGGGCCATATTTTTTGCGGGGAAAGTATGTTCTCCAAAATGAGCAATGCCTCTAAAGCTGCTTTTATCTTCTTGGCGGAAAAAGCAGAAAAAGAAAATTATAAGCTTATCGACTGCCAGTTATATACCGATCACCTTGCTTCTTTGGGGGCACGTGAAATACCTCGTGAAGTTTTTATGAGTATATTAGAATCTAATAATTTAGGCTCTATTTAGTATTACGTTGATAAATATTGATTCTTTCAATTAATAGTTACCCTTTCATTTCTTTTGTCCGCCCAAAAGAAAAGAAACAAAGAACCTGCCTGCCGGCAGGCAGGACGCCTTATCCAAGAAATTTTTTCGACCATGAAGTCGAAAAACCGTAATCAAAACTCCGCGTCGCTCCGTGCCTACGCTCCTTCTCTCGGAGCTTTTAATTACTATTCTGGGGATAAGGAAATCTCTTAAAAGTCTTAATTTAAGCTAATGCCTTCACCTCTTCGTATCGAAAGCAATCCACTTCATGGTCGTTTACCATACCCGTAGCCTGCATGTGTGCATAGATAACGGTAGAACCCACAAATTTAAATCCGCGTTTTTTTAAATCCTTACTAAGTTTATCTGAAATGGGCGTTGTAGCTGGGGCTTTTTTGTAATCTTTTACCTTGTTTTGAATAGGTTTTCCATCCACAAAACCCCAAATATACTTGCTAAAACTTCCAAATTCCTCTTGGATTTTCATAAAGTTCTGCGCGTTCGTAATAGTCGCTTTAATCTTCAGTTTATTTCGAATGATGCCTTCATTTTTTAGCAATTCTTCATATTTAGCTTCATCATATTGGGCAATTTTTTTATAATCGAAATTATCGAAAGCTTTCCTGAAGTTTTCTCGCTTCCGTAGAATGGTAATCCAACTTAAACCCGCTTGAAAGGTTTCTAATATTAGAAACTCAAAAATAGTAGCATCATCATAGACAGGAACGCCCCATTCTTGGTCGTGATATGCTTCGTAAAGTGCATCTCCCTCGCACCAACCGCATCTATTCATTTTTAATGTTTTTTAGCGTGTTAAAACACACCGCGTTTTAAACTGTAAGTTTTAGTTAGTTTTGTGTCTAAGATAATGAAAAATATGGGTAAGGTTACTTTACATTTCTTCGGAAATTAAGCCTTACCATAAATGATGTGATTATTTATGGAAGAAATAGTGAGACAACTTATAAAGCAAGCAATTGAAGGCGGATATTCTTATAGCGAATACAGAAACTTGGTGGCACGATTGGTTTTAGACGGAAAATCAACGGGAAACGAGCAAACAGAAGCACTATCCAATTACAGTATGTTAAACGAGAGGCGAATGAAGCGATTGGACAAAACCATAAAATTATCTGAAGCTGTTTTGAATAGGTTGTCGAAATTAGACCGTAATATAATATGGGTAGTTTTAACCGAAAGTTGGTGTGGAGATGCGGCACAAACCCTTCCTGTAATCCAAAAGTTTGCCGAAGCTTCTAATAGAATCGAATTAAAAGTAGTGCTGCGTGATGAGAATGAAGCCTTAATGAATCGCTTTTTAACACGTGGCAGTAGATCTATTCCCAAGTTAATTATGGTAGACCCGAGTGTAAGTGAGGTAATAGATTGTTGGGGTCCCAGGCCATCAATAGCTACTAAAATGGTAAAGGAACAAAAAGAAAAGTTTGGAATGCTATCGGCAGATTTTAAGGAAGATCTACAACTTTGGTATAACAAGGATAAAGGACAAAATACAGTGGAAGATTTGTTGGAATTACTCTCCTTGGAATAAATAGGTAATAGTTCCAGGTTGCTCTTCGGCGCCGTTCTTTGGGGTGAATTTTGCTTGTAAGGCGTATTGGGTGGCATTTTCAACCAAACATCCATTAGAGGTTGTAGAGCTATTTTTATTGAATTCAGCATCAACAACATTTCCAGCCGCATCCACTTTAATATTAATAACCACTTTCCCATAACTCTCGCAGGTGTAAACAGGATTTGGGAGATCGTAATGGCTGCGGTCTACCAAAGAATAAGTAATGGTAGTCCTTCTTTTTATATTTACTTTAGGGGCTTTTCCTTTTCTTTTTAATGCTTCTATTTTTCTTCGTTGTTCTTTTAGTTTTTCGGCATATTCGTTGGAGTAGCCATCGTTTAACGAAAGGTCGTTATTAAAATCCTGAGAGTTGTCTGGGTTTTCACTGGCAGCTTCTTGAGCTTCCTGTTCTAATTCTTCCAAAGTCTTAAAATCGTCGATTTCATCAGCAAATTCGCTTTTTTCCGCTTCATTATAAGCTTTGTGACTTTCGAGCTCGGTTATCTCCATTTCTTCTTCTGAAGGAATTTCTTCCTCTAATAATTCTTCATCAAAACTCAATTCATATAGAAACTCTTCTTCCTGCTTGTCTGCCAATTGAATATTTACCAGAGTCAACAAAAAAATACCCATTAGACAGGTGGATATGACTAGGGCCAATTGTTGGTTGCTGAAAGTATCGAGTTTCTTACTGGCTTTTTGAAATAGTAAAGAAATGTACCTGTGGTAGCTATCTGCAAAACCGCCAACGACTTTATCGCTGGTTTTATTAAACCGATTTGTAAGCTCTTTTAGGTTCATTTATTAAAACGACTTGGAAGCTAAAGATAGAAAATTAATCCCACTTGGTGGAGTAGGTTTTTCTACGCTTTAAAGCAACATGCATTCAGTTTTTTCATTTAAATACCTCTTCAACTATCTCAGCACACTTTAATTTGAAGACAGCAGCATTTCAGTAAAGGCATCTGGTGTTACAGCATTATCTACGTTAAAATCGCCTATTTTGGTTCTTCGTAAACTGGATAAATACGCGCCAGAATCTAATTCCCTCCCAAAATCGTGGGCTAGCGAGCGTATGTAAGTTCCTTTGCTACAAACTACCCGAAAGGAAACTTCAGGCATATTTATGTCTGTAATTTCAAAAGTATCAATGGTAATTCTCCTCGAATTAATAGTAACGTCCTTGCCTTCCCTTGCATATTCATACAAACGTTTTCCGTCTTTTTTCAAAGCAGAAAACACCGGAGGTAATTGGTCGATCTCTCCAATAAATTGCTTTGTGGCCGATTGTATTTTTTCTTTAGAAATATGGTCAACGGAAAAAGTTTGATCGATTTCGGTTTCCATATCATAAGAAGGCCGTGTGGCTCCCAAAGTAATGGTACCGGTATATTCTTTAATTTGACCTTGTAGTTCTGGAATTTTTTTAGTGAATTTTCCCGTACAAATTATTAAAAGGCCGGTGGCCAAGGGGTCTAAAGTTCCTGCATGGCCTACTTTTATTTTCTTTAGGTTGAATTGTTTCCTAATGGCCCATTTGAGTTTGTTAACCGCTTGAAAGGAAGACCATTTTAAAGGTTTATCGATCAATAAAATTTGTCCGCTTTTAATATTTTCTTCCGTGTACATCATCCATTTTTTAGTAATAATATCCTAGGCCTATGGCTATAAGCCCAACTATAAAGCAATACACTGCAAAATAAACGAGCTTGCTGTTTTTTACCAATTTAATCATCCAAGTACATGCCAAGATCCCAGAAATAAAAGCTGCCAAAAAACCTATGGCCAGGATTCCTGTATTCTGTGCTTCCACAGAGAGGTTTCCGCTTAAAAGATCTTTTGCTATTTTTCCAAAGATTAAAGGCACTACCATTAGAAAAGAAAATCGGGCCGCTTTACTTTTGTCGTTTCCCAGTAAAACTGAAGTCGAGATGGTGGCACCAGACCGCGAAATTCCGGGAAGCATAGCAATGGCTTGAGATACGCCAATAACAAATGAATTGGTATAAGAAACAGGTTTCCCAGTATGTTTTGCCTTATCGGCTAAATAGAGTAAAAGTGCTGTTACAATAAGCATAAAACCAACCAATAGCACATTGCCATTAAACAATAATTCCAGTTGTTCTTCAAAGAAAAAGCCTATTAATGCCGCTGGAATCATAGAAATTAAAATTTTCAAGGAGAATTTGAGTTCGTCGTTCCACGAAAATTGAAGAATCCCTTTAAACAAGTCCCATATATCTTTTCTGAAAACCACTATGGTGCTTAAAGCAGTAGCAAAATGTAGCACTACGGTAAAAAGCAGGCTTTCTTGGGGTAAGGAGTGGTCGCCTAAAATAGCTTTGCCTAGTTCTAAATGACCGCTGGAAGAAACCGGAAGAAATTCGGTGAGCCCTTGAATAATTCCAAGGATAATTGCGTCTATTACATCCATGCTCGCGTGTTGATGGAATTTAAAGTGAAATTAATTTTCTTTCTTTTTATTCGGATTCAACATAATGGCATAAACTTCAATACCAAACCCAATTAAAACCAATGTAGGCGCCAACCTAATTCTTCTAAAGTTAAAGATATCTGGATTAAATACATTGGGGTCGTCGCTACCACCGCCACTCATTAAAATAAAGCCTAAAACTATAAAAGCTAAGCCAATAAACATGAATAGGTAATTCTTTTTTTGAAAGATAAATTCTTTGGAAGTATGAGTTTGCTGATTTTTATTTTTCACTTTTTATATTTTTAATAGAGATCGTCTGTTCTTAAATTTAAAAACCTTTGTGTAGCCACGTAGGTGCTTATCCAGGTTATAATAATTCCAATGACAAAGATACCAATAAATAAAGAAGCCAACGACAAAGGATCGGACAACAACTGTAGTTGTGGCATTTTGATATTTGCATAATATAATACTCCTGCCATAGCAATTATTGCTACCAAAGCACCAATCATACCCAGTTTAATACTGTTCCAAATAAAAGGTTTTCTAATAAACCTTTTGGTAGCACCTACCATTTGCATGGTTTTTATTATAAAACGCTTGGAATACACCGAAAGTCTAATCGAACTGTTTATAAGTAATACCGCAATGAGTGTAAATACACCGCTTGCTACCAGGATCCAAAAACTCATTCGTTTTACGTTCTCGTTTAGCAAAGTAATTAAAGGCTGATCGTAAGCAATATCGGCCACGTAATCTTTTTTTGCTAAATCGTCTGCAATTTTTTTAATGCTATCATTAGCCACATAATCGGCTTTCAGGTGAACGTCTATGGAGTTCTGCAAAGGGTTGTAACCTAAGAAATCTAAAAAGTTTTCACCTATTTCTTTACTATGCTCTTCAGCGGCTTCTTCTTTAGAAACGAACGTGGCGGTTTTGGTATAATCTGTCATTGCCAAGCTTTTTTGCAGCTGATTGATTTCTACCTCTTTGGCATTATCCTTTAAAAATACAGTAATAGCCACCTGTTCCTTAAAGTGATTGGCCAGCTTTTTAGTATTTATAACCAAAAGCCCCAACACCCCAAGTAGAAACAAAACCAAAGCAATACTTAGTATAACAGAAAAGTAAGAAGATATAAGTTTGCGTTTCTGGTAGCGCTCAAAAGATTTGCTCATACTGTAAATATAATTGGATGTGTAAAAGTAATAAAGTAAATTTAATCACTATAATTTATAACGTCCAACATGCTAATTTATATATAAAATAACCACAGCATTTTTTATATGGAGTTGTAAATTGAAAAATGAGGCATGAAATTACAGTCAGAATTAAATAATGTACAGCTTTCGGGAAATTTAGATCTTTTGGCCAGTCAAGTAGTTGAAGGGTTTATTAGCGGGATGCATAAGAGTCCGTTTCACGGTTTTTCCTCGGAATTTGCTGAACACAAAATATATAATCAAGGAGAAAGCACCAGACATATCGATTGGAAATTATTTGGAAAAACAGATAAACTGTACACTAAAAAATATGATGAAGAAACCAATTTGAGATGTCATATTATTATAGACAACTCTACTTCCATGCACTATCCTTCTTTGAAGCAACAATCGGTAGGGAATTTAAATAAGCTCGGATTTTCGGTTTTGGCAACCGCTGTGCTTATGAAAATGCTTAAAAAGCAGCGTGATGCCGTGGGTTTAAGTGTCTATTCTGATGCGTACGAGTTTTATGCCCCAGAAAAGGGAAGCGATCGACATCGGTATTTGTTGTTGAATACCTTGGAAGGTTTGGTAGCCAGAAAGAAAAAGGAAAATAAAAAGACCAAAACGTACACATACCTTCATCAAATAGCCAATAAAATTCATAGGCGCAGCCTTATTTTTTTGTTCACCGACATGTTCCAAACGGAGACAGATCAAGAGGAATTATTTCAGGCCCTTCAACATTTAAAATATAACAAGCATGAAGTGGTGCTATTTCATGTAATGGATAAGGAAAAAGAGTTTGCTTTTAATTTTGACAATACTCCAAAAAAGTTTTTGGATGTAGAAACGGGTATTTCCATAGATTTATTTGCCGAAAATGTTAAGGATGTTTACGAAAATTCGATGCAAGATTTCCAGCAAGAATTAAAGTTGAGGTGTGCTAAATACCGAATTAAATATGTGGAAGTGGACGTGAGAAAAAATTTCAATCAAATTTTAGAAACTTATCTAATTGAACGTCAAAAGTTTATTTAACAGAGGTAAAAAAAATTAAATTTTTTATTTAAAAAGGTTTGCCTAATTGAGAATTGGGTGTATATTTGCACTCGCAATAACGAAAGGTCTGGTAGTTCAGCTGGTTAGAATACATGCCTGTCACGCATGGGGTCGCGGGTTCGAATCCCGTCCAGACCGCGAAAAGCAAAAAAAGCTTCAATGAGAATTGGAGCTTTTTTGTCATAAAAATAGTTGTGTTGTTCAGTGGTAGAAATACTGCTGAAGTTTGTAGAAGTGTTTAACTATGTTAAGGGCTATACCAATGAAAGGCTTTCCTTTTTAGCTCAGGCTAAATTGTTGAAGGCTTTTTTTATTTAAAAAGGTTTCTTTTTAAGGTTTTAAAGCTTAATAAAAATACAGCCATGATGCTCTAAATGAGAACTTTTCGTACTTTAGGGTTAAAAAGCGTTGATTTTTAATCTTTCTGTATGATTTGTTTTTTGTACAATTCTCCCCTTAAATATGTTTTAATTTTATCAGTTTGGCTGTTTTCGGTGCAGTCCTTGACACAGGTTTCCCCTATGCATGAAAAGGGATTTGTAAAAGACACGACCTCTAAAATAGATCATCCGTACATATTGCCCATTTATGGGGAGAAAGTAAAAAATATGGGCCATAGGTTACCGTTGCCATTTGGGTTTATGTTTAACTATGTATTGCAAGAAACACGTTTAAATATCACTAAGTTGAAAGTAGGTATAGGAGGTTCCGACTTAGAGGAACTCGACTTTGTACAATTCGATCCCGTCGTAAATACAGCAAATGTTTTTAATGTTCGTGCCGATGCTTGGTTGTTTCCTTTTTTAAATCTATATGCCATTTATGCACATTCTGAAGGGAATGCTAATATTGATATTACTTTTCCTATAAATCTAAATATTGCCACCACGCCTTCAGTAGATACTTATGGAGGGGGAATGGTTTTGGCTTACGGCCGGAATAATTATTTTGGTGCGGCCAATCTCAACCTTTCTTCTTCTCATACTTCAGCATTGGACGAACCTGTATTTGGTATGGTAACTTCCCTCCGGGTAGGGAGAGTATTCGATCTTCATGGGTCAGATAATAGAATAAGTTTTAGCGTGGGAGCTCAAAATCAATATATAGAAAGGTTATCAGCAGGTTCCCTAAAAATAAGCGATGGATTTGCCTCGCTGGATCCCGAAAAGTTAGATGACTTAAAGCAGCAAATTGGAGATTCTGCAGAAAATTGGTACGACGATCTTTCCCGACCGCAACAATTGGTGGTAGATCAGTTGGTGGCACGAATGGAAGATTGGTTGGATGGGAAAGATATAGGGGATACTGAAATTAGGTACGAATTTGAAAAAGAAACGCTTGGCGATTGGTCTTTGCAGGTAGGAGTGCAATACATGCATGGCGATCATTACTGGTATCGTTTGGAAGGTGGTTTTGGGAGAGGCCGTACTCAGCTACTATTTTCATTTAATTACCGATTTGGTTTGTAGCGATGTGTGTAAAAGTTTATATATCTATTATAGTATCCATAATGCTAACAAGTGTTTCCTTGGCACAGGAAAGGGGCATTAAAAAGTGGTTTAAAGAAAGGCAAGCCTTAAAAAAAGAAAAAATTGAAGCTGGAGAGCCTTTTTTAACACCCTTGCTCGGACCAGGATATACTCCCGAAAACGGATTTTTAATTGCTGGTGGGGTATTGTATACCTTTAAAACCGATCCCCAGGATTCCTTAATCCAGCGTTCTTCAATGCCCTTAACAGCATTTATAAGTACACGTGGAAATATTGGATTGAATGGCAAATTACAATCATTTTGGTGGGAAGATCGTTTTCGACTGAATGTGGTTGCTAAATATTCTGATGCAGACGATGACTATTTTGGCGTGGGAATACAGGAGAATCAAAATATCGAGAAGAGCGATAGTACTTCCCTGTACCATCGTAACCAATGGTCTATTCAACCGGGTTTTTTGTTTCGTATCATTCCTAATCTCTATCTGGGTTTAAATTTTAATGTTAATAAAACCAAGGTCACAGAGGTAAATCCATTAATGGCTCAAGATTCTGATTTCCTGCGGTACGGACCAGAGAATTTTAATAGTGCAAGCGGTTTGTCTCTCGCTTTCGATAGTAGGGATCTTACTGTAAATGCCTGGAAGGGAATGTATATTCGGGTGGCTTCTCTTTTCTTCGGAAGTTATTTGGGAAGTAACAACACTTATCAAACTTATGAAGTTGATTTTCGTACCTATCACCAGATTTACCGGGAGGGGAATGTATTGGCTGCCAAATTTTATTTAAGGTCTGCACATGGAGATGTCCCTTACGAGGAATTAGGTAGAATAGGAGGTGGAGATGCATTGCGTGGTTATATCAAGGGGCAATATCGCGATAAAACAGCTATTTATTTTATGACGGAATGGCGACATATGTTTCTCAAATCAGATGGTGTGTTAAGCAAGCATGGTTTGGCTACTTGGCTCGGCACAGGTACTGTAGCGCCTGGTATAGATGAAGTCTCTCAATGGGTTCCAAATTTGGGAGTAGGATATAGGCTCGAGGTACAACCAAGAATGAACCTAAGGATCGATTTTGGTGTAGGCAGGGAGTCCTCTGGTCTTTATTTTGGATTTAGTGAAGCTTTTTGATGGTTTTTTATTCTGATTTTCAAGTGGTTAATTTTGAAAAATAGAAGGAGCTTTAAAGAATTTACTAAAGTTCTTCGGTTGGTTCATTTAAAATTTCTATTATATCTTTAAGAAAAAGTAAATAATATCTTTTTTATCAGCTTGTTAAATATATTCTGTTTTACTTAGTGACTTCAAGAGGGAAATCGTGTCCTAACCTTTAAATTTTTTTAAATGAATCATTACAAATTAATCTACTTTATTGTTTTTAGTTTTTGCTTGCATGTATTAGTGGCTCAAGAACTTTCAAATGAAAAAATTAAAGCCCAAATCGATCTTTACAAAAACGATGTTCGTGGGCCCTATAAAAGCATTCAATGGTTCTGTGAAGACGGTACAGTAAGAGGCCCAAAGGATCCTTGCCCAGAAGGTGTGCAGGGAATTCAACATGCCAGTTACAAAGATGAGGTTGTTAAATTGGGGAAAACCAATCACATCTATCTAGGTCAGATTTTGGCTTATACCGATGCAAAAGATTTTTGGGACGAAACCAATAATCATTCCCGCTTAAAACAATATCAACTTGGGCGCTATTTAGCAAGAATAGACGACGGTTGGGTAAACCGAAAGGGTCAATATTACCGAGGGTCGGTTCAAATTGAAGATGAAGAGGAATGGGGCATTAAGTTTTACAAATGGCTCTTTGCAAAAGAATCGGTTCTTAAAAAGAACTATTATTTGGTGTTGCAATCTTTTAAAGATATTCCACACGAGGGCGACGATAACCTTTCGCAATTAATGCGCGCACAATCGAAAGTAATTTCAGATGATTACAGTAAGTTCATGGATTTGCGTGTTAAAATTCATAACAATCCAGAACCTGTGGATATTGAAAAAACAGTTCAGTTTAAAAAAGAAAATTTGGGGAAACTTACTGCCTCACAAAATGAAAAGCTCGATGAATTGATCACTACGATGAAAGAGTTTCATAAGCCGATAAGTTTAGCGGGAATTGCAAAAAAAGTGAATGCACTTTCAGGCGAAAGTACTATTAAAACGGAATTAAAAAAGTTTGTTTCTGAAAATGGCAAGCAAACAGATGCTGAAACTTTAACCATTGAGACTTCAAAAATGTTACTGGAAATACGTAAAAGTATCCTTCAGGATAAGAGTCCCACACAAAAATTAAAATTGCTCGATATCGCCAATCAATTGGAAGGGATTGTTTTCAAGAAATCTTCGGAGTGGACACCTTCTACCTTAAAAGGGCAATTGGATAAAGTTTACTTTTTAGCTATGGCAACCGCAGGGACAGGATCTATAGAATTATGGGAATGGGAAAAAATAGCTCCCATATTAAAAACTAACCAAACCAATAATATAACCTTGGGGGAGTTATCTAAAAAACTGGAAATGGCGAGGGGTGTAGTAGAATGGAGTGCTGCCACGGTAAAGGCAAACTATCAAGATGTTGTAAATACTTATACGGCTTTCGAGCCAAAGGCTTATAGTTTTATAGACGATCGTATTCGTTCTTCCGTTGCTTTACAACTAGGGAAAACCCTAGCAGACTTGGGGAATTTTGTAACTCAAGAATCCTCTTTGTCAAATCAGGTAATGGACTTGTCTAACCAAAGCAGCTTTAGAGGGTTAAATCCTGGATATGCCTATGGCGAATTGGTGGTAGTGCCGGGTAATGCCAATAGTATCGAAGTATCGAGCAATAAAATATATATTTTTGAACGTGCCCCATCAGACTTAAAACCAGTTGCTGGAATTGCAACAGTGGCAGAAGGGAATTTAGTTTCCCATGTACAACTATTGGCCAGGAATTTGGCGATTCCAAATGCGGCACTTTCCGATGAAGATTTAAAGAAATTAATGCCTTTTAACGGGAAAAAGGTTTTTTATGCGGTTTCCAATCGTGGGACTGTAATCATGAAGGAAGCTTCGAAAATGAACGCTACGGAAAAAGCTTTGTTTTCTAAAAAAGAACGAAAAGATGATAAAATTGAAGTTCCTATCGATCAAATAAAACTCAATCAAACCAAGGTTTTAAACATGAGAAGTGTTGGGGCAGAAGACTCTGGAAAATTATGTGGACCCAAAGCCGCAAATTTAGGGGAGCTTAAATCGATGTTTCCCGATAATGTGGTAGAGGGATTGGTAATACCATTTGGAATTTTTAGGGATCATATGGATCAACCGATGCCCGGGCAAGGAAAATCTTATTGGCAGTTTTTAAATGTTATGTTTAAAGATGCAAAAGCAAAAAGATCTGAAGGGATTTCTGAAGAAGAAGTGGAAAACTTTCAATTGCGGCAATTGGAGACCTTACGGGATGCCATTAAGAAAATGACCTTAAAGCCGAGTTTTGTTTCGGATATGAATACCTCTTTTGAAAAAGTTCTTGGTAAACCCATGGGGAGTATTCCTGTATTTTTAAGGAGTGATACAAACATGGAAGATTTGAAGGATTTTACGGGTGCGGGGCTCAATCTCACCATTTTTAATACCTTGGAAAAAGAAAAGATTTTTAACGGAATAAAAGAAGTTTGGGCCTCTCCTTACACCGAGCGAAGTTTTAAATGGCGCCAAAAATACCTCCTGAATCCGGAAAATGTATTTCCATCAATTTTAGTGATTCCATCGGTAGATGTAGACTATTCTGGGGTGTTAATTACCAAAGGGATTACATCGGGAGAAGAAAACGATCTTACCATTGCGTTTAGCCGTGGTGCTGGGGGAGCGGTAGATGGACAGTTGGCAGAAACCTACCTCATAAAGGCCGATGGCACCTCTCAATTATTATCTCCAGCACGGGAGCCCTACCAAAATATATTGCCTGCTTCTGGAGGAACGGGCAAAAAAGTTACCTCTTTCGAAACATCTATATTGAACGCTCAAAACATACAGCAGATTTATGCGCTCGCCCAAACGATTCGACAAAAAATGGCGGCAAAAAATCCTACTGCCGAGAAAACAGCTTACGATGTAGAGCTTGGATTTAAGGATAATAAGTTATGGTTATTTCAAATAAGGCCTTTTGTGGAAAACAAAAAAGCTTTGGGATCCGATTATCTAAAATCGATTACCCCAAGCATCAATACTAAAAAAGAAATTTCGCTAACTACAACCCTGTAAAAAATGATGAAGCTACTACCATATGGAATTTTGACATTAATTTTCACTGCTTTTATAACACCTCCAGAATCGAATGCATATCCTATTGACGGGTATGAGTATTCTGGAATAAAAAGATTGAAATACTTGCAAATGGCAACCTCTGGGGAATTACCAGACCCAAAATTACCACCTGGGTCATTAAAAAGTATAGAAGATATAAAATTGAATTTAAAAGCGGAATGCGGATTCCCAGTACAAGATATTCTGGTGGAGGATGCCGATTTTCAGAAGAAAATAGATGCACTTTTACCGAGATTGGACAAGAGTTATTCTATTACTGTTCTGGATATTACACAACCAGATAAAATGCGTTACGCACAGCAGAATGAAACTAAAGGATATCAACCAGGGAGCGTTGGTAAATTGGTGGTTTTAACAGCTCTTTTCGATCAATTGGCCAAAATATATCCAGATGATTTCTCTAAAAGGATTGAGCTTTTAAAGACCAAAACGGTAAAAGGGGGCAATTGGGTTTTAAGCGATGAGCATACCATCCCTGTCTTTAATATGGAAACCAATAAACTGGTTAAGAGGCAAGCGGTAGCCAGCGACGTTTTTTCCTTATTTGAATGGGCCGATCATATGCTTTCTGTAAGTAATAACGGTGCTGCAAGTGTTGTGTGGAGGGAAGCCTTGTTAATGGCTGCTTTTGGCGATAAGTACCCAACCATTACCCAAGAAGATGCCGATGCTTATTTTAAGGAAAACCCTAAAAATGAAATAACAGATTTAGCCATTAATACGGTCAATAATCCTTTACGGGAGTTGGGTATAACTGAAGAAGAATGGAGATTGGGTTCGTTTTTTACCAGAGGTGTAAATCCATATGTAGGAAGCAAGGGCGGAAGTATAGGTACGCCATTAGGTTTGATGAAATGGATGGTGCAATTGGAGCAAGGCGCCATTGTAGATCAAAAATCCAGTTTGGAAATAAAGCGTTTGATGTATATGACAGACCGAAGAATACGCTACGCACAAGCTCCCGAATTAAAAGAAGCAGCAGTTTACTTTAAGTCTGGAAGTTTATACAAATGCGATAAAACCAAAGACGAAGGTTGCGGTAAGTACAAAGGAAATGTGTATAATTATATGAATTCTGTTGCCATCGTGGAACATCCAGATGGTACAAAGTATATGGTCTGTTTAATGACGAACGTATTGGGGAAAAACTCCGCTTACGACCATTTGGCACTTGCCAGCCGTATCGATAAAATAGTAAGGGAAACTAAAGAATAGATAATTTACATTAAAAAGTTTTAAGCCTATCGAATGTTTAAAAGATGATTTCTTAAAGGCATTTGATAGGTTTTTTTTATTTGAGAAGATTACTTTTTAGTGGATGCTAGAAAAAAGGGGGTATTAATAAAATTATTTACCATTTAAAGGTTAAGAAAATTCTTCCATAGCGCTATGGGCAAATTCCTTTAAACGGAAATCTTTAGATGTTTCCGCGGTTTCCAACAATGGAAAGTACTTAGGGTCTTTTATTTTTGAGATGAGATAAACAACAGCTATTTTTAACTTAACATCTTTACCTTCCAGAATATTCTTAAAACATTCAAATTCGGTCATTCTATTTTTACTTATGGCATCTATTACCTCTTCGGAAGAGGTATCCAAAATGGTGGCCTCCACAATAGGGATAAGGACGCTTTTTAAATTGGGGTTCAGTAATAAATCTAGAAATTCTATGGCATTGGTAATATTTTCAGGTTCGCCGCTTAAAATACCGTTGTATGCCATTCTAATTTCGTTGGGCGAATATCGAAGCTCCAATAGTTTAAAAATTCTCTTGAGTCCATTTTCCAATCGGCGTTCGAGAAGCTCCATCAACCCTTCCCGTGCATTCATTTCTTCAGTATCTATTTTAAGTTTTTTTCGCCTTACATAATAGACAATAATCTGGGAGTGCATCGCATTAATCGTTTTGTCATAAAGTTTACACTCTTCCAATATTAATTTCGCTACTGTGGCGTTATCGAACTGTAGGTGAGGATTTTCTTCTTTTAATTTGGTAAGCGCTGCTACTACTTGAAGTCTAACCGATAAATCTTCTGCCTCCTTAAAGCATTTTATCAAGGTATTTACAGCCAATTGAGACTTAAAAGCCCCTATAACGTTAGGAAGAAACTGTTTAATGGCAACAGGGGTTTCTGTAGCAGTTATTTTTTTGTGCAGTAAAGAAATCATACCATTTCCATAAAAAACGAGGGCTTCGGTGGCGAAGTGTCGCTGTTCTTTATGCAATAGTTTTTCTAACAGAGGGTCTATAAAAACCTCATTCATTGTGAGCCCAGCCGCTTTAATGGCTTCTTCTTCCAGAACGGTATCTTCACTGGTTAGGGTGTGTAAAATTATGGGATAGCCATCTTTAAAATCTCCATAACCAATAATTTGCAACAACTCTATAAAATCTTCCTTTTCTGAAATGGTGGTCTCTAAATGTGTGATTTTTTGTTGAATACGTTTGCCTAAAGAAAACTTTTCCTTTAAGCTTTGGTTGTCTCGCGACTCCTTGGCAAGGCACAACAGGGCGGCATTGGAAATAAAATTATCAGGATGATCTAAATAGCTTTCAAAAACAATACTTTCATTTCTTTCAGCATGCAACAATAAATAGTCCAAAGCGGCAATAACTACTTCCCTATCCTTAATTTTAAGTAATTGATTAACTTCTAGGTAAATGACTCCGCTGTTCAGATAGAATAAATTATGTAGGGCCGCCGCCTTAATTTTATTGGATGGGTGCGAAAGCAAATATACAAATTCGCCCTCCAGCCTTTTGTCTTTTAACTCCATCGCTTTATTAAGCATATAGAGAATATCGCTTTCTGAACCTTCGTTAAAAACTCTTCGCATTCCTTGTAAAAATGTTTCCTTAGAAACTTCCCGCTTATTTTTTTTATGCACGGTAGCAATGGACTCCAGGTTCTTCTTGAAGGAGCTGAAATATTCTTTTCGGAGTCTGTAAATAAAGTAAATCCAAACCAAAGCAAGTACTATTATTAGAAACATGATGTTTTTTGGAGGTACTTCCAACCCTCTTATAAAAAAGATGAGCAAACATCCCGCGATACCTGTGGCAACACTATCTACCACGACGTCTATAAAAGATTTGGTTTTTTTCTTTAATTCCAACGGAAGAGGCAAGGCGATTAGCTCCACAGACGATTTATAAACCGATTGTTTAAGGCTGGCATCGGTGGCTTTTAAAAAAATTACAACCCAAAGTTCTGGAAATGCCAAAAACAAGATTCCACCAAAGAAAAGGATGGCAGGAAGAAGAAGTAGGGCATAGCCTACACCCCAAATACCAACAATGCGTCGGGTAATAAAAAGTTGAAACAATAGGGATGCCACATTGAAGGTTGACAGCCAGAAACCAAAAAACGCAGTCAATTCATCACTATCTGTAAATTCTTTGGCCGCCACATAGCTAAACTGATATTCCACCAATTTTGCAGTAAGCACCCCAACACCTATAATAGCCGCCAAGAAGGTTAAGTGTTTAGAGCCTAAGACTAACTTGAATGGATTTTCCTTTAAAATAGGGGCTCTTTTTTTTACTTTAAAGGTATTGAGTTCTTTTATTTTGGTTTTCCAGATGTATCCAAGTATTGGTAAACAGCATAAAAGAAATAGGGCTGCAATAAAAATAAGGTTGGCGTTTCCTATTACCGGAGCTAAAATAGTAGTTAGGTAACCTCCAAAAATCCCTCCAACAATGGCTCCTGCTCCTATAAAGCCAAACAACCGTTTTGCTTCGCGAACATTAAAAACCAAATTTGCCAAAATCCAAAACTGAGAAGTGGCCAGTAGCGCATAAATAGCCACACCCGTATAAAAAAGATAGAGGATCCAACCTTTAACCAAATTTAGATGCAATAGGAACCCCAGAACAACTAAGCTGATTACCGAAACGGTCAACGTAATTCTAATAATATGCACCAAAGAATATCTCTCCGTAGCCCTTGAGTAGAAATAAGAACTTAATACAGCAGTTAAAGCTACTAAAAGATAAGCATAGGGCAGGTTTTGAGCACCAAGATCGGATAAGAACAAAGAGTTTATAGACGGTTTTATAATGAGCAAAGTGGCTATAATGAAAAAGATATAGCCCTGCATAAGTAGGGCTATATTAATTTCTCCGTCTCTTAAATCGAATATTTTTTTAAGTAAGCTTTTTATCATTCAAATAAATTCCTATCGGTTTCTAAAGTTACAATGCAATAAACTTTAGAAGGTATTTTTTCTTTTAAAATCGTTGGTTTTTTTAAGGGCTCTTTCAATAGGAACTATCATATCCCTAATTATTTGTTCCCCGTCAGGATCATCTATAAGGGCTACTAAAATATATTTTCTAAAAGTACCGTCTTCCCAAACCAAAATAGAATCCGAATGATAGGTTTTCCAAGAACCCGATTTTCTGAACAATCTGGCATCGGGAGCAATTTTATCTAGCGTATTTACAAATTTATGATGCAAAGCAGGTGCTTCCATAATGTCTAGCATTTGCTTGGAACGATCTTCGTTAATTAATTGCCCCATTGATAACAAATAATAAAACCGGCATACTTGGGTAACGGTTGCTGCATGGCTGAGATTTTTCAACGGCTCTCTATTGGTGTCTCCACCACCTCCGTATCTTTTTCCAACCCATAGGCCTCCACCAAGTTCCGGATCATATAAATTATAGCGGTCGCTGGTTAAAATTTCTTCAATTTTTTCGTAACCCACACGGTCTATCATTCTTGTGGTAGCTGCATTATTGGAGTTACTTATCATTATTTTCATGTCGTTTTTAACCTCTTCTGTTTCTTCCAATTCTCCATTTTCTATAGCGTCTGTAGCCGCCAGAAGAACGGCAATTTTGGGAAGGCTCGCGGCATACATCATATAATTGCCGTTCACACTAGCAAATTTAATGTTGCTGAGATCGGATAGGTCTACGAGACCGATAGCCATTTTTTTATTGGAAATCATTTTTTTCCACTTAGGGCGTTTATCGATTTCGTTTTGTAAACTGTTCTGAAGCCTAATATTCCCCAATTCCCTTAACGGAATTACTTGATCGAAACCAGAAATAGGCAGTGGCATAGGGCTTGCCAATTCGGCATGGGCAATATCGCCTTGGGCTTCGGCCGTGCAGGAGGAGGCCAAAGCTAAATATCCAATCAATAGGATAGAAATTATGAGTTTGTTGTTCATTGTTATCGAAATGAGTGCTTTTTTATTTAGACACTTAGGACTGTTTTGAGTCACTTAAAAAATCAACTTTTTTTAAGAGTGAGTTAAAAATAAATCCCAGGGACAAATTTAACTATCAATTTGCTTTTTTACTTAAAATCAGTTGGTTAATCTTCTGCATAATTTGAAGCTTTACTTCTTTTGGAAGTTCGTATGTTGGTTTGTTAAATTTTTTAAATGGATTATTTTGCTGCATACCACATGACATTTTAGAAGTTTGGACAATTAAAACACTAAAAAGTCACATTTAAGTACGTTCGTTGTACACCTTAATGAGTTTAAAACGGGCGCGTTTCAGCCTCATTTTAATGGCACTTTCACCGATTTCCAATAAAAGTTGCATTTCTTTAATAGAAATATCATCTTGATACTTCATAAGTAGGAGAGCCTTGTCCGCTGGTTCAATAAGAGATAACGCTTTTTCCAACCTCGCCGTCTTAAGTGCAAACAAATCGTTATCCTCCACATCTTCGGGAGCGGGTAAATTAATGTCTTTTTTGTTTAGATTTTCCCATCGGTCACCAAGTTTTTTAGAAAGGTCTCTTTTTTTATAGTTCACCAAAAAATTGTAAGTAAAACTGTATAGCCAAGTAGAAAACTTAGCCTTACCTCGATATGTATCCAATTTGGAGAACAGTTTTATAAAAATATCTTGGGTAAGATCTTTGGCCTCTTCCTCGTCGTGGGTAAAGCTATAGCATTTGTTGTAAATTTTGGTGCTATATCTAGAATAGAGAATTTCTATCAATTTTTTGTCATTGGTAGATACAATAAGGGTCACTAGCGCTTCATCTGCTAGAGCGCTATTGTTTTTATCTTCTGAATTCACTCAACTAAGTTAGTTTTTTTTGTTGAGATATCGATGCTGGATATTAAACTACGAAGCCCAGAACTAGATAAATAAGGCAAGTTATTAAACCTGCTATCATGGTATACGGAAGCTGTGTGGTAACGTGCGCCATGTTGTTACAACCTGTCGCCGATGCTGAAAGCACGGTAGCATCTCCATAAAAACAGGCGTGGGAACCAAAAGCCCCTGCGCTTATAACAGTTCCTATAGATAGCCAAATATCCACTCCTAAAGTTTGCGCCAACGGAAGGATTATAGGGAAGGAAATGGCATACATTCCCCAGAATGAACCGGTTGCAAAAGTTATTACGGCTAGAGATATAAAAGTAATTACTGGTAAAAATTCTTTGCTTATAAAGGGAGAAACCGATTCGATAACAAAGCTGGTGAGGCCCAATTCGTCGTTTACATTTTTAAGAACAAAAGACATTACTACGATGGCCAAGGCATATAACATGGTTTTAAATCCTGTAAAAACACCTTTCATAGCTTCACTGATTGTCATTACCTTTTCAAAAGAAAAGTAAACCACAGTAAATGCTATTGCTGCAATAACACCTTTAAGAGCATCAATTTCGAAAGCAATAGTGGCCGCTATTAAAATTAAAATGGGAAGGATAAAGTAAGAAAGTTTCGCCTTCTTTTTAGAAACATCATCGGGCATTTTAAGACTAATCGCTCCGGAATGAGGTGGGATCAAATCGCCGCTTTCCGCTCTTTTCTCTGCCTTTTTCATCGCCCCAAGGGCAGGAATGATATTGAGGGCCACCAATGGAACTAAAATAGCTGCTACCCAACCGTAGGTAATGTAGGGAATAGCTTTTAAGTATCCCGTTAATCCATATCCTTGTTCTACAATCCCTTCGCCTTCCAAAAGTCCGGAGATATAAATAGCCCAAGTAGAAAGCGGAATTAAAACACAGATAGGAGCCGCAGTGCTGTCTACTACATAAGCCAGCATTTCCCTTGGTACTTTAAATTTATCTGTCACTTTTTTCATAGAAGCACCTACGGTAAGCGCATTTAAATAATCATCAATAAAAATGCATAATCCCAATATCCAGGTAGCCATAAGGGCGCCTTTTCGGTTTTTTACGTACTTGAGCAAATGGCCAGAAAAAGCAGTAGTACCTCCAGACTTGGCCAATAGGTTAATGAGGGAACCGAATAAGCCACATACCAAAATTACCCACCCTATAGTTGGGTCCTGCATAACCTTTAATAAAGAATCTGTAAAACTTGAAAAAAAGTTGATGTCAGAAATCAGTAAATAACCGGTAATGGAGCCTAAAACTAAGGCTTCAAAGGTTTTTTTGGTAATTAAAGCAAAGATGACTACTGCTATTGTTGGTAATAAGGAAAGGATACCAGAATGATCCATAGATTGTTTTAAATGTAGTTAGTTAGTTTCCAGGTTTTTGAGAAATGGATAAATGGCATAAAACAAATCTTCTTCTACTTGATAGAAAGATGTTTTTTTGCCATATTGATATTCTTTTTTGCTTCCATTGGTTATAAATACAATGCCACTTTTACTTTTGCTATCAAAATACATATCGCTTAATAAACCATAAGCTATCCCTGGGTGCCCGACCATTTTTCGGTCTGGGAAAATAATATCTCCACCTTCTTTATTTGTTATTTGGTGCATCCCTAAACCATAAGACAAAAAGAAGTTTTCCCAAGTATCGCCGTTGTCACCATTATAAAGCCACTGACTGCCCAACATTTCTGCCACGGTTTCTTTTTTGAGCACTTCCTTTTCTTTAAAGGTTCCGTTGTTCATTAGCATTAAAGCGAAGGTTGCCAAATCTTCAGCTGAACTTCGCAGACTGCCTTGCGGACCAAAAAGCAATCCATTTTGGCCCAATTGATAACTAGGATAGGCACGGGACGTCGGTTTTGTATCCGTATAATCATCTACCTGGGGTATCCATTTATTGTTTTCAAACCTGTACAAAGCAGCTATCGAACTAACAGGTTCTATTTTTTCTACATTAAAATCTGATTTCATTTGCAAAGGCCCGAAAATACGTTCCCGGCAGTAATCATCAAATCTTTGCTTGCTAATATTTTCAATAACTGAAACTATAATTCCCCAAGTACAATTGGTATACGAGAAATAAGCACCTGGTTGATGATCTGCAAATAGATCTTCTGAAAAATAAGCGCCATCTTCTGTAAAAAGTTCCTGTATATGAAGTTTTTCAGAAATCATATCCTTCGAAAACTTACCGTAACCAGAACCATCCCTAATACCACTTTGGTGGCTCAATAAATGTCTTAGGGTAATTGGGGTATTTGGATGTTTGGGGTGCACTAATTTCCAGCTGAGGTAATTGCTAACATCGATATCTAAATTTACTTTTCCCTCGTCCCATAATTGCATAAGTGCTGTTGCCGTAATAGACTTAGAAATGGAAGCAACCCTATAAATAGTTTCTTCTGTAATAGAAGTATTTTTTGCTTCATTTGCCAACCCCTGCTGATATTGGTAGCTTATTTCTCCGTTGGTTATTAATACAACCGACATTCCCATTAATTCATTCTTTTTAAAAACAGAATCCAAAGCTTTTTCGATGGTATTATTCTCCGCACTGTTTTCATTGGTGACTGGTTTTTCATTTTGTTCGCAGGAAAAAATAGTACCAAGCAGCATTACTGCCAATATTGTTTTTTGAGCAGACTTAAATATTTTCATCATTCTTTATTTGGGGTTAGAAGGGGTTCATTCATTGTGATGCAATGGATGCCGCCTCCACCAAAATTAATGGCCAATGCATCAAGCATTACAATCTTACGATTTGGAAAAAGCTCTTCCAGTAGTTCTTTTATTTCTTGATCTCTTGCTTCGATTTCTTTATCCATTCCTTCCCGATAATACTTTTGGGCGATAACCACATGGTCTGCAATAAGGAAATTGAGATAGCTGGCGGCAGCAATAACATTAACAGGTTTTTTCTTTGGGAAAACCGTGCTGTCTTCATAAGAAAGCTCACTAATAAAATCATAAACGGCATCTCCAGGTTTCATTTCCTCTACAATAAGTTTTGGTAAAGGCATGCGAATTATTCGAAACGGATTGCCATTTTGGTCGGTGGCGTTCTTCAAAATATTGTAATTGGCCTCCATCCTTTTGTGGTTTTCTGCAGCGATGGGGTCTGTTAGATCTTCAGGCTTTACGCTTGCTAGGAGTATGGTAGAATCGTTTATAAAACGTGCAAACTCATCTATGTGACCATTGGTGGTAACAGCAGTATAGGCGAGTTCTCCATTTTCTAGTTGAATAGGTCCTTTAAAAGTATGGTCGTCTTCTTTTAGTCCTTCTTGGAGCCAAATAACCTTTTCTACTCCAAGTGTTCTTTTAAATTCAGCTTCCATTTCAGGAATAGACATTTGTGGGTTTCTTCCCTTTTCCACGGTTTCTGTAAGCATTAGAATGCCTTTGCCATTTACTTCTCTATTTCCGCCTTCACTTATAAGCTTAGACTTTATAATTGGTAGATTCTGTAATTTAGCAATTTGTGCATCATACTTTTCCATCCGTATGGTGTAGTCGTCCATATTGTTGCTATCGGTATAACCCCAAGCATTAAAGCCAAAATCTACAATTGCCTTTTTCCCATTGGTGAGCTCCACAAAATTAGGCCCCATATCTCGAACCCATAGTTCTTCCGAAGGGATCTTTAAGAGTTCCACCGAATTGTTTTCGAGGTATTTCTTCGGAATGTTGTCCTTAGCCCGTTGAAAAATGCGGTCGTTGGAGGCTGATACGATGATTTTTTCGTGTTCTACCAAGGCTTCAATAATTTCCAACGTTACCTTTTCATTCGAGTATTTTTGAAGGTGATCTTCTGGCGGCCATATAAGCCAAATAGCTTCTTGGCTTTCATATTCGGCCGGTTGGCGTAGCACAGAAATTTCTTCGCTTTTAGAAGGTTCCTTTTTAGGCTTTTCCCGACATCCATAAAGTTGAGCAGCTAAAAACAAAACTGCTAAAAACCTCAAAGTATTTTTAGAACAGACGGGATTCAATAGATTTTTAAAGGGAACAGGTGTCATAAAAGCTTTTCTTTATGAAGGTCTTCAATAGTTTCAAGAATACTCTCTCTCAATATTGCAATAGTATTGTCGATGGCATTTTTGTCGTAGGTAAGTGGTGGGGAAAGAACATTTATCGCACCAATAGGCCTAACAATCAGCCCTCGTTTTTTTGCATGGTAATATACTCTTTTTCCAATGTTAATACTATCGGCAAAGGGTTCCTTTGTGTTTTTATGCTTTACATATTCTATGGCAAGCATAAAATGGCTACCCCGGGTATCCCCAACTATTGGTAAGTCTGCTAAGGTTTGCAATTGTTCTTTAAAGTAGGGGCCTAAAGATTGTACATGGGTACAAAAATTCTCCCGCTCTAAAATTTCAATGTTCTTTAATCCGGTTGCACAAGCTAGGGAATGACCACTGTAGGTAAAGCCATGGGAAAAATATGGGTTCTCGGGTTTGGGTTTGGATATTACATCGTATATTTTTTCTGAAATTACGGTGGCTCCCAAGGGTACATATCCTGAAGAAAGTCCTTTTGCTAAAACCAGAATATCTGGCTGTACATCAAATTTATCTTTCGAAGATACCAAGTGCCCAAGGCGGCCAAAAGCGGTTACCACTTCATCGGATATTACGAGGATATCGTTTTTTTTACAAACATCGTAAGCACGTTTTAAGTAGTTGTCTGGGGGAACCATAACGCCGCCAGCACCCATAATGGGTTCGGCAATAAAACAAGCAATATTATCGGCTCCAATTTTTTCAATTTTTGCTTCCATCTCTTCAATTAAATGATCGCAAAACTCACTGTCATTCATTTCCTCTGGCTTACGATAGGTGTAGGGAGTAGACAAATAGGTAATTAAATCCTTCGGAAGGTCAAATCCAATCTGTGTAGTGGAAATTCCAGTTAAAGCGTGTGCTAAGTAAGTGCTGCCATGATACCCAAGGTTCCTGGAAAGAATCTTTTTCTTATTGGGTTTTCCCAGCATATTAAAATAGTAATGAACAATTTTTATGGCCGAGTCGTTAGCCATGGAACCTCCTGTACCAAAAAAGACATGGTTTAAATCTCCCGGACTTATGGCGGCCAGCTTTGCAGCTAGATTGGCTGAAGATGGAGAAGTGGCATCATCGAAAGTGTTGTAATAAGCTAACTTTTTTGCTTGCTCACCAATGTGTGTTGCCAATTCTTTATTCCCATGGCCTATATTCACACACCACAAGCCCGCAATCCCGTCTAGATATTTGTTACCGTCGGTATCGTACACAAAATGCCGATCACCCTCATGGTAGACTATAGAACCATCTTTTTTAAAACTTTGGTAGTTGGTATAGGGGTGTATAGCGTGATTTCTATCGTTTTGCCAAGCCAATTCATTTTCAGCTGGAAATGTTAAATTTTTATTACTCATTACTCAATTATTAACAATGTTGTATTTTTAAAGAAAGTGCAATTTAAATGCAATTAAATAAATATATTTCAAATAATACAAACTAAGTTGCAAAAAATTACCATTTAGTGTGCAGATTTGGTAAATTTTGCATATAATTGAATTTTATAACCGTATTTTTCTTGATACATTAATACTCAGCATGAAAGAAAATAATTATAAACTAAGTAAGCTGGACAGTTCCTTAATCAAACTTCTTAAAAAAGATGGAAGGATGTCTTTTACCGATATTGCCTCTCAACTGGATGTTTCGGTTAATACTATTAGAAATCGTTATAACAAATTGGTAGATGACGGACTTCTACATATTCTTGGATGGGTGGATCCCACCAAAACCGGATTCAATTCCTACAATAGAGTAACTATTGAAGTGAGTCCTTCCCACCTTATAGAGTCGGTGGCTAAAAAGTTAATGGATATCCCCGAAGTATCGTTTTTAGCGCTTACCTCTGGCCCTTCGGATATTGAGATCAACTTAATCTGTAAAGATAACCGACACCTTTTGGAAATTATGCAGGAAAAAATCTTTTCGCTTGAGGGCGTTGTGAATTCTAATTCTACTATTTATTACAATGTTTATAAATGGGCAGAGCATAATTTGGATTTGCCGGATCAAGATGAATAAAGATAGTGTTAAAACTTCTAAATCTATGGAGGCATTAAAAATTAATGATCGTAGGTTATGGAATAGGCTTATGGAAATGGCAGCTATTGGAGCAACGCCAAAAGGTGGGGTTTGTAGGGTCGCTCTAACGGATGAAGACAAACAGGGAAGAGAACTCTTTATAAAATGGGCAAAAGATGCGGGTTGCGAGATTGATGTAGATAAAATTGGGAATATTTATGCTCGACGCAAGGGAAAAAACAACGACTTACCAGCTGTTATGATTGGAAGCCATTTAGATTCTCAGCCTACTGGGGGCAAGTTTGATGGTGTTATGGGGGTTTTGGCAGGTCTTGAGGTTATTGAAACCTTAAACGATTTAAATTTGGAGACCGATGTACCCATAGAGGTTGTGTCTTGGACAAATGAAGAAGGGGCTCGATTTTCTCCTGCCATGATAGCTTCTGGAGTTTTCTCGGGGGCATTCTCCCTAGAATATGCTTATTCCAGAATGGATGCTCAAGGCCGTACCCTTGGAGAAGAGCTTCAACGAATCGGGTTTTTAGGAGACGCTCATGTAGGGAACCGCCCATATAAGGCTACTTTCGAGCTTCACATAGAACAAGGCCCCATTCTTGAATCTAATGAGACTTCCATTGGTGTGGTTACAGGAGTTCAAGGAATTAGGTGGTACGATTTATCAATTAAAGGAAAAGAAACTCATGCGGGTCCTTTCCCATTGAGTCACCGAAAAGATACGGTAAAAAAGGTAAGTGCTCTATTGCCTGAAATTTATAAGTTGGCTGAAGCATATTCACCAGATTCCAGGGTTACAATTGGGTATTTAAATACCAGTCCGGGGGTGCGGAATACCGTCCCTGGGTCTTTGGAAATGTCTATCGATTTGCGCCATCCAGACAACAACATGCTTATGGAGATGGATGAAGGTCTAAAATCTATTGTAAAAGAGGCCATGAAAGATGGATTTGATCTTGAGCTTAATGAAGTCTGGTACTCACCTCCTGTAAAGTTTGATGAAAATTGTGTGGCCGCTGTAAGAAAAGCTTCAGAAAAGCTCCATATAGAATACCAAGAAATGGTAAGCGGTGCTGGCCATGATTCCGTGTATATTTCTCAAGTAGCGCCTACCAGTATGATTTTTATTCCATGTAAGGATGGTTTGAGTCACAATGAGTTGGAAAGCGCCAAAAAACAAGACGTTACCAAAGGGTGTAATGTATTGCTGAACGCCGTTTTACAAATGGCTAATAATAAATAAAACAGAAAAATTAAAATGAATACCTCCAACAATACCATCAATTTACATAAAAAAACCGTTGACTTTTTAAAAACCTCTCCTTCCATGTTAATTAATAACGAGGAAGTACAAAGTGGATCAAAAAAAGTATTTGCCACGAAAAATCCAGCAAATGGATCGGTTTTAGCTGAAATTCCGCTGGCAGAAGATATCGATGTAAATATGGCCGTCAAAGCGGCTCGAAAAGCCTTTACCGATACGTGGAAGCATGTGAAACCATCAGAAAAATCTGATTTGATTTGGAACTTGGCGGAATTAATAGAAAGAGATTTAGAGGTTTTAGTAGAACTTGAAACCTTAGACAACGGGAAGCCTTTAAACAAAGCTAAATACGATGTGCTTGGAGCTGTGGCACATTTAAAATATTATGCTGGCTGGTGTACCAAAATTGAAGGGACGTCTATACCAACCGATACAAATAAACTAGTATATACCAAACGAGAACCATTGGGAGTGGTAGGCCTCATAGTTCCCTGGAATTTCCCTTTGATGATAGCCATTTGGAAGTTAGCGCCTGCTTTGGCCTGCGGCAATTGCTGTGTATTAAAACCTGCGGAACAAACTCCGCTAACAGCATTATATCTAGGAAAACTTATTGTAGAAGCAGGATTTCCGGCTGGGGTAGTAAATATAGTAACCGGTCCTGGACTGCCAACTGGGGAAGCTATCTCAAACCATATGGATATCGATAAAATAAGCTTTACTGGCTCTACTGAAGTGGGGAGAAAAATAATGCTTTCGGCCGCTAATAGTAATCTTAAGAAGGTAAGTTTGGAGTTGGGCGGAAAGTCACCCAATGTCATTTTTAACGACGCAGATCTTGACTTGGTTTTAGGAGGTCTTCAATGGAGTAGCTTTTATAATAGCGGACAGGAATGTACGCTGGGATCCAGAATATACGTGCAAGAATCTATTTATGAAGAAGTCCTGAAGGTATTAAAGGGAAAAACGATTAAAATGACCATAGGAGAAGGGATTGAAAATCCAGATCTTGGGCCTATGGTTAGTGAAGAACAGTTAAAAACCGTTTCCAACTACATAGAAAAAGGAAAAAAAGAAGGCGGTAATATTATATGTGGGGGAAACCGATTGGAAGGTAAATTAGCCGACGGATATTTTTTGGAACCGACTATTTTTGAAACAGATACTGAAGATGCAACCATTGTAAAGGAGGAAATATTTGGCCCAGTGGTTGTAATCTCTAAGTTTAAAACCTTCGATGAGGTTGTTGAAAAAGCAAACGATACCAAGTATGGACTTGCAGCTGCTGTTTGGACCAAAGATATTTCTAAAGCACACCGCTTTGCCAACGAAGTCGATGCCGGTTCTATTTGGGTTAATGGCTACGATCTATTTGATGCCGCCGTGCCATTTGGAGGATTTAAACAGAGCGGCAATGGTAAAGAAATGGGGAAAAGCGCCATAGATCTTTATACCAAGGAAAAAGCAGTTTGGGTGGTTTTGTAACATAATAAAAATGCTTTCTACTTTCGCAACGGAAAATATAAATGTCAAATTATTTAAACTTTATTTATTTCCGGAGATAGCAGCAAAAAATTCTACATTAGAAGAAAAAGAATTTTTGGTCGAAACGACTTGTCAACCGTTGAAGTTTATTAAGTCAAATGCAATACAAAATTTTGTAAATTAAATAAGAAAGTTCCTTTTCTAAATTCTTTTTTACGGGGATATTTCCCCTTTTTATAGAAAAATGAAACAGTTAAAACTCATGTTCTATATATTTGGTTTCTAACTCAACATTTACACTATGGATAACACAATCAGTAAACCGCAATTCTCTGAAAAGCAGAAACAATTTAGAGTCAAATACAAAGACTATACAGATAAGGACATGATGATAGAATTATTAATGTCACAGTCCATTCAAATCGAAAAACTAGAAAGAAATAGGTCTAATACGAGTAAGATGGTTTGGTTTTTTATTGGAATACCCATTATTATTTTTGCTATTGCTTTTTTAACAGGTTTATTATCTGCTTTTTAAAACAAATGCAATGAGAAAAATACTATTATTCATGCTGTTTATTGCCTCCATTGGGTATTCTCAACAATTTAAATACAATGAAGAAGGGGTTATAAACCAAGAAGTAATTAGGGAAGTTCCTTATTCCATAAACGAAATAGAGCAAAGAGTAAGTAATTGGGTGCAGTTTAATTACAAAAATCCTAATCTAGTAACCACTGGTAATGTAGAAAATGAGTTTTTACGTTTTAATGGTATGGTAGATTATGGGGTTGAAAATGTAGGCATGGGTGTCTTGGCTCCATTTAAATTGTTTTATACATTTAGAACCGACTTCAAGGATGGTAAATATAAATTGACTCTGGAGCAAGCTAATTTCACATACGATTCAAATGGGGTGATCTCAAAACAAAAAGTTAAAGGCGGCCGAAAGTTAAAGGATGCCTATGCTAAATTTTATGACAATGTAATAATTGATCTAAATTCTATTGAAAAATCGCTTTTCGATTATGTTTCAGGGAATAAAGAGTTAACGTCCGATGATTGGTAATTAAAATACCGCCCAATCAACAGATTTTAAGACCTTAAAATAATTTTATCTCTATACCAGATTTTGTAAAAATCAAAATGTGGAAATAGTATTGACTTCGATCCAATAAAAAGCATGCACTGAGCACTTCATCCTTTGGAAGTGCTTTTATTGTTTTATTCTGACAACTACGCGTAACTACGCACGTGAGGGAATATATTTTAAGATCAATTACTTGAGGTTTTCTTTAATGAGTTTAAGAGGTGTTTGATTATATTTATAGAAATTAAATACTTAACAAATGAGATTTTTATTATTTGTTTTTTTATTCACGGTAAGTATATATAGTTCTTATGCTCAGACTGTAAACGGTGTGCCGATTCATGAAATAAATGAAGAGTATGTACAGATTGTAGGAACTTCTAAGTTTATGAGTAGTAAAGTTACAATTGAAATTGATTTTGGGCAAAGAACGAAGTTGTTAGGATCCTATAAAGAAACTACTATTGTAGATGAAAATGAAAAAAGAGTTGATTTTAATTCTATGGTGGACGCTTTGAACTTCATGACTGAACATGGTTACACGTTTGCTGTAAGTAATCAGAATGTTTATCATTTTCTGATGAAGAAAACAGAATAATGAAAATAACTTTCATTGAATAATTTTAAAACCTCTTTCTTAGAGGTTTTTTATTTTATTGACTAAACTAAAAAATAAAAAATACCTAACTAATTAATTTACAATTAAAAAGGTCTTTCGTTTTGTGCGGGTGAAAGCCCCGACGCTTCGGGGGAACCTTCACACCTTGTGTTTTGTTTTGGTTTTTATTTTAATTCGTTCCATCCTTGAATTTGTTCCATAAAAAAAGCCCCCAATTTTTTGAGAGCTTTTGTGCGTGTGAAAGCCCCGACGTTTCGGGGGAACCTTACACCTTGCATTTTGTTTTGATTATTTATTTATTTCGTTCTACCGTTGGATTTATTCCATAAAAAAAGCCCCAATTTCTTGAGAACTTTTGTGCGTGTGAAAGCCCCGACGTTTCGGGGGAACCTTACACCTTGCATTTTGTTATGATTTTTTATTTAATTCGTTCCATCCTTGAATTTATTCCATAAAAAAAGCCCTCAATTCTTTGAGAGCTTTTGTGCGGGTGAAAGCCCCGACGCTTCGGGGGAACCTCACACCTTGTGTTTTGTTATGATTTTTTATTTAATTCGTTCTACCGTTGGATTTATTCCATAAAAAAAGCCCTCAATTTCTTGAGAGCTTTTGTGCGTGTGAAAGCCCCGACGTTTCGGGGGAACCTTACACCTTGCATTTTGTTTTGATTATTTATTTAATTCGTTCTACCGTTGGATTTATTCCATAAAAAAAGCCCCCAATTTCTTGAGAGCTTTTGTGCGGGTGAAAGCCCCGACGCTTCGGGGGAACCTCACACCTTGTGTTTTGTTATGATTTTTTATTTAATTCGTTCTACCGTTGGATTTATTCCATAAAAAAAGCCCTCAATTTCTTGAGAGCTTTTGTGCGTGTGAAAGCCCCGACGTTTCGGGGGAACCTTACACCTTGCATTTTGTTTTGATTATTTATTTAATTCGTTCTACCGTTGGATTTATTCCATAAAAAAAGCCCCAATTTCTTGAGAGCTTTTGTGCGGGTGAAAGGACTCGAACCTTCACACCTTGCGGCACTAGATCCTAAGTCTAGCGTGTCTACCAATTCCACCACACCCGCATTATACTATTTTTATTTAAAGAACTTTTAATTTAAAATTTCAACTGAAGGTTGTCCTTCCTAGCGTGCCTGCCTGTCGGCAGACAGGTCTACCTCCCGATGCTTCGGGACCACCATACCCGCATTGTGATTTTGTGGGTGCAAATATAAATCAATTTTTCAATATTCAAACTTTATAATTAAAAAAACTTCTTTTTTTGTACTTTTGAGTTTCAACAAAAAACTTCATGGAAAATATTAAGTCGTATATCGATTCCAATAAAGATCGATTTATTGCAGAACTCATAGAATTATTAAAGATACCATCTGTTAGTGCAGATCCTGCTTTTTCTCAGGATGTTTTAAATACGGCGGAGGCCGTTAAGGAAGCATTGGACAAAGCGGGCTGCGATCATGTAGAGATCTGTGAAACTCCGGGGTATCCCATCGTCTATGGTGAAAAAATAATAGATAAAACCTTACCAACGGTTTTGGTGTATGGCCATTACGATGTGCAGCCGCCAGATCCTATGGATTTATGGAACTCACCCCCTTTTGAACCCGTAATTAAAGAAACCAAAATACATCCGGAAGGGGCCATTTTTGCCCGTGGAGCTTGCGATGACAAAGGGCAAATGTACATGCATGTGAAAGCATTAGAGTATATGACACAAACAGGGAATCTCCCGTGCAATGTAAAGTTTATGATTGAGGGTGAGGAAGAAGTTGGATCTGAAAGCCTGGAATGGTTTGTTCAAAATAGCCGTGAAAAACTTTCCAACGATGTTATTTTAATTTCAGATACTGGGATGATAGCCAAGGATGTCCCTTCTATAACAACCGGTCTTCGAGGGCTCAGTTATGTAGAAGTAGAGGTTGAAGGGCCCAATAGAGATTTACATAGTGGTTTGTATGGTGGTGCTGTAGCAAACCCAATAAATGTGCTCAGCAAAATGATTGCTGCTTTACATGATGAAAATAACCGTATCACAGTACCTGGTTTTTACGATAAGGTGGAAGAACTTTCTGTAGAAGAACGGGAGGAAATGGCAAAAGCTCCATTTTCCTTAGACGATTATAAAGAGGCTTTAGATATTGAAGATGTTTATGGTGAAAAAGGATATAGCACCAACGAGAGGGGTAGTATACGGCCTACATTGGATGTAAACGGCATTTGGGGCGGTTATATCGGGGAAGGTGCAAAAACAGTTATTGCTAGTAAAGCATATGCCAAAATTTCTATGCGTTTGGTACCCGATCAAGACTGGAGAGAAATAACAGAACTTTTTCAAGCTTATTTCGAAAGTTTGGCTCCGAAGGGAGTTAAGGTATTGGTGAAACCTCATCATGGAGGCTATCCTTACGTAACCCCTATCGATAGTACCGGCTATCTCGCAGCAAGTAAAGCTTATGAACAGACTTTTGGTAAAACCCCAGTGCCACAACGCAGTGGAGGAAGTATTCCAATTGTATCTTTGTTTGAAAAAGAGCTTAAAAGTAAAACCATTTTAATGGGCTTTGGTTTGAATAGTGATGCTATTCATTCCCCTAATGAACATTACGGAATTTGGAACTATTTAAAAGGGATTGAAACTATTCCCTATTTCTATAAATATTTTACCGAATTGAGTGAGTAAAAAAATACGAAATATGTTTAATAAGGCTGATTTAACAAATCAGCCTTATTTTATGGTATAAAATTTGTTTCCTAATAAAAAATCATTAAACCAAAACCTATGTTTCTTAAAAAAATGTGCTTCTTCGTTTTTACTTTTTCTTGTATCGTCCTTTATGCTCAAAACGATACTTTCACTCCTAAAATTTTATATGTAGACGCCATAATTAATTACGAGGGCAAAATTAAAATTAGTGATAAAATAATGGATTTACAATCGGTGCAGAAGTATATCAGATCTTTAGTACGCAACCAATCCGTTTTAGAATACGACGAGGTAGTGTATCGGGTGTATGCCGATGAAAAGCTGGAGTTGGGCACTATTATGGATTTAGAACAGGAATTACAAAAAGCTTTTACAGGAAAGAGAGAGCGGTACCTTTTAAATACCAAGGGGATCATTTTAGACGAACCAGATATTTGGAACCATATAAAATCGCTAGAAATCAAAGCCATAGAAGATTAAGTTTGAATAAATATGTAACATTTTTAGGGTTTTAGCGTTATATATAACATCAATCTAAAATCGACTATTTATGATACGTGATTTCTTCTGGATGTGCTCTGGTGCTGATACGGAACTCTTAAAACAATGCTCTAAAGCAGAACAAATAAAACAAGCCGGAATAGGGGCAACGGTATTTTTTACGGCTGTAATGGCATTTATAGCCGCTAGCTATGCGCTTTTTACGGTATTCGATTCCATTTACACTGCTGTTTTCTTCGGATTCATTTGGGGGCTCTTAATTTTTAACCTCGATCGTTTTATTGTTTCCACAATTAAAAAACGCGGAGATTTTAAAAGCGAGTTGCTTCAGGCCATTCCTAGATTAATTCTTGCGGTTATTATTGCCGTGGTTATTGCAAAACCTTTGGAACTAAAAATTTTTCAGAAGGAGATAGATCGAGTGCTCTTGGAGGAAAAAAACCAAATGACTTTAGAGAATAAGGAACAGATAGCGTTACAGTACACTCCAGAAATCGATAATTTAAATACACAGATTTCTGCTTTAAAAAATGAAATAGCATCAAAAGAAACCGAGGTTAATAGTCTATACAGCACCTATATTGCAGAAGCCGAAGGCCGGGAGGGAACCTTAAAAATTGGTAAGGGTCCAGTTTACGAAGAAAAACGTGAAAAACACGATGCCGCTTTGAGCGAGCTTCAAGAGTTAAAAACACGTAACAATGCAAAAATATTGGAGGTTGAGAATGAAATAAATACGCTTAAAAATACGCAGCTTGCCAAAGTGGAGAATACACAACCCACTATAGACGGTTTCGACGGACTTATGGCAAGGGTAAACGCTTTGGACAAACTTCCATGGCTGCCATCACTTTTTATCTTTTTACTTTTTTTGGCTATTGAAACGGCTCCCATTATTTCTAAGTTGTTGGCCCCAAAAGGGGAGTACGATATAAAACTGGAAGATGCAGAGAATACCGTGCGCAGTTGGGCAGATCAAAAAGAATACCAACGCAAGCAACAACTAGCTGCAGATGCCCTGATAAATGATAAGGTTTACGAAGAACTTACAACCGAAGAGGAGCTTTACCAATACAAAAGGAAACGCGCAAGGGAAATTATGCAACTGCAGGCAGATGCATTTTATGAGCAGCAAAAGAGTACGCTTTAAGGAAAGTGTTTTATTTGTTACCGTAAGGTTGTTCTTCACACGAAAACAAAATTAGCTCTAGTTTAAAATAGTATTGGAATTAAACTTAAAAAAATCCTTATCCTTAGAATAGTGATCAAAAGCTCCGAGAGCAGGAGGACAGCGACGCGGAGTTTTGATTGCGGTTTTTCGACTTCATGGTCGAAAAAATTCATGGGATAAGGCGCCTTTTTCTTTGTTTCGTTTCTTTTGGGCGAACAAAAGAAATGAAAGGATGCTCTATGAATCGATAACATACGTTTTCATCGCCCGTAATACTAAATATGAGCCAAATAATTTAAAAACTTACACCTAATTTAAATGAAAATCTGTTGCCTTCAACCGAGTTAAAGTAGGCCAGGTCTAGACTTATTAGTCGGCTGCCGATTACATAAACACCACCGCCAAAGGAATTATGCCATTTTCCAGAGGTGTCATCTTTTACCCAAACGCGACCGGCATCGGCACCGCCATAAACTCCAATTTGCAGTGGGAGCAATCTGGTTTTAAAAGAATTGAAAGTGTAGCGCACATCCCCATTGAAAACCAAACTATTTTTTCCAGTAAATCGGTTAATGCGGTATCCTCTTAGCCCACTATTTCCACCTAGGAATGGCGCTTGGTAGAACTCAAAATCATCTCCAAAGTTCAAGTGGCTCTGCACATTGGTCTTTAAAACCAGTTTATGGTCTTTGGAGAGCCTATTGTAAAAACCGAGTTGAGGTTTTAAGAACCCAAAACTGGCTTCAGAACCAGAAACACCTAAAGTATAACCGGTTTTTACATCGAAAATCATCCCACGACTGGGATTGATGTCCAAGTCGTAACTTTCATAATTATAGCCCAGTTCTAAGGTGGTAAAAAACTTCCAGTCATAGAATTCTTCAGGATTGTTTAAATCCGTGATAAAACGATCGTCCACATCATCCACTTCTGCCCCTTGAAAAATAAGTTTTGCAGAAAAATTGCTTCCGTAAGGCGATCTTCTTACTATTCCGGCATAGCCAATAGCATCCGATAAGTTTACCCGATAATAATCCCTTCCCAAATCGTCTTCCCTATTTTCCGTTTCATTTCCAAAACCAAAGAAATTACGCGCAAAAGTAGGAGTGTTAAATTGCCCCCCAAATGCAAAATTAAATCCATTGAATATACCAGCGGCTTCACCATCATATTTTACTTCAATACCATTCGTTGCAAAGTGGTAACGTGCAGCAAACCTGTGTTGTGTAGAAAAAGGATCTTTTTCAAAACCATATACGGTGTTGGTATAATTTATCCCTAAGATAGCACCTGCATCTGGATTAAAACCAACGCCGGGAACTAAGGTGTATGTGGAATATTTATCTTTGTTGTACACAAAAATATTATTCTCGTAAATATCAGTAAACCGCTCTTTGGCACTGTTATTTACTTCAATAGTATTTTTCTTAGATTTGTAATCGTACAGACGTACTTTTTTACCTTCATTAATTCTAAAAGTATCGTTGTTTTGTCCGCCAATGAGCCTTACCAGAATATTTTTTTTGCTTTTTCCGTTGACTTCAAATACATCTTTATCGTCCAAACCATAGATCCAAATTTCGTTGGTGATATCTTTGCTGAAGGTTTTGTCTACCATCAAATCTGCTTTTTCACCATCTTTAATACGATAGATCTTAACATTGGTTTGGTTTTCTCCAGAACGGGTTACCTCTATAAAATCATCCTTATCGGTTCCTGTTAAAACAGCCAATTTATTGAGTACTTTATAATAGTTTGAAGCAATATCGGTAAGCAGCTTTTTTCTTTCCTTTAAAACTGATTTTATTTTTTCCAGATTTTCATTTTGCACTTCCGCAGGAACATTTTTAAACGCTTCTTCGATAACTTCATCGGTTAGATTTTCTTGAATGAACTTTGCTTCAGAGATCCAATCTTCTTTAGTGCTGTTTTGAAGTAGAATACGGTCCATTGGCATTGGTTCTGTATTGAACCATTCCAGGTTTTTAAGTTCGGGTTCGTAGCGTTGCATCATTTTAGCGGGCGCAACGAGGGTTCTAATCGAACTTAAGAATGCACCATCGAAGTCGGAAAAAGCTTGATCACGATCCCGCGGAATTGGTTTGAAAGTAATGCCTTCCTCTGTTTCAAATTCTGCCCATCTCCACTGGTCGGTGTGTCGGTCCCAATCTCCAATGAGCATATCAAACAACCTATTTCTTACATAACTATTTTCATCTAAACGGTATTTCTCGTCTTCCCTGAGTTTTTCGTAAAAATCATCGGTACTTTCAATATTTTTGCTGTATCCAAAACTCTTCTGGTTATCGTGTTCATCGGCTGGCCGCTCTTCGATCATATATAGTTCATCTCCGTATTCATCGTTGTATTTGCCGAGCCCCTCTTGTTTTGGAATATAAAAAAGTTGAGGGTTGGTGTGGTAAATTCCTATCGCATCCGACATCAATGGAATCGGGTAAGCTGCATAAGGGTAAGCGGAGGTGTAAAAATCGAGTAAAATATCCTCTGGGAGGGTTTGTGTGAGATCTTCAGTAGCCAAAACCTTGTCTTTAAGCACTACACTTTGTAAGAATTGTACAGCACTTTTTTTCAAGGCCCGCATGTTAAATTCCCGACCGTCTTTGTCTACCAATCGCAAGGTTTTAGTTTGATGACCGCCTCCCATCCGGATGGGGGTTAAGCCTCCATACAAGGTATCCAGCAAAGCTACTTTTGCATTTATCTTAGTGCCGTAATCTTTACGGTAGTGTTCTCCCCAAAAGGAAGAATATGCATTAGAAACCTCCGTTTCTTCTTTGGTATAAACAGAAGTTTCTACGGACTCTGGGAATTTAGTGGGCAAATATTCCACTTTAATTTTTTCATCTTTAGGGTAGACCTCTTTTTCGTATGCCAATAGGGGCTCTCCATTTTCTTCCGTATAAAAACGTACCCAAGAAGATCCATCCTTAAAAACATCGAGGGTTGCGAATCCTTGAGATCCATAGGTAAAAAGGGCATCTCCAGTTAATCGGGCCGCGGAAGATTTAGAGCCCGCACCCGAAACCACTTGTTTAATACTTTCCTTTTCTATGTACTGTAAAGAATGCTCGTGTCCCGATACAAAAATTACATTGGCAGGAGCTTCCAAAGCGAGCGATTGCAATCTTTTAGACAATTCCTTATACCTTTCGTTTTGAGCGTCTTGAATGGAAACCCCTCCAGATTTTCTTACGTGATTTACTAATGAGGCCACCCCTGGAAGCGGAATCTTTTTTTGGGTTGGGAATAGTTGCTTTTCTGCAGCAAAATGACCGCCATGCGTACCGTAGGTGATCAATGGATGATGAATGGCAACAATAACGGTTTTGCCTTCATTTTTTTTCAGCATGCCTTCAAATTCTATAAAGAACTTTTCCCGGGTTTTAATTTCACAATCGTCGTTAATGGTGGGATGACGGTCCCAATCTTCCAAATACCATTGCGAATCGATTAAGATAAGATACACATCGTCCGAAATTTCTACATCATCCAATCCGCAGGCGTCACTGGGCATCAATCCTTTTTTTACCTCTAAAAAGTCTTCAATATAGTCTTCTTCCCTTTCGATTCCTTTTACTCCTTCGTTGTACCAATCGTGATTTCCTGGGATAAAAAGCGTCCTGCCTCTAAAATCTTTTATGGTTTGTAGTTGGGTATCCAGCCTATATTCGCTGGCTTTACGGTCTTTTTCGTTCTTTGGCGGCATGCCATCGGGGTAGATATTATCCCCTAAAAAAATTGCAAAATCTTTAGAAGTGCCATTTTTTACCGCTTGGGAAAAAGCTGTCAAGCCTGGTTCAACACCACCAACAGGGGAATAACCAGCGTCTCCAATTAAATAAAATCTTCTTTCGAGCTCTTTGTCTTCTGGGTATGTGTTCTTGTGTTCGGCATCGGCATATTGAGCCTTATAGGTAGCACAAGAGAGGATTAAAAAGGAACTTAAGAGCGAAAAGTAAATATTTTTTTTTATCATGTTTAAATGAAGAAGCTTAGTATTTTTGTATTATTATATTAAATAATCTTAGAATAAAAAAATATGTCTGATATCATTGAAAAAGCAAAAACGTATGTTTCTGATTTATTAAATACTAAGTTAGACAAAAACTATCTATATCATAATCTTCGCCATACCCAAAGAGTTGTTAAAAGTGCTACGGTTTTGGCGGAAAATCTTAATATTTCCCAAAATGAACGGGAAATCCTTTTTTTGGCGACTTGGTTTCATGATACAGGCTATACCGTAACCGGGGAAGACCACGAGCAGGAAAGTTGCAAAATAGCTACTTCTTTTTTAAAAGAGCACGGTTATGAAGCAGCTGATATAGAAAAAGTGTGCCAAACCATTATGGCCACCAAAATGGGGGTTGAACCTACCAACCTACTCGAAGAAATTATAAAAGATGCCGATAGTTCCCACTTGGCAAAAGAAAGTTTTGTAAATACTTCTGAAATGCTGCGCCAAGAGCTCAATGAACGCAAAGTGGCACATTACGATATTACAGAATGGCGAAAGCTCAATATTAAATTATTGAGTACTCAACATCGTTATTACACTTCTTATGCCCAGAATGAATGGAGTTTTGGAAAAGACAGTAATTTGCAAAGCCTGCTTAAAAAGGAAGAGAAAGTAGAGCGGCGCGCCAAAAAGGAAAAATTAAAAGTAAAACTGAAGTCAGAAAGCCCTTCTAGGGGTGTTCAAACCTTGTATAGAACTGCTTTAAGAAACCATATGAAGTTAAGTGATATTGCTGATGCCAAAGCAAATATTTTACTTTCCGTAAACGCTATAATCATTTCATTGGCACTGGCCAACCTAATTCCCAAACTGGACAGTCTATCCAATCAACATTTAATAATCCCCAGTTTGGTATTGGTTGTTTTTAGCGTTATTTCTATCATATTTGCTATTTTATCTACCAAACCCAATGTTTCGGGCGGGGAATTCACACAAAAAGACCTAGAGTCCAGAAAAGTGAACCTGCTGTTCTTCGGGAATTTCTATAAAATGCCCCTAGAAACTTATGAAGATGCCATGGAGGAAGTTTTAGAAGATACCGATTTAATTTATGGCCAACTTACCAAAGACCTTTATTATCTTGGTGTGGTTTTGGCCAGAAAGTACCGACTTTTAAGGATAACCTATACTGTTTTTATGATTGGGATGATTAGTTCTGTTCTTACCTTTATATTCGCTTTTACAGCTCTTTAGATAGCTCTTTCATAAGATCGTCGTAGGTAAGCAAGCTTTTATTATCGTCGTATTTGTATAATATGCCAACGGTTATCGCTTTTAGACCGCTTACCCCTTGAAGGTCTTCCACTTCATGTATTTTTAAATCCTCATTAAGCACTCCTTTGGCTTGTAGCAGCTTTACGTATCTTAAATATTCCTCCTCATCCTTTTTTTGGGAATAGATAATAGTAATATGCCCAGGCTGGGTTATACGGTCTTCAGTATCCTTAATAAAAGCTTTATCTATTCGTTTTTTTATAATTTCATAACGGGCATTGTAAGTTCCGTCCACATCGAAATGCTTTTCGTCCATTCTAAATTTAATGGAAAGGGGAGTGTTATGCACCAAAATAAGCGAACTTACATCAAGGGGTATTTTTAAATCTGGTTTTAAATTATAATATGCATTTTCCATGTAGCACATGGTTTCCAGTTGCCAAAGCTTTAAATTTTGAAGGTAAACATCACTATATGGTTTAACATTGGAGATAGATTTGCCAATATACATGGTGTGTTCCACACCATCGGTTTTATAACGTTCGAAGAAATGAGGGAACATCTTTTGGGCTTCCAGTTGTTTTTCATCAATAATTTTTGCCATTCTTTTATTGATAACGGTCACTGTTTGATCGTAGTCATTTCTACAATCGTAGATCATTCCTGTAGTGTCGTTCAACTGTTTTCTGTAGGCAATTACCAACTGCTCCAGATTTTCATTTAGGGTTTTAACCTGTTCTAGAGCAGGATGGATTTCTTCAAATAAAAAATCGACAATATTTTGCTCGGTACTGGTCTGGAAATCCTTTTCAACTTCCTCTAAATAGCTGTTCACTCTAAAGCTGTATTCTTCATAAATGGGCATATTTCCATTTTCAACGGCCACTTTAAAAATCTTATCGACCAATTGCAACTGGGTGTATAAATCTCTTTGGGTAGCCTCGTTTCTAGCATCCGAAGAATTTCTAATATCTATTTGTCCATAAAGCGGATACACATCCTTAAAAGTAATGTCTCCAAAAGAAACCATATTACCTTTGTTTTTTTCACGTAAGAATTTTTTGGCTTCTTTTACAAACTTCCATTTTACGCTGTCGTGAATGGAGGTACATTCATTTTGAATTACCGCCTCTATGGTATTTTTGTTTTCCGTTTTATTTCTAACTACTGCAGCCGTAATGTAGGGCATTACTTCATGCAGCTTATTGGCATTGATACTGTTTAGCTCATGTTTGTTAAAGGAAACCAGTTCTAAAATACCCAATAAATTACCTTCGTGGGCTACGGGAACTAAAATGGCACTTTTAAATCCCTGTGTGGCCAAGGTACCGTAAGGTGCTTGCCCTTTACTAATTTTGTTGTATTTGTCAATATCCGAAATTGCAAAATGGTGTTTGTCTTTCAATAAAACCTCATAAGAATGCTCGCACAATAAATTACCGCAGTTGTCATCAGATTTTTCGTGAAGTAAAAAGCTGGGCATGTTTTTGGTAAGCTTTTCCAAGCTGTTGGCGTCATCATCATAGCTGGAAAACCCTGTTTGTAAATTTTTTATTCCGAAGATAGATCGAAAGATATCCTCAAACTTATGGAGCAGCACATTATCGTGGGACGATTGCTCCAAAAGGGTTGTTTTAAGGTCGGATATGGAATTGTCCATAGTTACATCAAACAGGTTGGAAATAACAAACCCTTTAGCGACCCAACTATTTGGTGGGAATTTTTGTTTCCAGAGTTTAATGTCGTCAAAACCGTCCAGTAATTCATCGATATCGTCTTGGGTAAGGTCTTTTGCTTTATCGGTAGGGGATAATTCCATGAAATCGGCATTGTACATGATTCTGTAGTGTCTAAGAATGCCATTTTCATCTGGAATATCATAATACAAAGGTTTTTTATATTCCACATCCACATTATAGTAGAAAGACAGAATTACTGTACATTGAAGGATGTACATTTGATCTTCAGGAATATTTCGAATGCTGGAGTCGTAGTCTTCCCCAGCTCTTTTAATAATGTTTTTAAATCTATTTGAAGCTCTAAAAATTCGGTCGTCAAAAGGTATTCCAATCGTCTTTATTTCATTGGAAGATAGCATGGGAGGAAAAACATCTTGAGTTAGAATCGCTATTTCATTTTGGAAATTATCCAATTTAGATAAATCCTCAATGCCCGATTCGAGCTCTGGATGTTCTTTTACAACCGCAAGAATTTCTTTCGCCCTGTTAGAGAGCAAACTATCATCCTTTTTCTCTTCAGCTCTGTAATGCTCAATGAGTTTTTTAAAACTCACTTGTATCGATAAGGGCGACTCTGTAGCTTCGTACTTCATATTCCAATATATACAAAATTTGGATTTTAAGTCGTTAAAAGAAACTAAAACTTGCAGTACCGCATCCCAAATAATACTTTTGTGCAAAAAACTGGCTATGATAGAAAGAGTAATACACGCTATAAGGGAAGAACGCGAATTGTTATTGCAACATGAGCTATACGCTAAAATACAAGCTCCCGAACATTTACAGATTTTCCTTCAGCACCATGTATACGCAGTTTGGGATTTTATGTCCCTTTTAAAAGCATTGCAGAATAAACTTACCTGTACCACACTGCCCTGGAAACCGGTAGGCAATCCAAAAACGAGATATTTAATAAACGAAATAGTTTTGGGGGAAGAAACCGATGTGGATAAAAATGGAAATTATCTTAGCCACTACGAAATGTACCTAGAGGCCATGACAGCCTGCGGAGCCACTACAGAAACAATTGAAAATTTTGTAGGGGAGGTAAAAAGCTTGGAAGGGGTTTTTGAAATCTTGTCCAAGTGCGAGCTACCACAAAGCGTAAAGGAATTCTTGGAATTCAGTTTTAATTTAATTGCTGAAGGAAAGCCCCACAAAATAGCGGCAGCTTTTACTTTTGGGCGTGAAGATCTTATTCCAGATATGTTTACTGCCATTTTGAAAAATATGCAGAAAGACTTTCCAAATATGAAGCTCGATAAGCTGATTTATTATTTTGAACGGCATATTGAGGTAGATGGAGATACCCACGGCCCACTTGCCCATAAAATGATTGAAGAGTTGGCAGGGAGCGACGCTGAAAAATGGAAGGAAGTTGAAATGGTTGCAAAACAGGCGTTAGAAGTAAGAATAGGTTTATGGAACGGGATTGAAAAAGAAATCGAGCGCACCGTTGCCATATAAATTATTTGCTTAATTTTAAGCATGTCTACTCGTAAACGGTTTAATAAGGCCTATCAACATGCAAAAGTCGTAGAATTCGACGATAATTCTAAGTTTATACTTTTTAGCGATTGTCATCGTGGCGATAACAGTTTTGCCGATGATTTTGCCAATAACCGAAATACGTACTTTCACGCTTTGAAACAATATTACAAAGCTGGCTTTTCGTATATTGAATTAGGCGACGGTAACGAGTTGTGGGAAAATTTGCACTTCCATAGTATTTTCGATTCCCATAAAAATATATTTTTCCTCTTGAAGGAGTTTTACGAGCAGGACCGATTGCACTTAATCTTCGGCAATCATGATATGGTTTACGAAAATCCAGCATTGGTAAAAAAGCACTACGAAACTGTTTTAGATGCCAATAGTGGCCTTCGAGTTCCTTTCATGCCGAATTTAGAATATCACGAAGCTTTAATTTTAAAACATAAGCATAGCAATCAGGAAATTTTTATGGCTCACGGGCATCAAGCCGATTGGTGGAACTATAACTTTTGGAAACTCAATCGTTTTTTGGTTCGGTTAATTTGGAGGCAATTTCAAGTCGTTGGAATTTCAGACCCCACCAGTCCAGCAAAAAATAATACTGAACTTATTAAAGTAGAACGCCGGACCAAAAAATGGATAGCCGAAAGGAACAATTTATTTACCATTACCGGTCATACGCATCGCCCGAGATTTCCAGAACCTGGGGATCTTCCTTATTTTAATGATGGCAGTTGTGTGCACCCAAGGAGCATTACCGGTCTTGAAATAGAAAATGGAGCTATTTCTTTGGTGAAATGGTATATAGATACCACTGAAAATGGCGTTTTACAGGTGGTAAGGAGTGTTTTGGAAGGGCCTCAACTGCTTAAAAATTATATTACTTAATTATGAAATGGATTGTATTGGTTTTGTTAACCGCATTTTGTTTTAGTTGCCAAGAAAAAGCGGCTTCCCTTAAAAATTGGGATGAATATTTGGGCGGCAAAGATAGAAATCACTTTACCGACCTGTCACAAATAACTCCAGAGAACGTTCAAGATTTAGAAATTGCTTGGACACATAAGCTGCCGGATAGCGGACAAATGCAGATGAACCCTCTTATGGTGAACGGTTTGGTGTATGGAGTTACCCCAAAATTACAAGCATTTGCCTTAGATGCCGAAACCGGTGAACGTGTTTGGATGTTTGGGGATACCCTAAAAGCATGGCACAGCACAAGCAGGGGGGTGTCTTACTGGGAAAAGAATGATGATAAACGCGTGTTGTATACCATGGGATCTTCTTTATATGCCTTAAACGCGCTTACGGGAGAGCCTATTAAAACATTTGGTGATGGTGGAAAAGTAGATTTGCATAAAGGCTTGTCGTCATCTGCCCAGAATAAATTTATGATTTCCAATACTCCGGGAACTGTCTATAAAGATTTAATTGTAATGCCGGTAAGGGTTTCTGAAGGTGCTGATGCAGCTCCGGGGGATATTCGGGCTTTCAATATAATTACGGGGGAATTGGAATGGACATTCCATACCATTCCGTATCCCAATGAACCTGGTTATGAAACTTGGGAAAATAAAGAGGCCTATAAAAATAAAAATGTGGGCGGTGCCAATAATTGGGCAGGGATGGCAGTAGACGAAGAAAGGGGTATTTTATATGTGCCTACGGGATCTGCAGCTCCAGATTTCTATGGTGGCAATAGGAAAGGAAGCAACCTCTACGCTAATTGTCTTTTGGCATTAAATGCAGATAATGGAAAGTTAATTTGGCATTATCAAATAATGCATCACGATATCTGGGATAGGGATCTTCCTGCGCCACCAAATTTAATAACCGTGAAAAGAGGTGGAAAATCTATTCCAGCAGTGGCGCAGATAACCAAACAGGGCTATGTTTTTGTTTTTGATAGGGAGACTGGAACTCCGCTTTTCGATATTAAAGAAAAGGGCGTACCGAAATCTTCGTTGGAAGGTGAAGAAGCCTGGGAGACCCAACCGATACCAGTTTTGCCGAAACCATTTGCTAGGTTAAGTAAAGATATTACTGCGGAAGAGATGAGTCCGTTTGCTGAAAATAAACAAGAGTTAATCAACCGTCTAGATACTTTGAAAAAGGAAATTTATACCCCACCTGGGCTAGAGCCATCGCTATTGCTTCCTGGATACGACGGCGGTGCAGAATGGGGAGGAGCAGGAGCCGATCCTGAAAATGGGATTTTATATGTAAATTCTAACGAAATGCCTTGGATTCTCAGTATGAAAAGGGAAGAAGAAAGAACGCAAGCATCAACAACCAATGGACCTTCTTTGTATAGTCGTTACTGTGCTATGTGCCATCAAACCGATTTAAAAGGATTGCCAGAAAGTGGGTACCCTTCCTTGGAAAAAGTATCGAATAAGTTTACTGAAAAGGAGGTTTTAAACCTTATAGAGCAGGGTAAAGGGATGATGCCCGGATTCCCACAGCTTTCCAAAGAGGAAAAAGAAGCTATACTTGCATTTGTGTATCGCGGGGATAAGCAGGAAGTGGATTCTAAAGGTAATGAGGAAAGTGGGCAGTTGCCCTACAGGCATGCGGGATACTTTAAATTCTTAGATAGTAATGGTTTGCCTGCCATTAAGCCGCCTTGGGGCACATTTAGTGCAATAGATTTAAACACGGGGGATTATTTGTGGCAAATACCTTTAGGAATAACACCCAGCTTAAAAAATAAGGAAACAGGCACCGAAAATTATGGAGGACCCATAGTTACAAAGAATGGATTGTTATTTATTGCGGCAACGAAAGACGGATATTTTAGAGCTTTTAATAGAAATAATGGTAAATTGCTATGGGAAATAAAGCTGCCAGCAGCCTCTTTTGCTACGCCAGCTACTTACAGCATAAATAACAAACAATATATTGTGTTGGCTTGTGGCGGTGAAAAGCTTGGAACCCCCAAAGGGAATGAGATTATTGCGTTTGCATTAAAAAATTAAACAGATGAAAAGAATTATACTAATTATAGCCGTGGTGATTTTAGGGGCCTGTAAAACAACACAGCCTTCTGTAAATAGTACAAGCCCGCCAGAAGAAGACTTAAAATATCTAGCTTTAGGCGATAGTTATACCATTGGGGAAAGCGTATGTGAAAGTTGCAAGTTCCCCATTCAACTAATTTCCAAACTTGCGGAAGAGGAAGATAAGAAAATTGAATTACAAGTAATCGCAAAAACAGGATGGACGACCTCCGACCTCATAGAAGGAATTAAGAAAGCGAATCCAACCCCAGATCAAGATATGGTCACTCTTTTAATTGGTGTTAACAATCAATATCAAGGGAAAGATTTTTCTCTTTATCAAGAAGACTTTCCTGCTCTTTTGGCAAAAGCTATCCAGCTTGCTAAAGGAAGAAATGATCATGTTTTTGTGGTTTCTATTCCTGATTATGCTTACACTCCTTTCGGACAAAAAAAGGATAACCCAAAGCAAATTTCCGAGGAAATAGATAAATACAATGCATTTGCAAAGAAAACGGCGGACATTATGGGGGTAAGTTTTGTAAATATTACCAACATTACCAGGGAGGGGCTGCGTAATTCCAATTTAGTAGCGTCCGATGGTTTGCATCCTTCTAAAGAAGCATATAGCAGTTTTGTAGCCCAGATTATCCTTGAAATAAAAAACAAGAATATTGTGAAGTAGAGACTGGGAGTAGTTCTTCAACAATAAAGTAAACCCATGAATATTGGAGCAAAATTTTATCTAACGATTACGATTTTACTAATTGTAACTTTAGGTTTCGGACAATCAAACGGCGAAAAAAACTCTGAAATTGCTAAGTTTCTCGACAGTTTAAGCCAAGATGATTTTTCAGGAACAATATTGGTTGCTCACAAAGATAAAATAATAGAAAAAAGAGCTTACGGATTTTCCAGTATAGAATATGATGTAAAAAATAAAATTGACACTAAATTTAATATAGCTTCAATTACAAAAACGTTCACTGCCACTGCAGCTTTAAATCTTTATGAGGAGGGTAAAATAGATCTGGAGAGTCCTATAGGGAAGTATTTACCATATTACCCAAACAAAACTGTTAGAGACTCGGTAACAGTTCATCAACTCTTGACACATACATCTGGACTCAACAACTTCTATGTTGCTGATTTAGATAAAATAAAGAATTCAGATTATAATGAAATTTCTGATTTTGTGCCGCTTTTTGTGAACGATACACTTTTATCTAAAACCAGGTACGAAATATTATTATAGCGGGACTGGATTCGTGATTTTAGGTTTGATAATTGAGAATGTTTCTGGGGAAAATTATTACGATTATATAAAAGAAAAAATTCTGAAACCAGCAAACATGTTGGAAACTTCAGAAATTCAAGTAGATTCAATTGTAAAAAATAAGGCGAGTGGATATACAACAGGTTTTGGTCAAAATACAAACCTAAAAAGGAATGATTATTATCTTACTAAAGCATCACCTGCGGGATTCTATTATTCTACAATAGAAGATTTATTTAAGTTCTCAAAAGCTTTGAGAAACCACAAATTGCTAGGCAAGGAGATAACAGATCTGATGTTAGAACCGAAGGTGAAAGGGTATAATACATATTTGGGTTATGCAATCGATATTGATAACAGATACAATCAAACTATAATTGGTCATAGCGGTGGATGGTATGGAATACACTGTGAACTGATGGATTTTATGGACGATCATTATACAGTCGTAATCTTATCTAATATCGACGATGGAGGAAATAATGGAGCATCGAAAGTAGCTGATTTTTTCAAAATATTAATTGCCGATAAGAAAAAGGAAAAATAGCCTTAATGTCGTTTTAAAGTACAATTAGCTATCTACATTTTGCGTCGTAAATCATGGTTGATTTTCGGCAGAGAGACAATCAAACAGCTATAAAGTTATCAAAAAAATTATACTTCCGGAGCCAGTTCCACTTCCAACCCGTCAAGGTCGAAGGTCATTTGTATTTGGCAGCCGAGTCTGCTATTATCTTGAACATTAAAGGCTTCGGCAAGCATAAGATCTTCGTCATAGCTCATTTCTGGTAAAGGATGATCTGAAAGCACGTAGCATTGGCAAGAAGCGCACATGGCCATCCCGCCGCAAACACCAATGGTTCCTTCTGGAGCAAGCTCGTAGGAACGCACTACTTCCATCAAGTTCATAGCCATATCGGTAGGAGCTTGTATTTCGTGAACCTCGCCTTCGCGGTCTTTAATTTTAATCGTAATATCAGACATACCTGTGCTTTTTTGGAGCAGTAAAAATAATCAAAAAGTTCAGTACCCTAGTAATCTGCTAGGGATAATTTTTCACGGCTCTATCTACATTTGTTATTTAATGGATTTTACAACTGCTTTTTCAGCTTCTTTTCTACTTCCGTCGAAACCGTCAACGCCACTCACTGTAGTGTATTTCATAACGTACTTTTTATCAGGGAAAATACGTTTGTAGGCGCTTTGGCACATAAGCGTTGCTTCGTGAAATCCGCAAAGAATAAGTTTTAATTTACCGGGATAGGTATTTACATCACCAATGGCATAAACGCCTGGAATATTTGTTTGGTAGTCTAAAGTATTGTCAACTTTTATAGCGTTTTTCTCAATTTCCAAACCCCAATTGGCAATAGGTCCCAATTTTGGGGATAAACCGAATAAAGGAATAAAATGATCTACGGCTAAGTCGAGGAGTTCTTCTTCCTGTTTAATGGAGATGCTTTCCAGCTTTCCATTTCCATGCAGTGCTTTTACTTCAGCCGGGGTAATAAGGTTTATTTTACCTAATTTTTTAAGTTCTTCTACTTTTTCTACGGAATCCAAGGCTCCCCTAAATTCATTTCTTCTATGGATAAGGGTTACTTCTTCGGCAACATCTGCCAAGAATATACTCCAGTCTAACGCAGAATCGCCACCGCCGGCTATAGCCACTTTTTTCCCGCGGTAAATTTCTGGATCGCGAATAATGTATTCCACGCCATTATCTTCAAATTCGGTAATGTTTTCCAATTGTGGCTTTCTTGGTTCAAAACTTCCGAGGCCCCCTGCAATGGCTACCACCTTGGCGTGGTGTTTTGTGCCTTTGTTGGTGGTTACGACAAAAGATTCGTCCTCTTGTTTTTCAATAGTTTCTGCGCGCTCGCCCAACGTAAAACCAGGTTCGAAAGCTTCTATTTGCTTCATTAAATTTGTTACCAGATCTCCTGCCAAAACCTCGGGAAATCCTGGGATATCGTAAATGGGCTTTTTCGGATAGATTTCAGAACATTGGCCGCCGGGTTGCGGTAAAGCATCTATAAGGTGACATTTTAATTTTAGTAAACCGGCTTCGAAAACAGTAAAAAGACCTGTAGGACCGGCTCCTATGATGAGAATATCTGTTTTAATCATTGAAAAACAACTTTTTGAAGAATAAAAAAGAGTAGCACATATTTTTGTAGTGCCGTTTGGTTTTGCGCAAGGGATTAAGCCTTTGTTTGAGCTCTTCCAGACACTGAAAGGTCTGGAAAGCGAGTGGCGAAAGCCCGGTTCATGCGCCCCAACAATCTATTCTATATTTATAACTTGTTCTATCTGTGGAACGTATTTTTTAATGGTCATTTCCACACCACTTTTTAACGTCATTTGGTTTACACTACAACCAACGCAAGCTCCTTCCAGTTTCACTTTTACGAGTTTGTCGTTGTCGATGGAAACTAAACTTATGTTCCCACCGTCGCTTTCTAGAAAAGGTCTTATCTCTTCCAGTGCTTTTTCTACGTTTAATTTAACTTCTTCCGACGTCATCTTATTTAAATTATTTCTTGTTAACGGCCGAGCAGCCTGCCATAGTGGTTATTTTAATGGCTTCTGTTGGAGGTAAACTCTTGTTACGGCTTACTACTTCTTGAACGATGTTTTTGGTGATATCTTCGAAGGCATCTGTAAGCGGTGTGTTGTCTTGCAGAGCTGCTGGTCTACCTACATCTCCAGCCTCCCGAATGCTTTGCACCAATGGGATTTCTCCAATAAATGGCACTCCTAAATCTTTAGACAGGTTTTGAGCTCCTTCCTTACCGAAAATGTAATATTTATTATCGGGTAATTCTTCTGGGGTAAAATAAGCCATATTCTCTACAATGCCCAGCACAGGTACATTTATGCTCTCCTGTTGAAACATGGCAACACCTTTCTTGGCATCTGCCAAGGCCACATTTTGTGGGGTGCTCACCACCACAGCGCCTGTAATTGGCAAGGCCTGCATAATGCTTAAATGAATGTCTCCGGTTCCAGGGGGAAGGTCGATAAGCAAGAAATCTAATTCTCCCCAAGCAGCATCAAAAATCATTTGGTTTAATGCTTTGGAAGCCATAGGGCCTCTCCAAATTACGGCTTGATTGGGCTGGGTAAAGAAACCAATGGATAAGATTTTTACTCCATAGCTTTCAATGGGCTTCATCTTAGACTTTCCATCTACATTAATGGCCAGTGGTTTTTCATTTTCCACATCGAACATGATGGGAGCTGAAGGGCCGTAAATATCGGCATCCAATAGACCTACATTAAAGCCCATTCTAGATAGCGTAACGGCTAAGTTGGAAGTTACGGTAGATTTACCTACACCTCCTTTACCGGAAGCCACGGCAATAATATTTTTTATTCCCGGAATGTTTTTTCCTTTTATTTGTGGCTTTTCGGGAGCTTCTACTTTTAGGTTTACCTTTACTTTCGCTTTTTGGTAAACCTTATCGTGAATGGTCTTTAAAATCTCGACCTCCGTTTTTTTCTTAGCTTGTAAACTTGGGTTGTTGATAGTGATATCTACTACCACTTCATCTCCAAACGTCATTACATTCGTTACAGCACCACTTTCTATCATATTTTTTCCCTCACCGGGAGCAGAAATACTTTCAAGTGCTTTTATAACGTCTTTCTTATCTATTTTCATGTATAATTTTTCTGAATTCTAAAGTTTTAAAACGAGTCTTCTATTTTAAACTGATTCTAAATTACAAAGATAAGGATTATAACTTAGAAGTTAAATCTACATACATAAATTTTGGTTTGGAATAGAACTCCGTTAAAACTGAAAAAAGGAGCCTTTGAGAGGACTCCTTAAAATTTTTTATAGTGATCTTTTAATTAAGACTAAAAACCAATCCGCCTCCCAATGAAAATTGATAAATAGTAGAATATGTCGTTAAACCTGCCTGAGGACCATAGCCACTAAAATAAAAACCACCTCCAGCAGCCTGTACCGCCGATAATAATTGTGCTTGCATTTTTATGCCTACATAATCGTTCATCCAATAAATACCGCCCAATTTAGCTCCCCAACTAAACTTTGTGGTATCGTCGTCCCGGTCTAAATCGGGATTGTAGATATCGGCAAACATAACTCCGGCCATTAGCCCTCCATAACCTTGAAATGGAGCATTGGGACCTGTGAAATATCTATTTCCCCCTACCATAAGGTAATTAATCCCTAAATCGAAATCGGTTCTTTGAGTCCTTCCCGAATTAAAGGTTCTGTAGGAAGTTGGCGCTTCGGTGTCTTGCCTTAAATAGGTCAATTCAAACCCCATATATGGGGAAGGTTTATATTCTGCCCCAATCCCCCATTGAAGTCCACCTTCTATTTTACCGTCGTAAAATGAACCGCCGCTGTAGTATGAATCGAAACTATCGTCGAAAGCATAACTTCCGTAGGCGGTGACATAATAGTCCTGGGCCTGGGATACCCCGAAAAATGTAATGGCAATTATTAAAGTGACTAGTTTTTTCATGATATTAATGATTTAGAATTGATGTTTTTATTTTTTTAAAGTCCGAACCGGTAATTAGCTGAAACCAATATTTGTGTTCTACCCCTGCCAATTCCGGTTTCCAGGCGGTACCACCATTTTCTGCCGTGGTTGTATTGTACTCCAATTTGAAATGAAAATTCTCCTAACGGATCTTTATCGAAGCGATATCCCAGTTCGGAGTTCCCTGGGGTTCTACCATCAAGCCAATCTTGAATTTCCCCTACTATTTGATTTACCAAAACTTTTTGGGCAGGCCCAAGATTATCGTACCAATTGGTCGCCGCACTATTAATATCGTCTTTTATCTCTTGCAGTTTGGCTTGATCTACCTGAGAGAACATTTCACTAATGGATAGTGATCCCGATGAATTTCTTTGTAAATGTTGGTGTTGAACCCCTAAGCTTAGATTGATATTGTGAAATCTCTTTTGAAACGCAAAGCTTCGACCAATTTTAAAATTGGACACTGTACCAAACACCAGTCCGTCTAAAGAGCTAATGTTAGACCAAGTAAAGTTGGTGTTTGCAATGGCAAAGTATTTGCCAGATCCATAAGCAAGTACCGTTCCCACACCATAAGTATCTGCTGTGGGGGTGGTGGGTATGTCGAACTGAAATGGAGCGACTAGCGGAACCAAATTATCGGTTTGTGCCCTTGCATAAAGTCCATACACATTCAAAAAAGGAAAAAGCCAAGCATCCAAACGCACGTTGACCACGCGTGCGGAACTTTTAATTTTATCGAACTGGATAAATTCCATTGGAATAAAATCACTATCGTTTAATTTAAGCTCTAAATTGGTTAAGGTAAGTTCGTTATCTTGACTGATGTAATTTACCATAATACCAAAGGGGAGCGGGAGATCGTGACCCATTTTTTGAACCCGATCTCCATAAATAGGCAGGACAAAAGGATAATCGGAGTTTTTAAGACTGTCTATATGTTGTTGTTCTATCTTACGTATGGGAATATCTTGACCAAAAATGCTTTGGCTTATCCCCAATAAAATAATGAGCCAAATAAAATTTTTTAAAATAAATCTTGTGGGTTTTCTCATTTTTCTTGGCTTAAATGCAGAAAGATGGTTGTTGGCTAGATTGAATTTTTTGTACTTTGCTCCGCGACAGCAGTCTTACCAATGTATTTACCCATTTGTCCATCTCTGCCGAAGCTATTGAGGGAGTTCATTGCGTCTTTCATGGAAATGGTAACGTACTCACAATCTTTCATTTTAAAGTGTCGAATTTCGCCCGCATCCATTCTAGGGGCATCTGGGATGAAAATATTCAATACGTCTTTTTCTTCAGAAATTATAAAAGCAATTCGATAATAAACATCTTCTTTAAGTAGGATAGCCTTCCAGTTATCGCTGTCATTATTTTGTGAGAGTTTATCTCCTAGCAGGCGATATTTAAGAATTTGTAAACTCGGAAAAAATAGAAAAAGTTTGTCTTCTACTTTTTGTCCCCAGTCGTTTACCAATCCTTTTTGAACCAAGAAACCACTGAGGTAACAAACTAAAACAATGATTAAAATGGTAACTATGGTAACAGTAGCCGCGCCAAAAAGGGAATGAATGTGCAGCAGTTCTACAATTTTTCTTCCAATGGGCAGTAATAGCTGTAAGGCATGTGTAATTAACAAAATAATAAGTAATAGGGGAATCAAAAAAAAGATTCCTCCTAAGATGACTGCGTTGGTAGATTTATTAAAAAATTTCATTTAAAGTATTTAGCTACAATTAATTCATGAATTGTAAGTTAATCCCTGTGAAAACTTGAAATAATGGTTGTGTTCCATAAGTTAGCATGGAATATTGGGGTTCTATAAAGCAATTGATCATCGTATCCCCAACCTTTATAACCTTACCAACACCTAGTCCCATAGGAACACTGTAAGCGTCATTTTTTATATCGAAATACCAAATAGGGGCACCCCTTAAATAAAGTCCTTTTCCCAACTGCCAAAAATAGAAAGGCTGAAAGGCGGCATTGTTAGTGCTTTCCCTGTCGCTTTGCCCAGCGATGGAGGTTTGCCAAGTTACCAGCGAACCAAATTGAAAAACGGGGGATTTGGCAATAAAAGCCACAAAGGCGAAACCTGCCTGCCATTTTCCAGTTCCAAGAAGCTCATTGGATGCGGTTGGAGCAGTCAATAAAGGTCCCGCACCCACAGTAGCCGATGGTTTAGAGACAAAATTATAAGACATAAATGCGTTGATATCCCCGAGTCCGTTTACCGTGTTTACGTTGCCATTTACATCGGGGGTTCCAATAGTGCTTAGAGGTGTAGAAACCCTTAACAATAACTTTCCACTCGAAAACGGTTTTGCAAAGCGCACCCATGCCGTGTTAAGATAGGCATCGTCTGGAGCATTGGATAATTTTGGGGTGTAATAATCATGAAAGTTTAAAGCTGTCATGTTCGCCAAGGGGTTGTTTGCTTGGGCAGCGCTGTTGGCTGCAGCATTTTCTTCCTCTTGAGCAGAGGCAAATACCGTAAAGAAACAGGCGAGAAGTGGAAGTAGTAATTTTTTCATGTCTAAAATTTAAGCAAAGCTTTGCCGCTTTGGAGTTGGTTTAAAGTTTTTAAACAGCCCAGATGTGCTACTTATTTGAAGTAGTTTGTGTTTTACAAACAGCTCCAAAACGCACATCATTGCATTATTTTATAATCGTAACGGTGAGGGGGAGGGTAATTTAAAATTGCATTTCTAAACTAAATATACAATATTTATTTCTTAGTACTACTAAAATAAATCATTCATAGAGTCTTAATTTATTCTTTAAGGATTGCATTTCCGTGTTCATTTCCTCTATACGCTCCAAAAGGTGGGCTATGGCTTCCAGCCCTTCCAGATTAATGCCTAAATCTTGATGCAGCCGAACCATTTTTTCAAGTTTTGGAAGATTTTCTTCCGTAATATAATCCTGTTGGTTTTCTGATATTATTTGAACTATTTGTGCCTCTTTAAAATGGGTAACAAAGAGCTCGTCTACATGGTAATTCTTACAGAATTCTTGTATGCTTATGCTATATCTCGTTGTCATAATGTTCAGTTTTAAAGATTCTCTTTTTTCAATGCTTCAAAAAGTTCTTTTTGTTTTTCGGTTAACTTAGAAGGTAGTTTTACTTGGTAGGTAATGAACAAATCTCCATGGGTGCCCTCTTTTTTGTAAACCGGGAAGCCTTTCCCTTTCAGTTTAACCTGTTGTCCGTTTTGCGTTCCAGGGGCTACTTTTAATTTTACCTTTCCATCAAAAGTAGGGGCGGTAATCTCTCCACCGAGTACTGCAGTGGTTAGGTCTATTGTTTCAGTTTTGTAAAGGTTGGAACCTTCTCTTTTAAAATCGGTATTGTTGATGATGCTGAAAGTAATGTACAAATCGCCATTAGGGCCTCCATTGATTCCCGGGGAACCGTGTCCTTTAATTTTTATGGTTTGTCCGTTTTCAATCCCGGCTGGAATGGTAATACGGATATTTTTTTGATTGACGGAAAGGGTTTGTTTATGCGTTTTATATGCATCAGTGAGGTTCAGTTGAAGCTCGGCGTTAAAATCCTGTCCACGAAAGCCTGTTTGTCTTCTCTGACTGCGAAAACCACCTCCACCACCAAACATAGATTCGAAGAAATCTGAAAAATCTTCGGCAGAACCGCCACCAGAATAGGTAAAGGGATCTCCAGAACTGTATTGCCGGCTCTGGCGCTGTTGTGCTTTTGCCTTTTCAAATTCTTCGGCATGTTGCCAATCTTTGCCGTACTCATCGTATTTCTTGCGTTTCTCTGGATCGCTCAATACCTCATTGGCCTCGTTGATTTGTTTAAATTTTATTTCGGCCTCTTTGTTGTTCGGATTGAGGTCTGGATGGTATTTTCTGGCAAGTTTTCTATATGCTTTTTTGATATCTGCTGTAGAGGCGCTTTTATCAAGCTCCAAAACCTTGTAATAATCAATAAATTCCATCTAATTTAAGAGAATTAGTTAATAACACTTATTCATACTTAAAATTACATAAATTTTTCTTTTCCAGCATAAAGAGCGAATGGTCTTTCCGATGTAAACATTTCGGTTTGGTGTGTAAAATTTTGCCTCTTTAATCCCATAAAAAAGGTTAACGAGGCATATAAGTTAGTTCTTAAAACGTTTAGTGAACCGGGAAGCTATTCCAGTTGTTTACTTTCCTTCGTAATAACAATTTAGAATAGAATCCAATTCTTCTTCCCCTTTATGGATTTTATTAATTTTCTTTTGCATTTTTTCACTTAAGAAAGCTGCTAAAGGTTGCTTTACGGATTTTACTTCCTGAAATGCTTTTTGCAGGGCATCGTCCCAAACCTCGTGGAAATGAAGCAAATCGTCGGGATATACTATTTTGCGGTCGGTGCCTTCGTCTTTTGCTTTAAATGGCCTTTCAATATTCAAGTACCCATAATCGTCTGTAAGCTCTTCACCGGGATAAATATCACGAATGGCAATTTCAAAATCGTATGGGGTGGTAAGGCAATTGCTTTTAAAGCTATGGTTTACATATTTTGCCAAATCCCAGCAAAGCACATATTCACCTTTGTTATTTCTGAAGGTGAAAAAATCCAATACTTTTTGGTAATCTTCGCTCATAGATGAAACTTGAGCGGGAGTAAGCACAATGTCTAGTTTATCTTGTACCCACGTAATTGTTCCTTTTGGGATCAATTTAGTTGCCACAACGCCATGACCTATTTCATCGGAAATAAATCGCAGCTCGGTATGCGGATGAATCATTGAATGATAAGCAAATAGATTTAAATTTCTACAGCTAAGTTATAGTATTTTTTGAAGCAAAAATTCTATTTTTTCATAAATTTTTTCCAGTTGCTCATCGCTTATAACATAAGGAGCAGAAATGTAAATAGTGCTTCCCAACGGCCTCATAAAAAGTCCGTTTTCCAAGAAGAAATTCAGTAATTTATCGCGAAGGTTTCCATAGCGCTCCATTTCCACATCCAAATCGATAGCGTAGATTATTCCACATTGTCTGGTACGGGCTATTTTCGGGTGGTTTTTAATACGTTCATTAAACTTTTGGTGCGATTTTATAACCCGTTTAATATTGGCTTGCATTTCTTCACTTTGCAAAAGCGATATGCCAGCTAAGGCAGCACTGCAGGCAATTGGGTTGGCACTGTAAGTATGCCCGTGGAAGAGGCCCTTGCCTATTTCATTGCTGTAAAATGCTTGATAGATTTCCTCTGTACAACTGGTAATGGCCATGGGCGCCATTCCCGCGGTTAGCGCCTTGCTCATGCACATAATATCTGGGTAATGATGTAAATGTAGGGAAGCAAAATGTTTTCCAGTTTTTCCAAAGCCTGTCATTACTTCGTCTGCAATTGTTAGAACGCCATGTTTTTTACAAGTTTCTATAAGCATGTCCAAACCGGAAGCATCGTGCATTTTCATGGCTGCCGCGCCTTGAACAAGCGGCTCAAAAATAAAACTGGCAACCTCATTATTTGTAATGATAGCGGTTAACTTTTCTAATACCTCATTGTTGTTTTCCCCATTTGGAACCGGGATCCTTTCTACGGAAATAAAAAAATCTTCAAACGGACCGTTATAAACCGATAGCCCTGAAACCGACATGGCACCAAAAGTATCACCGTGGAAACCCTCCTCAAAGGCGATGAGCACATTTCTTTTTTCTCCACGATTAAAATGGTATTGCAGAGACATTTTTATGGCTACTTCTACGGAAGTGGAACCGTTGTCAGAAAAAAATAGTTTGTTTTGGTTGTCGGGAAGAATATTTATAAGTGCCTCCGATAGTTCTACCACTGGTGGATGGGTAAGTCCTGCAAAAACTACTTGATCGAGTTTGGCTACTTGCTCCTGTACCTTTTTTACAATATAGGGATGGCAATGGCCATAAGCGGAAGTGTACCAAGATGCAATCCCGTCAATATATTCCTTGCCATCCTCTGCATACAAAACCGCTCCTTTGGCATGGGTAATACCAATGCTTTCTGGGTGTAATTTATGCTGGGTAAGGGGGTGCCAAAGATGTTTTTTATCTCTTTCTGAAAGACTCATACGCCGATTTTATAAGGATCTATAAATTCAACGCAAAGATGCGCAATGTAAGCGGATTTAAAAACTGATGCTTTCCAGATTTTAGAGTTTTAACAGTTCTGGTTTAAATTTTACGGCATATTTTCGAATCACTTCCTTGTTGAATTCTTTTTCCTCGTCGATTCGGCCAATTACGGGAACATCCGTCATTTTTTGAATGATCTGTTCGGTAGTTGGATGTTTTTTCCCGCTGAATATTATGGAAACACTGAAGCCGTGTTCTTTCAGTAGATTTACCGTTAAAAGCGTGTGGTTGATACTTCCTAAATAATGCCTGGAAACCACTATTATTTTATATTCCGGCTTAATAATATCCATGATGGTATTGGTGTCGTTTAGCGGAACCAGAATACCTCCAGCACCTTCTATTACCAAACCATTTACCGTTTCTGGAACTTTAATCTTTTCAAGTTCTATTTCCACATTATCTATGGCGGCAGAGGCATGAGGACTTATAGGGACTTTTAAAGCGTAACTATTGGGATGAAATTTAGAATTGGTATTAGAGATTAATGTATGTACTTTATGGGTGTCGGAATTATCGAGATCGCCTGATTGAATAGGTTTCCAATAATCTGCTTCCAAGGCTTCTACGATAATGGCGGAGGCAATTGTTTTTCCCACTTCAGTAGAAATTCCTGTAACAAAATAACGAGACTTCATAGGTAGTTAATTAATTAGTATAGTGATCTAATTTACAAAATCACTTTATATTTTACTTAAAAACAAGATTTAAAACCGCTGTAATTTCTTCCAAACTGTTGTAGCTGTGCATACAAAAACGTAATCTTTCCTCATTTTTTGGAACTGTTGGCGATAAAATAGGTTTTACATTAAAACCGGCTAACTCCAGATTTGTGGACTTGCTTTTTACAAGTTCGTTACCTGGGATTATAAGGCATTGAATAGCGGCATTACTTTCTATATATACTATCCCAATGTTAGGGTTTGAGTTTTTTATTTTTTTGTGTATTTCACTTTGGAAGTGAAGTATGTTTTCTTTTAATTTTTTTGAATTTTCACCAAAAATGCCTGTCAATTCACTGCTTTGTAATTGCAAATAAGCGCTCATAATAGTTGCCAAACTATGCGGGGGAAGTCCGGTGGTATAAATAAAACTGCGGGTAAAATTAACCAAAAACTTTTTCAATTCGTTGCTGCCTAAAACTGCTGCCCCGTGGCATCCCATTGCTTTTCCAAAGGTTACGATAATGGCAAAAATTTCATTTTCCAAACTAAGATCCTGCACCAATCCCGCTCCATTCCTTCCAAAAACACCAATGGCATGTGCCTCGTCCACAATTAAACGCGCGTTGAATTGCTTAGAAATTATTGTTAGTTTTTTTAAATCGGGACTGTCGCCATCCATGGAAAAAACCGATTCGGTAACGATATAAATTTCCGCCTTGTTCTTAGTTGCTTTTATATAATTTTGCGCTAGTTTTTTGGTTAGATCGTCGAGATCGTTGTGCTTAAACTTAAATGCGTTAGCATGACCCAACATAATCCCATCACGGATACTGGCGTGGCTGTATTCGTCGTATAAAACAATATCCCCTCGTTGCGGAACGATAGAAAAAAAGCCCAAATTGGCATCGTATCCCGAGTTAAAAATAAGGGCAGCTTCCGTTTTATGAAAATCGGCAATAAAAGTCTCCACTTCTTCATAGAAAGTGGAATTTCCAGAAATTAATCTAGAGCCTGTAGCCCCATTTTTTTTTAGGTTACGTTTGGACAAGATATTTTCAGCTTCAGAAAAAATAGATTCCGAAGCGGCAAAACCCAAATAATCGTTAGAGGAAAAATCTATGAGATTTTCTGCTACGGTGAGTTTCCTAAGCGCATTCTCTTGTATGCGAGCATCTAGCTTTTGCGATAATTTCTTCGGAAGATTAGACATTTAAAACTTCGATTAGCGCTGTAAAAGTAAGCAATCGTGAGATGGTAGCCATAACTCGACGATAAGAAAGCAACAAAACTTAACAAACTAGATATACATAGTAACCTTAAAATTTTGGTATATTGACACCAAATAAGAATCATTTTTTAAAACAAAATATGTTGAAAAAAGCATTCACAATCGCAGGGTTTCTATTGTTTGTAACATTCTTAACAGCGCAGGAACCTGTTAGATATTCCATTTCTTTTACAAATGCGGTGCACCATGAGGCGAATATAACCGCTGTCTTTCCAGGAACAGCATCCGATTCACTCCACATTCGAATGAGTAGGAGTTCTCCTGGGCGCTATGCACTGCACGAATTTGCCAAAAATATCTATGGCGTTATAGCAACAGATGGCAATGGCGATACCTTAAAAATTATTAGAAACAATCCTTACGAATGGGTGGTGGCAAACCCCAAGGGAGCAACGAAAGTGCAATATACTTTGTTCGGTAACCGTGCCGATGGTACCTACAGTCAAATAGACGAAAGTCATGCACATTTAAACATGCCTGCTACTTTTATGTATGCCAAGGAAATGTTTGAAGCTCCCGTGGAAGTAACTTTTAACGTTCGCGAGGATTTAAACTGGAAAGTGGCTACCCAACTAAAAAATAAAGAAGGGAATACTTATACGGCTCCCAATTTTCAGTACTTTATGGATAGCCCGACGGAAATTAGCAACTATAAAAAGCGTTCTTTTGAGGTGAATTCCAATGGGAAAAACTATATGATAGAGTTTGTTTTGCACGATACCGCTACCGAGGACTTGGTAGATCAATATTTTGAAAAAGTAAAACGCATTGTTTTGGCTGAAAAAGATGTTTTCGGGGAGCTTCCCGATTTCGATTTTGGAAGGTATACTTTTTTAGCTTGCTATGTTGCAAATGCCAGTGGGGATGGAATGGAACATCGAAATTCAACGATTTTAACAGATACTGAAGGTTTGGCAGATGGCGGAATGAAAAATAATATCGGTACGGTGTCGCACGAATTTTTTCATGCCTGGAATGTTGAGCGCTTGCGGCCAGAAAAGTTGGAGCCTTTTGATTTCTCCAAAGCGAATATGACAGGCGCTTTATGGTTTGCCGAGGGCTTTACGAGCTATTACACGAATTTAATTTTATGTAGGGCAGGAATTATTACCCCGCAAGAGTATGCCGAGGGATTAAACGGTACTTTTAATTACGTGTGGAATTCCCCGGCGAGGGATTATTTTAATCCCATTGAAATGAGTTACCAAGCACCATTTGTAGATGCAGCTACTTCGGTGGATCCTGTTAATCGCGAAAACACATTCGTATCCTATTATTCCTACGGAAGCGTTCTCGGTTTGGCATTAGATCTTTCGCTACGACAAAACGGACTCAATCTCGATGATTACATGAAAAAATTGTGGGAGGCCTACGGTAAAAATGAAGAGCCTTATACCATAGACGATCTTCATTTTACTTTGAGCTTGTATGCAGGGAAACCTTTTGCCGATACTTTCTTTAATAATTACATATATAAAAGTAAAATGCCGGATTACACTACTCTATTTGAAAGTGTAGGCTTTAATTACAGTCAAAACACTGAAAAACCATTCACGGGAATTGCTACAAACAGTAAAAATGTTATTACCAGAAACCTTAAAAAAGGAACTCCTGCTTATGAGGCTGGATTGGATGCTGGAGATACCATTATTGCAGTTGATGGAATTAATATGGAAGGAAATAAATCTTTAGAAGAAATTGTGGAAGACAAAAAAGTAGGCGATGAAATAAGCATTAAATACAGCAGATTTGGACAGGAGAGAACTACGAAATTAAAACTAGCTGCCGACCCTACCTATACCATCTCATTCGACGAAAAGGTTAGACGCCGAATAAGAAAGCATAGAGAAGCCTGGCTCGAGTAAAGGACTTTTAGTTAGTGGACTAAACTCTTATATTTTAACAATTTATATGTTAAAATATAAGAGTTTTTATTTTTTAGGCATAAATTATAATTATAACTTTAATAAGTAAATTCTTTAAAGTGATGCAAGCTCCATATTCTTTTCAAGAAAAATTTAAAAGCTTAGTAAAGGAAGACCCAAGCATGTTGGATTGGTTTGGTAAAAAATCAATAGACGGGATGTGGATCGTTAACTTGAAAAACATAGAAGAGCTATGGATTAGTGAGTCATTCTGGAATTCCGTCGGGTTTAAAGTAGATCTAAATTTTAAGGAAGATGAAAATTTAGAGGGTTTAGAGCATCGAACGGAAATACAAAAAGTGCTTCAGACTTTTGTTGAACAATGGAAAAGCGGGGAAACGCTTGTGGATATTGTTCATTTTTTTTCCACTAAAAACAAGCAAAAATCTTTCCATGTTGTAGCCAATTATTCAGAAACAGGATTTCTAGTCATCCGATTTTTTAGGGAACGAACCAAGCTTAAAAAGTTGCAAAAACAGAACGAACTTTTCAAAGTAATAAACCAGATTTCTAGTATTGGAGGCTGGGAAGTAGATTTGGAAACCAACACTTTGGAGTGGACCCATATGACCAAAGATATTCACGAAGTACCCAGAACCTTTATCCCAGATATAGAAACAGCGATCAACTTTTATAAAGAAGGTTGGAGTAGGGATTTAATTATAAAATTATTTAGAAAAGCAGTAGAAAAAGGAGAAAATTACGATGTAGAGCTAAAAATAAATACGGCTAAAGGTAACGAAAAATGGGTGCGATCTATTGGTCGACCCGAGATGAAGGATGGAAAATGCATTCGTATTTATGGGGCGTTCCAAGACATAGATGCCAGAAAAAAGAAAGAAGTAGAACATCAGCTTGTTAAGGAAAGATTCGAAAAGATTTTTTCCAATACTTCCCTTGGGATTATACTTCTGGACCGCGGCAACAAACTTATTTTAGTCAATCCGGCAAGTGTTCATATTTTTGGTTTTGATGGGGTTCCAGAAGAAGAAATTATGGAACTTACCTATCAAGATTTAATTTATCCAGACGATTTTGAATTGGTACACCAAAAGTGGGGACAATTGATATCCGGAGAAATTGATTCTTATTCTATTGAATGTAGGTTTTATAAAAAATCAGGCGAATTAATCTGGTGCAGGGTATACAATTCTCTAGCTTCTGGCAATGAACTTATCAACGATTTCATTATTTCCCAGGTTGAGGACATAACCGATGAAAAGCAGCTAAAGGAGCAAGCTTTTAGAAATGCCAACCTATTTAAGGGGGCTTTCGAATACTCTCCCAATGGCATGGCCTTAGTCTCTTTGGAATTAAAATGGCTTATGGTGAACAACACTTTGGCAAAAATGGTGGGGTATACCAAAGAAGAAATGTTGCAATTAACCATTCAAGATTTAACCCACCCTGAAGATAGGGAGACCAATGAAGAGTTAATGCAGAAATATTTTGAACATAAATCTACAGCCTATAGCGTGCAACGTCGTTATTTGCATAAAGATGGTACTATAGTTCATTGTTTACTCTGTGTTTCGCTGCTGTACGATAGCCAAGGAAATCCAAAGTATTTTATAGCGCAAATAAACGACATAAGCTCCCGTGTTCATTCACAACAAGAACTTAAAAAGAGCCTAAATGAGCTACAAAGTTTACTGGATGCTACAACCCAAGTTTCTATTATTGAAACCGATTTAAGAGGAAATGTAAAAAAGATAAATAAGGGAACAGAAAATTTATTGGGATATACTTCAGAGGAATCCATTGGAAAATTGAATGTTTTAGAACTTCACGACCCCAAAGAGGTGATGGAGAGAAGCAATTTGTTGAGCGATTTGAACCAAGAAAATATTTCTGGATTTCAAACACTGGTTTACCAAGCCAACCATGGCCTGTATGACTCTGGGGAGTGGACGTTTATTCGAAAGGACGGCAGTAGGTTTTCGGTACAATTAATTGTAACGGCAATTAGAAATCACGATGGAGAAATTACCGGCTATTTAGGGGTAGGTACAGATATTTCGAATCAGAAAAAAATGGAAGCTTCGCTCGTAAAATCAAAGCAAAAAGCAGAGGCCGCCAATAGGTCTAAGTCAGAGTTCTTGGCTAATATGAGTCACGAAATACGTACGCCACTTAATGGAATTATAGGGTTTACCGATCTATTGATGAAAACCTCGCTTACTGAAAGTCAAGAAAAGTACATGGCAACGGTTTACAATTCGGCTAATTTACTGCTTGATATTATAAACGATATTTTAGATTTTTCGAAAATTGAAGCTGGTAAACTCGAACTGAATATAGAGCGGGTTAATATTTCAGAACTTCTAGTTCAGACGATAGATATTATTAAACATCAAGCTCATGCCAAGGGATTAGAGGTGCTGTTGGATATTCCTTCAGACATTTCGCCCATAATTTATGCAGATCCAGTTAGGCTTCAGCAAATACTTACCAACTTATTGGGCAATGCAGTAAAGTTTACCGAAAAAGGTGAGATTGAGATAAAGGTTAGAAGCGTCCCTGTCGCTGCGAATAAAAATTTACGTGATTTTCATTTTTCAATTCGCGATACAGGTATTGGTATTGCTTCCCACAATCTATCCAAAATATTTCGGGCTTTCGATCAAGAAGATGCCTCCACTACCAGAAAATATGGCGGTACGGGTCTTGGGCTTACCATAAGTAATAAATTATTGGAGTTAATGGATAGTAAGCTTCAGGTAAAAAGTGTTTTGCATAAAGGGAGCACGTTTTCCTTTGATATATCTTTTAAAATTGAAGAGGTTAATGACAGCAAGCCAAATGTGGTTTACAGTAATGTAAATAATGTATTGGTGGTAGACGATAATGAAAACAACAGACATATTCTTATCGAGATGTTAAAAGTGAATGAAATTAAGGTAAGCACAGCATCCAACGGGATAGAAGGACTAGAGTTGCTCGAGAAAAACTCCGATTTCGATTTAATGATTGTTGACTATAATATGCCTTACCTCAATGGTGTAGATTTTGTGGCCCACGTAAGAAACGATTTTAAGATTGATGAAAAACAATTGCCTATTGTTCTATTGCACAGCTCGGTAGAAGATAATAAGCTTAACAAGGCATGCAAGGAATTAAAAATTAGGCATAACATTACCAAACCGGTTGTTTTAAACCAGTTGATGAATGTAATTAAAAGCATAGAAGAGCCTGTCACTATTGAAAAAGAAGAAAATGTTATAGAAATCCCTTCTTTCGATTTAGAGAAAATTGAAAAAAATGTGTTAATTGTAGAAGACAATCCTGTAAATAAAATGCTGGCAAAAACCCTTATCCAAAAAATAATACCCAATGCCACTATTTTGGAAGCAGAAGATGGATTAGAAGCGATTGAATTATTCTTGCAACATCAGGTCGATATAATTTTTATGGATGTACAAATGCCTAGAATGAGCGGTTTTGAAGCAACCAAAAGAATAAGGGGATTGGAAAATAATGGGCATACCCCCATTATAGCTTTAACCGCAAGAACCATAAAAGGGGAAAAAGAAAAATGCCTAAAAGCTGGAATGGACGATTATGTTACCAAGCCAGTTATTTATGAAACTGTAGAAAAAACAATTGTTAAATACTTAACTTAATAGACGGGTTTTTTCAACTGAAAGAAATTAATAGAAAACTAATTAAAAAGTAATAGATGTTTATTGATAGTGCCTTAAAAATGGAAATATATAATATCTTAATTATTAGCAACCAGCCTGAGGTAAGTAATAAATTTCTTCATTTTAAGAAAAGAGATCATTGGAACGTCCATATTTACGAAAATAGTTTTTCGGCTATTCAATATTTAAAAAAGAATGAGGACATTCATTTTATTATTTTCGATGAGGTTAGTGGTCCATTAAATCCTTTTCAATTGGCAGATTATTTGGCTTCAGAGCTGTCTCTTAGCATTCCGCTTATAATAATTGGAGAAGGTGTCAACGAACATAAATATACAAGGGAAGGAAACCTCTTTTTATTTGTTAAAAAGCCTCTAATTAGTGACAAGCTTGCTATCATTGAACAGATTATTGAAGAGAACTTAATTGAAGACGATCAAGAATTAGACGAAAAATCGTATTCACTGGAGTATCTTAAAACACTTTCTGATAACGATGAAGATTTCATATTTGAATCTTTAACTGTATTTAAAGAATCGGTTTTAGATAAATTGAACGAATGTAGGGAGTCTATTGAGAACGAGGAATTTAAAAACGTTAGGGAAATTGCCCATAATATTAAACCTTCTTTTGAAATGTTGGAGAACACTCGGTGTAAGAATATTTGCAACAATATTTGTTATAAAGCTACCGAGAAGGAAATAAAAGGACTTTTTAATGTTTTGGAAGAAGAATACCAGAAAATTGTAAAAGAACTGGCCGAAGATTTCCCTCAATTGGCTTAGTGCGCGTATGAAAAAGAAAATATTAATAGTAGAAGACAACCCCATGGTAGTAAAGTCTTTAGATTTTAAATTGTCTAAAGATGGTTACGAGACTATGGTAGCTTCTGATGGGAGGGAGGCTTTAAAAATTTTGAAAGAACAAACTTTCGATCTTTTAATAACCGATTTAATGTTGCCATTTGTAACGGGAATCGAGCTTATAGAGTTTGTGAAAAATAATCTGGTAGATTTACCAATAATCGTACTATCCACTTCAACACAAGAAGAAGTAATTATGGATGCTTTTAATTTGGGTGTTGAAGATTTTATTACCAAGCCTTTTAGTCCCAATGAGCTCTCATTGCGGGTAAGAAGAACACTTCAGAAGAACTAAAATATATGGAATTTGGAAGAGTTGATTAAAGAATGGGAAAATTCTGAATGGATTTTTAAAGTAAATACCAGCTTTACATTGCTCTTCTTTGTTCTTATTTTAGGCTTTATCCTTGCCCTCTTTTGGATTCGCTTGTATAAAAACCAAAGGAATAAAAGGAAGAAAACATACGAAGGCAGGGCGGAAGAATTCATAAACACATATTTGTTTGATGATGCCGTGGAAAGAAAAACAATAATTGAAAATTTCAAAAAAAATAACCTTAGGAGCCAATTGCAGAAAAAAGTTTTTTTGAAAGAACTTTTGGGTTTTAATGAAAATTTTAAAGGAGAATCTTCCTTAGCCCTTAAGCAATTATTTCACGAGTTGAATTTGGATGAATATTTAATAAAAGTTTTAAAACGCGGGAATTGGTATCAGCAATCTCGGGCAATTTACTTGCTGGCAGAGCTTTCCATCAATAAAAATAATTTGGTAGCTACATTTTTAAATGCAAAAAGGGAAGAAGTGAGGGAACAGGCCATCTTTTATTATTTAAAAGTGTCTACAGGAGAGCCATTGCAGTTTTTTAGCAGGCTAACCACCGAGCTCACGCCGTGGGAACTTATTTATGTAGAAGACTCTCTAAAATATTATTATGAAGGGTCTATGCCCGATTTTTCCAAGTGGCTGGATCATAGGCTGGAAAGTATCGTGGTTTTTTCGATTAAAATGATTGCCCAGTTCGATCAATTTGAAAACATTCCCAAAGTAGTTCCATTTATCGATCATCCAAATCCTATAATTAAAAAACAAGCTATAAAAACTCTTTGTAAGCTTAGTTGTAACGAAATTTTGGAAAAACTTATTCATAATTTTCCCCGTGAAAATGTGGCCGTAAAAAAAGAAATTTTAAATACTATCAAACAATTAGGGAGCCCCATAGACCTTATTTCCCTTCAACCTTTTATTCCCGTGGACGATTGGAGCACACGTTTGGCTTTTAATAGGATAGAGCAGCATTTTAGCAAATTAGTTTAATTCAAATACATTTACGTCATAAATCATTCAAACGAAATACTATACATTTTAAGCTGGTTATTTTTAGCTTTTGGGGTTATTGTGTGTTTGGGATATTTATTTTTTGCGGTGTATTCATTTTTAGAAATTAGGGAGTACAAACGTAGAAATTTATTGAAAAATGAAATAGCGCTCTTGCAATCTTCAAGCTTACCGCCGGTATCCATTCTAGCTCCTGCATTTAACGAAGCAGCGAATGTAGTGGATAATGTACGCTCCTTATTAACCATAAATTATCCATTTTACGAAATTGTAGTAATTAACGATGGGAGTAAAGATGACACTTTAGCAAGGCTTATTAAGAGTTTTAATTTAGTGGAAGATGATACGTTGTACCATGATTTTATAGATACTCAACCAATTAAATCGGTTTATGTTTCAAAGAATAAATCCTTTAAAAACTTAAAGGTTATCGATAAGAAAAATGGCGGTAAGGCAGATGCACTCAATGCAGGTATTAATATTTGCCGGAACGACCTTATTTGCAGTATCGATGTGGATTGTATTTTAGAGGGGGATGCTATTTTAAAGATGGTAAAGCCTTTTTTAAATGGCAAGAAAAAGGTAATTGCCGCTGGTGGAATTATAAGAATCGCCAATTCTTGCGTTGTGGAGGACGGGAGAATTGTAGAGGTACGTTTGCCAGATACCTATATTGCTAGGGCACAGGTAATAGAATATTTTAGGGCTTTTTTAATGGGGCGTATGGCTTGGTCCCGTATCGATGGATTGCTTTTAATCTCGGGTGCTTTTGGTATGTTCGATAAAGATACGGTTATGGAAGCTGGGGGGTACAATACCAATACCGTGGGAGAAGATATGGAGCTGTTGGTACGTATGCGAAGGCGTATGAGAAAAAAAAAGGAGCCTTATTCCGTAGGTTTTATTCCAGATCCGTTATGTTGGACCGAAGTGCCCCAGAAATGGAGAATTCTTCATAGACAACGAAACCGCTGGGCAAGAGGAACAGCAGAAACTCTTTACATGCATAGAGGGATGATTTTTAATCCGAAATACAGAATTTTGGGGTTGTTAAGTACGCCATATTGGTTGTTTTTCGAGTGGATGGCGCCGATAGTGGAATTCTTCGGATTTACTTTTTTTATAATTCTATTGTTTCTAGGACATTTAAATTGGGTTTTTGCACTTTCATTCTTTTTGGTTGCTTATTGTTTTTCTGTTCTCTACTCCATAACCGCATTGTTTTTCGAGGAGTATTCATTTCAGCAGTATAAAAAGACCCAACATACTTTTAAATTAATAGTCACGGCCTTTTTAGAACCATTTTTCTACCATCCATTTGTTATATGGGCAGCACTTAAAGGAAATATAGATCTCTTAAGGGGGAGAAATGCTTGGGGCGCCATGGTAAGAACCGGGTTGAGTAAACAAGAAGTAAAAAACACAGTTGAATAATACTTTGACTTATGAATAAAACGATTTTTAACATACGGATTGAAGGAAAATTTTTAACGGCTTTTAAAGCTGTTGCTTTCCTTTTTTTTCTTCTGAATTCCGATTTTTCTATTGGACAAGAAGAACTTACGAGCGATGAATTATTTTTAAAGGCCAGAACGGAAGCATTCGATAACGAAAACTATACGGAAGCTATCCGACTTACAAAAATAGCGCTTGATAAAACCCCTGATTACACTGACCTGTATGTTTTTTTAGGTAGATTGTATAGTTGGACAGACCAACCAGATTTGGCAAGGGCAGCTTTTGAAGAAGCTCTAAAGCAAGATCCAGATTATGAAGATGCCGCTTTGGCTTACGGGAATTTGGAGTATTGGAACAAGAATCCGTCTGAGGGGCTTTCCATAGTTAATAACGGACTGGCAGCCAATCCTACATCTGAAAGCTTACAAATCCTGAAATCAAAAATATTAATAGATTTAAAGAAATACGAAGAGGCCAATGCAGTGCTCAATGAGGTTTTGGCTGAAAACCCAAATTCTCGCGAGGCTATTACCATTATGCGCCAAACAAAATTAGAAACTTCTAAAAATGCGATACAGGCCTCTTATGATTTTGTTTATTTCGATGAGCGTTTTGATGATCCCTGGCATTTGGCCAGTTTAAGCTATAGAAGGCAAACAAAATTAGGTTTGGTGGAAGCTCGCTTTAATTATTCAAATCGTTTTACCACAGGAAGTACACAGTTTGAAATAGATGCGTATCCAATATTTTCAAAAACATTTTATGCTTATATCAATGGAGGGATATCGAGCGATAAAGGTATTTTTCCACAATATAGGGCCGGATTCTCGTTGTATGCCAACCTCCCCGCCGCCTTCGAGGTGGATGCCGGTTTTAGGTATTTGTATTTTACCGATGCCACGTGGATTTATACCATGGGGTTGGGCAAATACTATAAGAATTTCTGGTTTAATTTTAGAATGTATTTAAACTCATCTAGTACAGGAATTGCCAATTCTTACCTATTTACAACTAGGTATTACACCGGTGGTTTCGACGACTATATAGCACTGCAAATAGGAACTGGTTTTTCTCCAGATGACGCTACCAACAATGTTCTTTACAATAATAGCTCTGGATTGAATTCTTATAATTTTTCTTTGGAATATCGCAAATCCTTTAAGAAAACCAATGTATTTTACCTTCGCTTTAATTACGAAAATATAGAATACCAAGAAGATAACAGAGGGAACCAATATACATTTGGTTTAGGGTATATTAAACGGTTTTAATTATCGAATAATCTCTTTGTAATTTTATAAGGATTGAGGAAGATTTTACAGCTAAAAAGGTCGGTTAGAAATTAATTCCTAACCGACCTTTTTTTGGGGCTTCTGAATACCAATAGCATCAGAAGGCTCTATTTTTTCAAACTATTGAAAGTATCTGTATAGTTTCCTTTAATGGTAACATTGCCATTCTGCTTTACTTTTCCGTAAACAGTAATGGATGAGCCGTTACCAAGAAATTCAAGGGTCGCACCATTATTCAATATCATATCTCCATAAACAACTAGGCTACCTTCAATTTGTAAAGTTGCTTTGTTGTTTACAATTAGGGCATTATATGGTGCCTCGGTTGTTCCCTGTGCTAAAGAACCTTTAACGGTAAACAAACCACCACTATTAACGTTAATCCCTTTGTTTACCGCCAATGCTCCACAGAAGGTAAGGCTAGATTTAGAGTTTACATTAATTCCCATTAAGCTGGCAGAGCCTCGGTAGGCTAGGTCTTGATTAGAATTTACATTCAACCAGTAACCACCAGTGTATGTAGGGAAATCAGTACAATTAATACCACCATTGTCTGGAGTAACTGTCTTTAATATTTTAAGACCGGCTTTACCATCAGCAACAAAAATATATCCATTGGCACTCTTTACATAGTTTGCAGAACCTGTGAGGTCCAAGGAACCTATGGTTGTTAAATCGCTTACAGACCCGGTGATGGTATAAACTGAAATTCCTGCAGCGCCATCTGCTGTAAAAATATGTTTGTCTTCCACAGAAACAGCATTGGTAACTACATCGTTAACATCAATACTTTGGTCTTCTAGAACTGGAACGTCTATTGTTTTTAGCTTAGAACCATTGTTTATATTGTAAATTCCCAAACCTTTGGCGCCTTCGGCTACCAACACATTTTTATCGTAAAAATCGATCGTACGTTTTGCTTCAGGGGCATCCTTGCTTGTCGCAAAACTTTTATTTTCATTTAAATTATTGGAGTTGTACACATGAATTCCTTCCGTACCACTAAGTGCAACAACTTTATTGTCGTTAATTCCTACAGCTCTTAAATCGGCCAAAGCTGTAGTTTCTTCTATTTGCAATGAAGAAAGATTGTATTTTATTACTTCACCGTTATCGCCGGACACCCCATAAATTCCAGATGCACTTACGGCTACATCGGTAGCAACAAACCCAGAAATAGTCATTAATTCAATATTCTCGGTTGGCATTCCGTTTTGCAATGGCATTTTCATTAAAATTGCCGGATTAGAGTCGGATATTCCAGCATTTGCTCCAGCCAAATACAAAGCGTTCTCATAATAATCCACAGAACTAATGTCTGTATTCGGGAAAATTGCCTGTAACGCCACCGAAGGATTAAGTGGATCTGATATATCTATAACATCAATCGCTCCCATGTATGTAGGTCCTTCTACGTTGTAAGAAACGTAAGCGTACTTTCCATTAATGTCAATATGAGTAGCTCTTAAAGTGGTTCCCTTGTAAACAGGAGCGGAAACTTTTGCAATTTGTACAAGAGGCAAATCATTTGGTTCCAAATCTTTAGCGGCAGTACTTTTGAAGCTTCTTGCGGAAGTTTCTGGATTTTCTTGCGGAGCTCCTTTAACGGTCACTACACCTAAATTGTCGAAAATAACTCGATTGGAGTTGTCTTCATTTAAAATAACTGCATTCTCATCTACATTTGGAATAGTGTTGTCATCATCAGATGACTGGCAGCCAGCCATTATTAAAACGGCCAACATCATGCTAATTTTTATAATATTTCTCATATGCTGTAGTACTTAAGTAGGTTTTATTTTCTCTATTAAATATATTAAAATTCGGTGACTTTTTAAAATAAATAGATCCTTATATTCTGAATTTTAGAAGGTTATCTTTCCTAAAAAGCGCGCAAATGTATATATAATTTTCATATAATAATGTTATAGAAAGAATAAATTATAAATTTTTTTTGTTCTGAATTCGATGTAAAAGGTCTTAGGTTGAACGCATTAGGCTTTTTTACTGGGTTGATGCTCGATTGAATGAAGAATGATATTGATGCTTTTTTAATCTTTCCTCCAAATCAGAGGTCATTCCTGTGTAAAACTGGTTTGCTGATTGGCTAAAAAGAATATAAAGGGTTTTCATTTTGGAAAGTTACAAAAACCAAAAAACCCGATTACCAAAAAATGGAATCGGGCTTTTAGTGGTGGTGCCTCCAGTCCCGACGCATCGGGAGAACCAGGGGCACACCTAAAATCTATTTTGTAGGATGCTTGTTAATATTTCGGGATCATTGATTACTTTAGATATGAATTTTTTACTTTTCATCCTTTTTATAAATTGCTCCAAATATCGAGCGTCTTTAGTATGTAGGCAGTGATATTTCAACACAACTTCCCAGTCTTTTGCTTTCTTCGTAAATGCATTTTTGTAGGCTCCTGCCCGATGCTTTTTTAATCTTTCCTCCAAATCAGAGGTCATTCCTGTGTAAAACTGGTTTGCTGATTGGCTAAAAAGAATATAAAGGGTTTTCATTTTGGAAAGTTACAAAAACCAAAAAACCCGATTACCAAAAAATGGAATCGGGCTTTTAGTGGTGGTGCCTCCAGGAATCGAACCAGGGACACAAGGATTTTCAGTCCTTTGCTCTACCAACTGAGCTAAGGCACCAGTTGCTTGATTGCGGGTGCAAATATAGATGCAAATTTAATATTTGCAAAACATTTTTTAAAAAAATCGGTTTTGTAAATTTACAACTTTAAAAATTAAGGATGAATTTAATAATAGATGTAGGAAATTCTTTTATCAAAGTAGCTGTCTTCAAGAGAGATGAGGTTTTGCAGGTTCTAAAAGTTCCTGAAGAGAATTTTTTAAAAAATATTTCAGAAATTTTTCAAAAGTATCCAGAAATTAAGCGAACCATGGTTTCTTCCGTGGGGAAATTACCGGAGAAATACATGAAAGCTTTGGCGGTTTTTGCACCTTTAAAGTCATTGACCACTCAATCTAAAGTGCCATTTATAAATGAATATGCCACTCCAGAAACTTTGGGGGTAGATAGAATAGCCTTAATAACTGCAGCATTTTATGCCTACAAACATACCAATTGTCTAGTGATTGATGCCGGGAGCTGCATTACGTTCGATTTTCTATCTTCTGAAGGAAAATATAAGGGCGGAGCCATTTCCCCAGGGATTAGAATGCGTTACAAAGCCGTAAATACTTTTACCGCAAATTTGCCTTTAATAGATTCTTTTGAAATCGATGATTTTATAGGAAATAGCACAAAAAGCTGTATTATTTCTGGTGTTTTGAACGGAACGGTTAATGAAATTGACGCTACAATAACACAATATCGAGAAAAATTTAAAGATTTAACAGTTATTTTAACAGGCGGTGATAGTCATTTTTTGTCTAAAAGATTAAAAAGTAGCATATTTGCCCATTCTAATTTTCTCGTAGAGGGAGTTAATCATATTTTAGAACTCAACAAACACTAAATGATTAAAAAGATTTTTATTGTAGCTGTATTTTTTATGTGTAGTTACAGTTTTGCGCAGGAAGGAAGTGTGTCGCCATATTCTTTTTATGGTATAGGAGACCAACGATTTAAAGGGTTGGCCGAAAACAGAATGATGGGAGGGATAAGTGTTTATACAGATAGTATTCACTTAAACCTTCAAAACCCGGCTTCGCTGGGGAAGTTAAAATTAACCACGTTTACAGCTGGTGCCAGTTACAATTCCCTTTCTTTAAAGACAGATGAGTCTAGTGAAAATGCTTCAGATGTTACATTTGATTATTTAGCGATTGGAATTCCTTTAGGCAATAATCTAGGGATGAGCTTTGGGGTTTTGCCATACACATCTGTAGGGTATGCGGTACAGTCTCTCGACGAGGATATCTCCCCTGCTCAATTAAGCAGGTATGAAGGTGAAGGAGGACTTAATAAGGCATACTTTTCCTTGGGGTATAATTTCCTGAATAACTTTAGCATTGGTGCTAGGGGTAACTTTAACTTCGGAAAAGTTGAAAATGAAAGTGTAAAATACACAGAAGGGGTGCAATATGGCTCGAGAGTGCAAGATAACTCGGAATATAGTGGATTTGATTTCAATTTTTCATTAAATTACGATGCCGATTTAACCAAGAATATAGGATTGAAGTCTTCTATCTTGTACACCCCGGCAACAAAAATTACATCCAGTAACTCCAGAACAATATCTACATTGGCAGGAAATTCTAACGGTATAGATATTCCAAGGGTTACGGAAGAAGTGGATTTGGCGGCATTGGGGCTAAATTCCACATACTTGCATTTGCCAGAATCTTATGGTTTTGGTTTAGGTGTGGGTAAAAAATATACTTGGTTTGTTGGAGCTGAGTACGAAATAACCAATAGCAGTGAGTTTAGAAACGATTTTGTAAATCCAGTAAATGGTTCTTATGAAGATGGAGAAAGATTTTCTGCTGGAGCTTTTTGGGTTCCAGATTACAATACTTATGCAAGCTACTGGAAAAGAATCACTTACCGAATTGGTTTAAAGAATGAGCGAACTGGCTTGGTAGTAAATAATGTGCCCGTGCACGACTTTGGCATGTCTTTTGGTTTAGGATTACCAATGAATGGTTTTTCTAACTTTAATATAGGAGTGGAAGCAGGGAAACGCGGAAGCACTTATTTAGGAAGAGTTCAAGATAATTATGTAAATGTTTTTATAAGTTTATCTTTGAACGATCAATGGTTTAGAAAGAACTTAATTAGATAAAAAATTATACGTTAACCTATAAAATTAAATAAATGAGAAAGAAGATTTCAATATTGGTTGGTGTTCTTGGGGTTGCTTTTGTTACTTTCGGGCAGGCTCAAAACCCGGAATGTCCACAAAACCTGTCTATTTTTGCCGAACATGCGAAAGTTAAAAACTATGATGCAGCTTACGAACCATGGAAAATGGTATACGAGAACTGCCCAGAACTGCATTATGCTACTTTTTTATTTGGAGAGAAAATTTTAAAAGACAAAATTGAATCAGATCCTGCAAATAAGGATAAGTACATTAAAATGCTTACCGATGTTTACAAAAAAGGGCCTGAATATTTTCCAAAGAAATTTACGGTTACTAATGCCAATATCGATGCGGCTTTGCTAATGTATGATCAAAAGTTAGGGTCAGACGAAGAGATTTATAATTTATTGGATAAGGCTTTTAAAGAAGATTCTGATGGATTTAAGAACCCTAAAGCGCTTTATTTATACTTCTCTACTCTGGTAGATTTGCATGATGCGGGTAAAAAAGACCTTCAAGAGGTATTTGATACTTATGATGCTGTAACCGGTAAAATTGCTGAAGAAAATCAGGAATTAGGAGAAACAATCGTAAAATTGGTTCCTAAAGAAGATGAAGGTACCCTTTCTAGCAAAGAAAAGAAAGTATTGGCAGCAGCTAGACAAAATGGTGAGAACTATGAAAAGATAAGCAGTAGTGTAGATTCTAAATTAGGTAAATTGGCAGATTGCGATAATTTGATTCCACTTTACCAAAAGAATTTCGAGGCACATAAAACCGATGCTAACTGGTTAAAAAGTGCTGCTGGAAGAATGGATGAAAAAGATTGTACTGGAGATCCATTATTCGTTAAATTGGTGGAGGCCTTAGATAAAATTGAGCCTTCTGCAAGTTCTAAATATTACTTAGGTTCTTTATACGAAGAGCAAGGGAACAGTTCTAAGGCGTTAGAGTTTTACAAGCAGTCAATCGATTTGGAAACAGATCCTATCAAAAAGTCTAAAAAGTTAACAAATGTTGCTAACAAGGCTGCAAAAAGAGGTCAGAAGTCAACGGCTAGAAACTATGCGCAACAAGCATTGGATTTAAACCCAGCAAACGGTACTCCATACTTAATCATCGCAAGTTTGTATGCCAACAGTGCCAACGAATGCGGTAGTACTACCTTCGAGAAAAGAGCAATCTACTGGAAAGCTGCACAAGTAGCTAGAAAAGCAGGGCAGGTTGATCCATCTTTAAGTAGTAGATCTTCTCAAGCAGCGGCTAGTTACGAAGGAAGAGCGCCAAGCAAGCAAGATATCTTTAGTGCAGATATGGCAGGAAAAATAATTAATTTTAACTGCTGGGTTGGTGGAAGCATAAAAGTTCCTAACTTATAAGAATGAAACCAAAAGTAATTACCTTGAGCAAATGGTTCGAGGTATTTAGAAAACTAAATTTAGTCCATTTAATCTTGGAAAGTTTTATAACAAAACCTTCGAATAGAGGTTTAAAGTATATTTTCACAAACATTGTCACAGTTTTTGCTGTGACAATGTTTTTTTCATGCGAAGGTTATTTGAGTGAAACCCAAGAACTCAATAAGCGCAATAAGATGCCTGTGGGGGTAGCCGAAAATTTTGTGCTTAAATATACTGACTCCACAAAACTTAAAGCCGTAGTAAGTGGCCCTGTTTATGAAGATTACAGCAATCAAGAATTTCCATACCGGGAATTTCCAAAAGGTGTGCATGTAGATTTTTACGACGATAAAAATCAAAAAAGCGTCATCTCTGCCAATTATGGGATTATTTATATAGATACAGAGCTTATCGATATGAAAGGCAATGTGGTTTTGGAAACCCATGATGGTAAACGCCTTAATGCTCCCCAATTGTATTGGGATCGAAATAACCAATGGATATTTACCGAAGGAAACTATATTTTTACCAGTCCGGATCTTAATATGAAAGGGGTTGGGATAGACTTTAATAAAGAGTTTACCGTAGTAAGTTCTCATGGAAATACAGGTACTGCAGTAGTAAAAGAATCTGAAGAAACGGGTAAAGAAAAACAGTAAGTCATATACTCTGTAAGGTATTTCTAGAAAATTGTCTGCTTCAGATTAAATTCTGACATCACTTACGAACTAAAAGAATCAATTATTTCTAAGTTTTCTTTACATTTGATTGAAGAAAATTTATTTTCCTATAAAATTTATGATGAAGTATTTTAAAATATTTGAGATTGTATATCTCGTTGTGGCTGTTATTTCCATTGTAGAAGTGGTGCAAATGTGGGATACAGACCGCAATAGAGCATATCTTTTTATGTTTTTTGCCGTAGTATCTTTAGGAATGTTCTTTTTCCGAAGGTATTACCGGAAAAAATTTGCTGAAAGAAAAAACAAAAAATAGATGCAAATCGCCATAATTGTAATTATTGTATCGCTTATACTTTCCGCCTTTTTTTCGGGGATGGAGATTGCTTACTTCTCATCCAACAAAATCCATATCGAGATTGAGAAAAAACAAGATGGGATTTTGGCAAAGGTTCTTACTAAATTAACCAAAAAACCTTCTAAGTTTATTGCCACTATGCTGGTAGGGAATAATATTGCCCTTGTGGTTTATGGTATATATATGGGGGACCTATTAATTGATTATCTATACCCAGCTTATGTGGGCGTGGAAAGTCTTCCTTTTAATATTATTTTGGTGCAAACCATAATTTCTACATTGGTTATTTTAATTACGGCTGAGTTTTTACCAAAAGTATTTTTTCAAATTTACGCCAATAGTCTTTTAAAGATTTTTGCTGTTCCCGCCTATATTTTCTATGTGCTTTTTTCCTTTATTTCTTCATTTATTATTTGGATTTCAGACGCGGTGTTGCGAATTTTCTTTAAAACCGAAGGAGACGAAGTGCAGTTGGCTTTTAGTAAGGTAGAATTGGGAGATTATATTTCGGAGCAGGTGGAAGCCGCAGACGAAGAAGATAACTTGGATTCGGAGATTCAGCTTTTCCAAAATGCCCTGGAGTTTGCAGAAGTTAAGGCTCGGGAGGTAATGATCCCCCGCACGGAAATTACAGGAGTGGAATATGACGAATCCTTAAATCAACTCAATAAAATATTTACGGAAACAGGGTATTCCAAAATACTTATCTATAAAGGATCTATCGACGATATTATTGGATATGTACATTCTTTCGATTTGTTTAAAAACCCGACCGATATTAAAAGTGTAATGATGCCAGTGGAGTACGTTCCAGAAACCATGCTTATTAGTGATGTTTTGGAGGTGCTTACCAAAAAGAGAAAAAGTATTGCCGTTGTTTTAGATGAATACGGGGGCACATCTGGTATTATGACCGTGGAAGATATAGTAGAAGAACTTTTTGGTGAAATTGAAGATGAACACGATAGTGTGATTTTAATAGAAGAGCAATTAAGTGATAATGAATTTAAATTTTCCGCGCGCTTAGAGGTAGATTATTTAAATGAAGAGTACAGGCTCGACCTTCCGGAAGGGGAAAACTATGAAACTTTGGGAGGGTTGATAGTAAACAAAATTGGGGAAATTCCGCCAAAAGGAGAAGTGGTAATGATTGAAAATTATCAATTTACAGTATTGGAAGTAAGCAATACCAAAATAGATTTGCTCTCCCTTAAAGTTTTGGAAGAAGAATAGTCCTTAGGTATTTTTATTCAGTTTAAACGGGAAACAATAGCTCCTGTAATCCAAATTTTTTGTTGAAATCTCCCCATTTCTCCGCAGATGAAACAAAATCCACAATAATTACATCCCCAGGTTTTTATTATTCCAAAAAAGTGGTATTTTCGCCCTCATTAATTTAATAAATTGTATTGATAAATGGCAATTCTAGAGAAAATTAGAAGTCGTTCCCTATTCTTAATATTGGTAATAGGTTTGGCTTTATTTGCATTTGTTATTTCGGGAATCTTCAGTAAAGATACCGGTACCGGAAAAACAGTAGTTGGAGAAGTAAATGGAGAAAGTATTTCTCGACAGGAATTTGCGTACAAAGTAGAAAATGCATCGAGAAGATACGGTGCCAATGCAAGTACGCTACAGGTAGTAAACCAAGTGTGGAATCAAGAGGTTAGAGGGATTATTCTAGAACAACAATTTGAAGATCTTGGGATCAATATCGAAAAAGATCAAATATTGGAAGTGGTAAAATCGAATCCTGCTTTTGCTCAAGATCCAAACTTCCAAAATGAAGCCGGAGTTTTTGACGAAGGTAAATTTATTGAGTTTATTGCCGATCTTAAAGCAAACAATCCAGCAGGCTACCAACAGTGGCAAATGCAGGAAGATGCCTTGATCAATCAATCAAAAGAGCAATCTTATTTCAATTTGGTGAAAGCTGGTGTTGGTTCTACTTTGAAAGAAGGGGAGTTGGCTTACCATTTAGAAAATGATAAGGTGGACATTAAATATGTAAAAATACCTTACACATCTATTCCAGATAGTACGGTAAATGTTTCAGACAGCGAAATTGAAGCATATGTAAAAGAACACAAAAACGAATTCAAACAAGAAAATTCCCGTGACATTCGTTATGTGTATTTTGAAGAAAAAGCTTCAGAAGCAGATATCGAAGAGGCTAAAACAAGCCTTTCAAAATTATTGGAGAACAGTGTTGAATACAATGAGACCACCAAAAAGGATGAAACGGTTGCTGGTTTTAAAACCACAGAGAACCTTAGGGATTTTGTGAATAGAAATTCTGATATAAAATACGACACTACCTACGTAACCAAGGCGCAATTGCCTGCAGCTTTTGCAGATACATTGTATAGTTTGCCGATCAATGGTATTTATGGTCCTTACAAAGATGGGGATTACTACAAGATATCTAGAATGGTGGCCAAAAAAGAAGGTGGGTCTGTAAAAGCGAGTCACATTTTAATTTCTTACGACGGTTCTCAGGCGCAACCAAAGGAGTCTAGAACCAAAGAAGAAGCAAAAGCTAAGGCAGAAGAGATTTTGGCGAAAGTAAAAGAAAATCCAGATGATTTTGCGGCTTTGGCAAGGGATAATTCTGAAGATCCTGGTTCTGCTGCCCGTGGAGGTACTTACGATAATATTCCAGAGGGACAAATGGTGCCTCAATTCAACGATTACATTTTTAACAATGAAATAGGTTCCATAGGATTAGTGGAAACCGATTTTGGTTACCACATTATTAAAGTGGATGATAAGTACGATGTGGTTCAAATAGCAACTATTGCGAGAGAAATAGAGCCTTCTGAAAAAACATCAAGTGATTTGTATACGGAAACTACAAAATTTGAAATGGCAGCTGCCGACGGTGACTTTCAGAGTGTTGCAAAAGAATCCAATTACAATGTGCGTCCCGTAAACCAAATTAAGCCATTGGATGAAAACATCCCTGGCGTAGGAAACCAACGAGGGGTTGTGCAATGGGCCTTTAATGCAGACACACAAGTAGGTGATGTAAAGCGTTTCAATACACCAAATGGATATGCTATCGTACAATTGACTGGAAAAAGAAAAGAAGGTTTGGCTACAGCCAAAGACGCTTCTGCTAGAGTATTGCCAATTCTTAGAAAAGAGAAAAAAGCAGCGATTATTAAAGATAAAAATGCTGGAAAATCTTTAGATGAGTTAGCTAAAAGTAACAGTGTAAATGTTACCGGTGCAACTGGGCTCACCATGAAAACACCAACTATTTCTGGTGCTGGTAGAGAACCAAAGGTTGTTGGAGTAGCTATGGCGCTTTCCAATGGTGAAACTTCAGGATTAATTGAAGGTGAAAATGGGGTGTATATGGTTTCAGTTACGAAAAAAATCATTGCTCCATCTTTAGAAAACTATGCCACTTACACCAACACGCAGAAAACATTAAATAGAAACAGAGCTAGTTTTGCAGCATATAATGCGTTAAAAGATGCAGCAGAAATAGAAGACGAAAGAGCTGATATCTACTAAGATAATTCTCTTATAAATAATACTAAAAAGCTCCTTGGTTAATCAAGTCAAGGGGCTTTTTTTATGCAATCATTTCGATATAGGGCAGTATGGTCTCGTATCCTTTATTTAAGAAGTATGGCTTTACGTAGGAAGCTTCTCCTGTGGCCAGTACAAAATCTCCGCCCCAAGCCCCCAAACTTTTTATACTCCCTTTAAAATCGTCAAAAAGTAGTTGTTTTACTGTTTTCTGTTGGATTAAAGTTGCAATAATCTGTTCGTGTTCGTAAAGCAAGCTTTCAAACGATGAAAGGTTATTGGTATTTATAAGTTTTGTTGTGATTTTGGAAATGGTTGCTATTGCTTCATCCTTTTGAAGCTGGTTGGCAAGCGCTCGATATGCTTTAATCCCTTCCCTGCTGTTCTGTTTTTTATTTAGATGAATAAAAAATAAATGTTCTTTAAAATTTGGGTTGAATAAAACTGTATTTACTAAAGGGGATTTATCTATCAATTGATAGGTGATAGGATTGTCGTGCTGAGCACATGCAATATCGTAACCACTGCCCGCAAAACTGTTCCAGAGTAACTTGTAAGCGTCTACTTTTGCCCAAGTCGCTATATTGTTAATAAGTGTGGATGAAGAGCCCAGTCCCCAATTTTCGGGAAATTCCAAATAAGTGCTAACGTCCAGGCCGTCGGTGTTTTTAAGGAAATTAGGGTTTAATTGAATGGCTCCCGTTAAAAAATTAAAAAGCCTTTTGGCAATTTCAATAGAAGTACTTTTTAAAATGGATTTTTCATCGAAATTTTTAAGCTGATTTAGATCAAATTCTGCAGAAAACCACTCTTTGTTTTTATGATTGAATGCTTTCCATGTCAGTTTGTTTGTTTGAGTATTGAGAACATTAAGTGTTTGCCCAAATTTGGTTGGAAGCGCAAAACTTTCGGCCCCATCCAGCACTACATATTCGCCGGTAATTAATAACTTACCATGACTTCGGAATGTTGTTGGGGTTATAGGTGTATGATTTGGCATTAAAGTAATTTCTTTAGACTTTTGGGATTTTGAAGATTATTCCAAAATAAATGCACCACAATATTTTTTATGATTATTGAATAGAAAAAGGAAATATGTTTATTAATGTGTCCCTTTTGATAATTGCCGTTTAAACTCCATTTAGGGAATAAAGTAGGATTTTCTTGAACCTGAAGCATTGTTTTTTCAACACTTTCTATGAATTTAAGAATAGTTTTGGGAGTCCAGGACTTTTCTAAATATTCTAAGTTTTCATAATAGGAAATTTTAGCTAAAGGAGTCCAAACAATGGTCATTTAGAATAATTTTTTTTCGATTCCTCTATAATGTTTTGAAAAGGTTCATACTCTCCATTCGCATATTGTTTTTCACTTTCCTTTAAAAGATCTTTTATAATTTGCTCTTCCTTCTTGCCGTCCCTCAATAGCAACGATTTCACTTCCATTAGAACCCGCTCTTTTTGTTCATTTAGAAGTAAGTTAATTAACTCAAGTTTTGTTTTTTCTACATCCATATCTACTAAGTTATAAAAAAGAATTACTTCCGTATTTTTTCAAATTCGCTAATCACTCCGCTATGTGTTACGGTTTTATCTCTGTAATAGTTTACAAAATACTCTTTTTCTTTATCGGTGGCTCCCAACTGATTTAAAATATTCATTAGGTGCATTTTCATATGTCCTTTTTGAATCCCGTCGGTAATGAGCGATCTTACGGCAGCAAAATTTTGCGCCAAACCTGCTACGGCCACTATTTGCATTAATTCCTTGGCAGAAGGCCTGTCTAAAATTTCTAAAGATAATTTTACTAACGGATGCAAGCTTGTGAGTCCGCCCACCGTTCCTAAAGCAAGCGGAATTTCAATCCAAAAATAAAATGTGCCATCTTCTATTTTAGCATGTGTCAAACTTTTGTAAGAACCTTCCTTAGCGGCATAGGCATGTGCTCCAGCTTCTATCGCCCTAAAATCGTTTCCCGTGGCCAGTACTACGGCGTCAATACCATTCATTATGCCCTTGTTATGCGTAACCGCACGGTGAGGCTCTGCATTGGCAATGGCAATAGCTCTTATAAATTTTTCAGCAAACTCTTTTCCGCTGAGTCCTTTGTCGTCATTTAAATCGGCAAGGGGACAACTTACTTCTGCTTTTACGACGCAATTGGGCACGTAATTGGAAAGGATGCTCATTACGATTTCTATATTTTTTTCTTCCGTAGTGAAGTCCGTAAAATCCTGTGCTTCTTCCTTAAAGCTTTTTGCAATGGCTTCTAAGCAGGAATTTATAAAGTTGGCTCCCATGGCATCTAAAGTTTCAAAAGTACAGTTCAGTTGAAAGTAGCCGGGTAGGGAATTCGTTTTATCACGTAATTCTATAGAAGAAATCCCACCACCGCGTTTTCGCATGTTTTCGGTGATGTCTTCCGTAGCCTTTAAAAGTTTAGGTTTTATTCCTTTAAAAAAAGTATGCAATTTTCCGGTATCTCCATGGTACATAAAATGCACTTGTCCAATTTTTTCCGTACCCAAAACAGTGGTTTTAAAACCGCCGCGTTGCTGCCAATATTTAGCTGATTTACCCGCGGCTGCCACCACCGAACTTTCCTCGATGGCCATAGGGATGGTGTAATAGGTATTATTAATTAGAAAGTTGGGTGCAATGCCCAAGGGAAGGTAAAAATTACTAATGGTATTTTCAATAAAATCATCGTGAAGAGACTGAAGTTTGGTATCTTCGTTTAAATATTGATGTAGTATACGAATGCCTTCTTCTTTATTTTTAAAGTGATGCTCCGCCAGCCAATTTACTTTTTCTTCTTTGGAAAGTTTAGAAAATCCGTTTACGGGTTTTGCCATGTTTAGTTTTTATATGAAATAGCAAAGATATGCATTCTGTAAAGATAAGGTTGGGGCTTTTTAAGGGGCAAAACAGAAAACCATGTTTCTTATGGACATTTTCAATAAAATAATTTACATATCTTTAAAAGTGTATATGTTAGCTATATAATGTCGGAATTAATATTTATTTTTTTGAGAAATACCCTTAACAAAACGCGATGAGAAAGTTGTTGTGCTTTATGGCTCTTTTTATTGGTCTTTCTTGTGTTCATTCCCAAGAAGAAAAACCTAAGGTAGCTTTGGTTTTAAGTGGGGGAGGTGCTAAAGGGATTGCCCATATTGCAGTTTTAAAAAAGCTGGATAGTTTGGGGATTGTGCCAGATCTTATTGTTGGAACGAGTATGGGGAGTGTAGTGGGCGGTCTCTATGCTATTGGGTATTCTGCGGATAGCATTCGTATAATGACCAATACCGTAGATTGGGATCGATTGCTTTTTGGGGATGTTTCCTTGCGTGATGTGAGTGTGGAAGAGAAAAGTGAATTTGAACGGTATCTATTGGAATACGATATTATAAAAGGGAAACCAAAGTTAAAAGCATCCATTTTAAAAGATCAAAACTTAAGGGAATACCTTATGTCTTTAACCTATCCAGTTTATAATGTAAGCAATTTCGATGATTTCTCGATTCCCTTTCGGGCGGTTACTACAGATTTGGTAAATGGTAAAAAGTTGGTTTTATCTGAAAGCTCTTTGTCGGTGGCGATAAGGGCGAGTATGTCCATCCCTGGTATTTTTGCTCCCGTTCGATATAAAAACACCTTGTTGGTAGATGGTGGTGTTTTAGATAATTTTCCGGTGGATGTTGCCAAAGAGTTAGGGGCAGACATTATTATTGGTAGTGATGTGGGAGGAGGGTTGCAAACAATTGATAAATTGAATAACCCTGGAAACATTTTATTCCAAACCTCCATGCTCACCAGTAACCTTAAAAACGCCAGGGAAAGGGAAATGTGCGATATTTTAATAGATCATACCGGAAACCTCACGTACGCTACCAAAGATTTTATAAAGGCAAACAATATTTATAAGGAAGGTTTAATCGCTACGGATGAAAAAGTTGATGAACTGGCAAATCTGGCAGAACGGCTAAAAGCATATCCCCAAAGGCCACATAAATTGCCGGAAATAGACGACGAAATAAAAATCGATATAATAGAATATGAGAACATTAGTTCCGGAAACCTCTCCTTGGTAAAGGCGCGTATGGGAATTGAAGAAGGCAACTCTTATAGCTCAAGGGAAATTAGGAAAGCGATCGATTACGCCATTGGGACACAGTTGTTTCATCAAATAGATTACAATATTGAGCACAGTAATAACCAAACCACATTGCAAGTATCTGGTTTTGAAAAAGCCCATCACCAAATAGGAGGTGCTTTACATTACGATACCAACCAAGGGGTAGGTGTTGTTTTAAATTATACAGGTCGAAACGTTATAGGTCATTCTTCCAGGATTCTATTGAGCATTGATGCAGCAGAGCAGCCCAAGTTTAGGGCACAATACCAACAGAGCATTGGAGAGACAAAAAAATGGTGGTGGCGTGCCCAAGCATTTGGCCAGAAAACAAGGCAAGGCTTTTTTTCTTTTGGAGCCAAGGGGGAAGATTTAAAGAATGACTACTTTGTTTCCACGCTTCAACTAAATAAAAGTTTAAAAACTTTAAATAATTATGTCGGATTGGAGTTTAATTATGAATACACCTTGTTTAGGCCAGAACTGGATCCAGAAACCAATGTTAATATTTACGATCTAAAGCGCTATTCTTTTAAAAATCTAGAAGCAAGCATTTATTACGTGCAAAATAGACTTAACAAAGTGTTCTTTGCTACCCAGGGATCTTATGCTTATTTGCAAGCTTCCCGTTCCTTTTATAATCATGTTAAATCTGAATTTAATGCCTTTCCGGAAAATGATGTAGATGGAAGGTTAAACGGATTTTCTAAATTGAGTATGGATTATGAAAAACGTTTTGAGTTGAAAAATAAATACACTTTTATAGTGAATGCTACCGCTGGCTTTACATTTTTAGATGCTAAAGACAATAACGACGCTTCTTTTTTGGAGTATGGTGAAGGGGCAAAATATTTTCTCGGTGGAAACCTACCACAAAACCGTCGTGATTCTTATATGTTTAAAGGATTGGGCGATGGGGAATTGGTTGCGACACAGTTTGTAAACGCCAATCTAGCTTTTCAAATGAATATCATTAGAAATTTCTATGTTACTCCTCACGTAAGCGCTGCCTCGGTTGGGTTTGGTGACTTAGATGATTATTTCGATGGGGTATTTGACTTTGATAATGATTGGACAGAAACGGTGGATACCAGCCTGCTGTTCTCAACAGGAGCGACAATTTCTTATAATTCGATATTAGGGCCTTTAAATTTTGACATGTCTTATCTGAACGACTTAGGGAAGCTTCGTTTTTTCTTTGGGGTAGGACTCCAGTTAAACCTTTCAAAGTAAAACAATTTAAAAATACATCAAGGCTTTCAGTCACAAGCTTTTTAAAGGAATGTTTAACGCTAAATGTTGCGCTATCTGTGAAATTTTTAGTAAACTTGACGGTTTTTTAATCAATACGTAACAATTAATGAAGAAGAATTTTAAACTGTTCCTACTTTTTGTTGGTTTAGTATCCCTCACAACTGCTCAAAATCAAAAGATTACATTAGAAGAAATATGGGGAGGTGCCTTTCGCACCGAAGGAATGGATGTACTGCATTCCATGAAAAACGGAACCCAATATACCGTTTTAAACTTCGATAGAAGCTCTAAAAGCTCATCAATAGATAAATACAACTACAAAACCTTAGAAAAAGTAGAAACAATTGTTTCTTCTTCCACCCTCGATCCGATAAATTATTTTACGTCTTATACCTTCAGTAAAGACGAATCCAAATTAATTTTGGCTACAGAGGTAGAATCAATTTTTAGGAGATCCACGCTCGGTAAATTTTACGTTTACCATATCGGCTCTAAAAAGTTAGAACTAATTTCAGAAAATAAAATTCAGGAACCTACCTTTTCCCCAGATGCTTCCAAGGTGGCATATGTTTTTGAAAACAATATCTATATAAAAGACCTTGCCAGCGGAAATACAACCCAAGTGACTACCGATGGAGAAAAGAATAAAACTATAAATGGGGTAACCGATTGGGTGTATGAAGAAGAATTTTCTTTGGTAAGAGCGTTCGATTGGAATGCAACCGGGGAATACTTGGCGTATATCCGTTTTGATGAAAGTGAAGTTCCAGAATTTTCAATGGACGTATACGGAAAAAGTTTGTATCCAACCCAACACGAATTTAAATACCCGAAAGCTGGTGAAAACAATTCCAAAGTAAAATTATTTACCTACGAGCTTGCTTCGGAAAATAAAAAAGAAGTAGATCTTGGAGATGCATACTACATCCCGCGAATAGAATGGACGAATGATGCAGATGTATTGAGTGCTCAAGTGATGAACCGTCATCAAAACGATATAAAACTTTATTTCTACAACGTAAATAAAGTAGCGGAAGTGGTTTTGTACGAAACCGATAAAGCCTATATCGACGTTACCGATAACCTTACCTTTTTAGAAGATAATAGTTTTATTTGGACTAGTGAAAAAGATGGGTATAACCATATTTACCATTACAATAAAAACGGAAAATTACGTAACCAAGTAACCAAAGGGTCATGGGAAGTAACGGACTATTACGGGTATGATAAAAAATCAGATCGTGTATTTTATCAATCGGTAGAAAATGGTTCCATCAACAGGGATGTGTATTCCATTAAGTTAAATGGTAAAAATAAAAAAAGACTTTCTTCGGAAGAAGGCACCAACAGAGCAACGTTTAGTAAGGACTTTAGCTACTACATAAACTCATTTTCCAGTGCTTCCTTGCCTCCGCGATACACGTTAAACGACAGTAAAACCGGAAAGGAGCTAAAAGAAATAGTGAATAATGATGAGCTACAGCAAAAAGTTTCCAATTATAAAATCAGTCCGAAAGAATTTTCAACCATCAGTGTTAACGGGAACGATCTAAATATGTGGATGATCAAGCCTGCAGATTTCGATCCGAACAAAGAGTATCCACTTTTTATGTATCAATATTCCGGCCCAGGATCTCAGCAAGTAGCAAATACTTGGATGAGTTCCAACGATTTTTGGTATCAGATGCTGGCTGAAAAAGGATACGTTATTGCCTGTGTAGACGGCAGGGGAACAGGACTAAAGGGAGCAGACTTTAAAAAAGTCACCTATAAAGAATTGGGAAAATACGAGGTTCAAGACCAAATTGCAGCAGCAAAACAGTTAGGTGAACTTCCTTTTATAGATGCCAAAAGAATAGGCATTTGGGGATGGAGTTACGGTGGTTTTATGAGTACCAATAGCATCCTAAAAGGAGCAGATGTTTTTAGTATGGCTATTGCAGTGGCCCCGGTAACAAGCTGGCGCTTTTACGACACCATTTATACCGAAAGATATATGCAGACGCCACAGGAAAATGCGAGCGGATACGATGAAAATTCACCTTTAAGTTATCCAGAATTATTGAAAGGGGATTATTTATTAATTCATGGTTCGGGAGACGATAATGTGCATGTACAAAATACCATGCGTATGGTGGAAGCACTTATACAGGCCAACAAACAATTTGATTGGGCCATCTACCCAGATAAAAACCACGGAATATACGGCGGGAATACTCGCCTTCAGTTGTATACCAAAATGACTAACTTTATAGATGAGCATTTGGGAGAAACTTCTGAAAATACAAAAGGGTCTCAAGAGAGTAAATAATATAAATATTAATTGTAATTATTAAATCATGGAATTTAAGTACGCAGGCTCAGAAGAGAACCAACGCACAGTTTTAGGACATCCGTCAGGATTATTTGTTCTTTTCTTTACAGAAATGTGGGAACGATTTTCCTACTATGGGATGCGCGCATTACTGGTATTATTTTTAACCGCTTCCTTATTCGACGAAGGATGGGCCTGGGAAAGAAGTGACGCCTTAATGCTTTATGGTTGGTATACTGGATTGGTTTATTTGACACCAATTTTTGGGGGTCTAATTGCTGATAAAATATTAGGATATAGAAAAGCAGTAGTTTTAGGGGCACTTATAATGACTTTAGGGCACGCATCCATGGCTTTAGAAGGCTTCTCATCCTATTTTTTCTATATAGGGTTATTGGGGTTAATAATTGGAAATGGTTTGTTCAAACCAAATGTGTCTTCTATTGTAGGGCAGTTATATAAAAGTCAAGGAAAAGAAAAAGACGCTGGTTATACCATTTTTTATATGGGTATTAATGCAGGGGCATTTCTAGGTATTTTGCTCTGCGGATATATAGGCGAAAAAGTGGGTTGGCACTATGGCTTCGGTTTAGCAGGAATTTTTATGTTTTTAGGGATGCTTCAATTTTATTTTGCACAAAAGATTTTTGGGAATATAGGTTTGTCTCCGGTAGAGGCCGAAGAATTAAAGGAAGAAGCGATCGCAAATAATAAATTCGAGGAAGCAGTTCAAGAGAAGGAAGAGTCTGCTCTTGTTGTAAGAGATAGGATTATTGTTATTTCAATTTTTGCCTTATTTACAATTTTCTTTTGGTGGGCTTTTGAGCAGGCAGGCGGCTCCATGACAATTTTTGCTTCAGATTATACAGATAGGGGGCTTGAAGGAAATGCAGCTACAACTTTTAAAACCATAAATGCCATCATTACGGTAGTGCCAATGATTGTAATAACTTGGGTTTTAATACTTCTTTTTAAGCAAACTTTTAAAAAGTTTGCCCTTTCAAATTTTTGGCTAGGACTAAGTTTTGTCATTATTTGGGCAATAGTACTTTGGATGCTTCAAAAAGAGTTTGCTGCAGATGCTACTGAAGTCCCAGCTTCTTGGTTTTCGGTTTTAAACTCCTTATTCATAATTCTTTTTGCGCCATTATTTTCAAAAATTTGGGAAAGTAAATTTAATCCATCGGGACCTATAAAATTTGCAATAGGTTTGACGTTGCTTGGTCTGGGGTTTGCCGTTTTATCTTATGGTGCCGCCACTATCCCGGAAGGAGCTAAAACAGCTTCTGTAAGTTTAATGTTTTTAGTTTTTGCCTATCTATTTCATACGTTGGGAGAGTTATGTGTTTCTCCTGTAGGGCTCTCATATGTTAGTAAATTGGCCCCAGTGAAATTGGTTGGGTTGATGTTTGGGATATGGTTTGTGGCAAACTTTATAGCCAATCTTCTCGGAGGCTTCACAGGGAGCTATATAGATTTGATTTCTGAAAAATATGGATTATCGACATTCTTTTTAATTTTCACAATTATTCCTATTGGTGCTGCATTCATTCTAGTTTTATTAAATCCAATGATGAAGAAAAAGATGCATGGTGTAAAATAAACATCTTCATTCCAAGATAAAAGATCCCTTTTCACCTGTATAGTGAAAAGGGATTTTTCTTTTTGCACAACTCTTTTTCCAAAGCATGATAAAAGATTTATAATTACTGCCATCTGCAATTACTTGTTTAGGTTGCAATTGGTTTAATGCACGGTCTAAATTAATTTTTGGTGAATATGTTATTAATAAAATATCCACGTCAATATCTTTTGGGAATGTGGGCATGCTATCTAAAACGAATATTTTTTGATTTTTAAATTCTATGTATTTGTTCGGCTTTTCAACCTTGAGCTTCGATATATTTTCACCTAGGACATAATTTTTAATATTATAATCATCTTCAAGATCTTTATTAAATAGGGTCAACTTCCTGCCATGTTGTAATGCTATTTCGGAAGTTCTACTTTTATGAAATACAATAAAGCGTTGCTTTTGTTCAGCCCTGTAATTGGTATATAGAAAGGTAGAAATAAAAACAAAAATACTTCCGAAGAAGGCGATAATTCTGGTCTGTTTCCTTTCCTTTAAAAGGAGAACAAATGAGATGATAACAAGGTAACTTACAAGCATTTTAAAAACATCGAAATGGATGGCGCTAAAAATAAAGTTCTCCTGTGCTGCAATCCACCCTATAAATGAGTTCATAAATTCAATGCACCCAAAATATGCTTCCGCTAGCAAATTGGGAAGGATGTTTAAGAGGCTCAATAAGATGATGCAAAACCCAAATCCCAATAAAACACCAATGAAAGGGACTATTAAAAGGTTTGATACAAAAAATAAACCTGGAAATTGATGGAAGTAATAGAGTGATAAGGGTAAAACGCTCAATTGAGCGGCAATGGTAACTGTTAACAATTGCCAAAAATAATGAAGAATACGGTTATGCGTGGTCCAAAATCCGGCGATTACGGGTTGTATCCATACAATTCCAAAAACGGCGGTATAGCTTAGTTGAAAACCTACATCGTAGATGAAATTCGGTTTAAATAGCAATAGAATAAACATCGAACTAATTAAAGCATGGTATATATTATGGGTTCTCTTTAAATACATTGCATAGGCAATAAAAGTGAACATGGTAACGGCCCTCACCACTGAGGCACTGAGTCCAGCAATTATGGCAAAACACCACAAAATAACTATAGTACAAATTAACTTAATGGTTTTGCCATGTTTTATGCGCTCCAATAGTTTTAAAGCGATGTTTAAAAAAAGTAAAATCAATCCAATATGCAATCCAGAAATGGCTAACAGGTGCACTGCTCCTGCCGCCGCATATTGTTGATAGGTTTCAGCGGAAACTTCCTGTCGTTGTCCTAAAAGAAGTGCGTTTAAAATTGCGATTTCTTCTTTATATGGATATTTCGAGAGCCGGTTATTTATTTTATTACGCAGGGCAGCCGCGTACCCCTGCACAGTTTTTATAGAGGTGTTCGTCAGGATTAATTCATGCGCCGTAAGGTAAAGTTGATGATATATCTGTTGGTTTTGTAAGTACTTTTTATAGTTGAATTGATGCGGATTTAAAGGTGAGTTCGGTTGTGAGAGGTTTTGGTTTGTAGTGTAAACATAATCTACCTTTGGAATCTCAAATTCCTTATCGGCATCCTTTTTTAATTGAAGCAGTATTTTTCCGTGGCATTCATCTGAATCAATTTTTAAAACTTCAGCTGTATATCTATGGCTATAGGTGGTCGACTTTAGCTTTTCTGAAATTCTGAAGGTTACTTCGCTTCCCGATTGATAAAAATGCGAATAATGATTGGGGTTTGCTTTTGAGTGCAAACTGGCGGTAAGCATACCAATGCCAACAAATAATATTACAAGAAATACACTGAATTGATATGTCCTAGCAATTTTTTTGATCGTATTAAGAACGAATGCCAAGATCAGTAGAAACAGCAATACATACCAAAGATATGTGGGCTTCAAATAAAAATGATAGCCAAGAATAATACCTATTAAAAGGGCAATAAGTAGCTTAAGGATAGGGTAATTTAATATTTTCACCTATCTAAAATACTAAAAATATGTAAAATATTCTATAAAATACGTCGCGCGTGATTGAAAGCATAGCTCCAATAGCCTTCACTTAAAGAAGAAACCAGTACGCCACGGGATGTAGTGGAATGTATAAATTGAATGTCTTTTCCCTTTACTTCCACAACTAGACCAACATGGTTAATTCTCCGGCTATTTTTATTGGTGGTAAAAAAAAGAAGATCGCCTTCTTCCACATCTTTCACCTTTATTTTTTTACCTTGTGTAGCCATCATATAAGAGGCGCGTTGTAGGGCTATGTCATTTTCTTTAAAAGAGGTGTAAATAAGTCCGGAGCAATCCATTCCTCTTTTGGTTGTGCCACCATATTTATAAGGTGTTCCATTATAAGAAAGTGCCGTTTTAATTATCTTATCGGTTTCTTTAGATCCTTTTTTCTTTTTGTAGTTGTTGTCTTCTTTTGTAGTTGTATTCCCTTTAACAGAAACGGTTTTTGTTTTTTTTGAAGATCCGCAAGAGGCTATAAGAACGGAAGTAAAAAGAATAATCAGAAAATTTTTCATAAAAGTAGATTCGGGTTTTCAGGCAAATTAAGAAATTTTATTAAAAATAAGCTCCGCGGTTTTCTTGCTGGCACCTTTTCCTCCCAATTTTTTTTCCAGTTCAAAGTAATCCAGAAAGATACGTTCCCTAATTTCCGGAGAAAGTATTTTTTCCAATTCTCTCTTTAAATTTTTGGTGGTGAGATCGTTTTGTATTAACTCTTTTACCACCTCTTTATCCATTATTAAATTAACCAAAGAAATATATTTTAGGGTAATAATTCGTTTGGCAATTTGGTAACTTACCCAATTTCCTTTATAACAAACTACTTCCGGCACTTTGAATAGCGCAGTCTCAAGGGTAGCAGTTCCACTAGTTACTAAGGCAGCTTTGGAAACGCTTAAAAGATCGTAGGTTTTACCCGTTACAAAGTGAACGTTGTGTTTTCCTATAAATTGCTCGTAGAAATTATATTCTTGGCTTGGGGCACCAGCTATAACAAATTGGTAATCGGTAAAATCGTCTACCACGCTTAGCATGATGGAAAGCATATTGGTGATTTCTTGTTTTCGGCTTCCCGGCAACAGGGCAATGATCTCCCTTTCATCCAAACCATTTTCTTTTCTAAAATCATTTGGGAGTACTTGTTTTCTGTTTCCAATAGCATCCAGCAGCGGGTGGCCAACAAAATTTACGGGATAACCGTGTTTTTCTTCATAAAACTCTTTCTCAAAAGGGAGAATTACGAACATTTCGTCAATATCCCTTTTAATACTTTCAATTCTTTTTTCCCTTGATGCCCATATTTGCGGGGAAACATAGTAAAAGGTTCTAAAATTATTTTCTTTGGCCCATTTGGCAATTCGAAGATTGAAGCCAGAGTAGTCTATAAAAATTAAAACATCTGGTCTAAAAGCTTCAATATCTTTTTTACAGAATTTTATATTGGAAAAGATGGTACGCAGGTTCATTATCACTTCAAAGAAGCCCATAAAAGATTGCTCTTTGTAGTGTTTTACCAAATCCAGTCCGGCAGCTTGCATTAAATCTCCTCCCCATCCTCTAAAAGATGCTTCTGAATCAACTTTTTTTAGCTCTTTTATAAGGTTGGAAGCATGCAAATCCCCAGATGCTTCGCCAGCTATGATGTAATATTTCAATGTTTAAATTTTAATAATTACCAAGAACAATAATTCTATCCCTCATGAAAAGGTTAATTCCCCGAATTTCTACTCAAAATTAGGTAAATAATACTTCCGTTTATATGCTTTCTTCTCCTGCCTGTTGAGAAAATAAACTTTTCTGAAAATAGCTGATTTAAAAAATCTTTAGCAACAAGATAACAATTGCCGTTAAAAATGTGGCTATTAATACTCCTTTTGCACGATGGTCCCTTTTTAATTTAATAAATCCGAAAAAAGCGGCAAGGTTCAATAAAGCTCCTAAAGCCAATAAACTTCCCAAATGTCCCTGTTCCCTTGCAACTTGTATGGTGGTGACAATACTAAGGTCGGAAAACAGGAGTATGTAAGATAAGAATCCGATTACATTTGCTATGATGCCTACGACAAAACCGATAAATACTTCTTTTTTAATCATTTAAACTCCAAGTATTAAGGTCTTGAATAGCATGATGAGCCGTTAAATCGAATTGAACCGGCACAACCGATACATAACCATTCTCTAAAGCCCATTCGTCGGTGTCCTCACCCTTATCCTGATTTACAAATTTACCAGTAAGCCAGTAATATTCGCGTCCCATCGGATTGGTTCGTTTATCGAATTCTTCTACCCATCTCGCTCTTGCTTGGCGGCAAACCTTTATTCCTTTTAAAGAATCTTCTTTCATCTTCGGAAAATTCACGTTGAGCACCACACCTTTGGGCATCCCGTTTTTTAAAGCACTTTCGGTAATGGTTTTAACATATTTCTTCACGCTTTCAAAATTTGCTTCCCAAGAATAGTCGCACAAAGAAAACCCAATTGCGGGAATACCTTCTACACCAGCCTCCACTGCCGCACTCATTGTGCCAGAATAGATAACGTTTATAGAGGAGTTAGAGCCGTGATTAATACCACTAACACAAATATCGGGCTTTTTGTTCAAGATCTCATTCACTGCCAATTTTACACAATCAGCTGGCGTTCCACTGCAGCTGTATTCCAATTGTATGTCGTCTTGGTTAATGGTTATGGGGCTACAGTAAAGGGTGGAGTTAACCGTTATGGCATGTCCCATTCCACTTTGCGGACTATCGGGAGCAACCACAATTACTTCCCCAATTTCATTCATAACCTCAATTAAAGCTCGTATTCCTGGAGCCGTGATACCGTCGTCGTTGGTGACAAGTATGAGTGGCTTTTTTTTCATAATATCTTTAAATTATAATGCTAAAATAATCATTTTAAAACTTGCTGAGTTCAACCCATAAGTGCAAAACATTTGTTTCTTAGGACTTCAATTGGGTTTTGGTAATTAAATTTTCTAATCGGTCTGTAATTTAGTAATCTTTCAACTTCTTTTATTCTTTTTTCTGAGACTTTTCTCAGGTCTGTTTTCTTCGGAAAAAATCTTCTTATCACACCTATTCTATTCTCTACGGTTCCTTTATCCTGTGATGTATAAGGTCTGGTAAAGTATGTTTTTGCGTTGAGGAGCCTTCCTATTTTTTGATGCTGTGCAAACTCCTTTCCGTTATCGAAGGTCAAGGTCTTCACCCAAGATGAACTGAAGTTGGTGAGCCTCTTCTCCATTTTTTCATATACCTCCCCAGCTTCTTTCCCACTTAGTTTTTCCATCATCGTTACCAATGTGGCCCTGTCTGTCATTACCAAAAGAGCCGATCTGTGATTGCTTCCCATCATCAGGTCTACTTCAATATCGCCTATACGCTCACGGTGGTCCAGCACATCTGGGCGCTGGTCAATTCCTACACGGTTTTTAATGGCTCCCCGCTTATCCTTGGCGTTCCCTCTCTTTTGCCTCCTGCTACCATGCTTGAGATCTTTGTAGAGTTTAGCGTATTTAGCATCTGCCTTTTTCTTGCTCTTCTTAACGCTCCATATCCACTGGTATATTGTCTCGTGGCTCACACAGGTTTCCTCTTCAATAGCTAAGCGTTTGCTTATAAGTTCTGGACTCCACTTTTCATAACGGAGCAAACCCGCGATACGCTCTTTCAACTGTTCCGTGAGCTGTAATTTCTTGGGCTTCATTTTATGCCTGTTATCTGCTCTTCGCTGTGCATTTTTGGCTATATAGCTGCCAGCGGTCTTTCCCCGTTTGGCAATGTTCCTAGATAACTCCCTGTAAACGGTACAGGGGTCGACCCCGATAATTATAGCTATTTCACTTTTACTGATTTCTGTTTCCAATAAGGCTTCAATTTGATACCTTTGGTGGATGGTCAATTGTTTGTATTTTTTCATGCAAGATTAATATAACAATTGGTCCTAAAACTCTTGGGGCTAGCCCCAAGAGTTTTAAATATTAATTTTGCACTTATTCCTTGAACTTAGACTTAAAGAATAACTAAGTTCAACATACTGTTTCATTATTTCCAAGCGCTTCCAACGCTTCATTTTAACAAAAAATAAAAGATTTTCTTAAACTAATGTTGAATAATAGGCGTTTAACAAAATATTAGTTGGTTTGTAAGGTTGTGGCACGATTTTTTCCTTATTTTAGTTGATCTTAAAATAAAGAAGTAAAATAAGAAACTCCTGTTAATTTTGAGTATGTATAATTGAAGGGATTTTTATATATTAAAATCAAATGTCAAGAACAGCTTGTTCTCAGAAAAATTTTCAGGAAAAAAATGTTAATGCGTAGAGATTCGATCTCTTTAAAAAAGTTATAAATGAAAAGGAAATTTGTGTATTTGTTGGCAGCGTTACTTATCTCTGCTGCATCGTGTAGTTTTACCAATAAAACGTTCGATAACCCAGATAAGGACAAACTTTTAATAGATTTAATATCTTACGTACTCGAAAATGGTCATTTTAGTCCGAAAGACATCAATGACGATTTTTCTGAACACATTTACGATAATTATATTGAAGCTTTAGATCCACTTAAGCGTTATTTCCTTCAAAGCGATATCGATGAATTTAAAAAATATCGTTCTGCGATCGATGACCAGATAAAAACTTCAGATCTTACTTTTTTCAATCTTACTTACGACCGATTAATGCAACGTATGGACGAAGCCTCCGTAATGTACAAAGACGTTTTGGAGAAGCCTTTTGACTATACTGAAGATGAAACGATTGATGTGGATTATGAAAATCTCCCATATGCAAAAAATAAGGAAGAGCTTTGGCAGCGTTGGAGAAAACAATTAAAGTTTTCTACCATCGAGCGTTACGTGAGTGCTTTGGAAATGAATGAAAACAAAGACGGAGAGGTGGCTTCTGAAAATGATAAAGAAATGACTTCGGAAGGTGTTGAAGAAGTGATGGGTGAAGATGACGAGTTCGCAGACACGGAAGACGCCATAGATGAAGAAGTAGCAAAAGACCCTGTAGCCTTGGAAAAAGAAACACGGGAAGCTACCAAAAAAACCATAGGTGAGTATTTCGACTTTATGGAAGACTTAGAACGTAAAGATTGGTTTGGGGTTTACTTGAATTCAATCGTAGAAGAATTTGATCCTCATACCTTCTATTTCGCCCCAGACGATAAGGAGCGTTTCGATGTTAGTATTTCTGGAAAGTTTGAAGGAATAGGGGCGAGGTTGCAAAAGAAAAACGACCATATTAAAATTATAGAAGTAATCTCTGGTGGTCCCGCTTGGAGAGGAGAAAAATTAGAAGTTGGAGACGAGATCATGAAAGTGGGGCAAGAGAACGAAACTCCAGTGAGTGTAGTTGGGATGCGTCTGGAAGATGCGGTTAAACTTATAAAGGGTCCAAAAGGATCTAAGGTTTTATTAACCATTAAGCGTATTGATGGCACCATAGACGAAGTGGCCATAGAACGGGATGTGGTAGAATTGGAAGAATCATACGCCAAGTCTTCCGTAGTGAAAAAAGGGGATAAAACTTTCGGAGTTATCAACCTACCTAAGTTTTATATAGATTTCGATGATTATAAGAATAGAAATGCCGCTTCGGACGTGGCCAAGGAAATTGAAGAAATGAAAAATGCCGGAGTTCAAGGATTGGTTCTTGATCTAAGGGATAATGGCGGAGGATCTTTAAAAACAGTCGTGGATATGGCCGGACTTTTTATAAAAGAAGGGCCAATCGTTCAGGTGAAGTCTACTGGGCAGAAAAAAGAAGTTTTGTCGGATACAGACGACCGTGTTCAATGGGACGGGCCTTTGGTTATTCTTGTGAATGAATTGTCGGCTTCCGCTTCAGAAATTTTGGCTGCAGCTATGCAAGATTATAAAAGAGCCATCATTCTTGGTAGCAAGCAAACCTACGGGAAAGGTACCGTTCAAAATGTAATCGACTTAAACCAGTTCCTTCGTGGAAACAATGAATATGGAGACGTGGGAGCTTTAAAAGTGACTACCCAGAAATTCTATCGTATTAACGGTGGTTCTACTCAGTTGGAGGGTGTTAAGAGCGATGTGGTGGTTCCAGATAGATATAGTTATAGCAACATCGGAGAAAAAGATCAAGAGAATCCCCTTCCATGGGATAAAATTGAGTCTGTAAAATATGAAGACTGGGCTGGCTATATCGATTATGAAGAAACCATTGAAAGAAGTAAAAACAGAATGGCCAATAACGACCAACTGAACTTGATAGACAAAAATGCACAGTGGGTTAAAAAACAACAAGAAGACAAAACATATCCTTTAAATCTAGAAAAGTACAAAACAGAAATAGATAAAGACGAAGAGGTTTTAAAAGAATTCAGAAAAATATCAGATTATAAAACCAATCTTAGCTTCGAATCGCTTCCTTATGAAGTGGATCTAATGGCGAAAGATAGCGTGTTAAAAGAGAAAAGGCAACGTTGGCATAAAAACCTATCTAAAGATGTTTATATTGAAGAGGCTGTAAATGTCTTGGAAGATTTAAAAATGAATAACATTCAAAAACACAAAGTGGTAGATGTAAAAGGATAATCTTAGCATTACCAAAAATAGAAATGAAAGGCTCGGGACTTATGTTTTGAGCCTTTTTTACGTTCTACAACCATTCATTAATTCGGTTGGCGTCCAGTTTTAGAAATATAAAAAGCAGTATGGTGAAACCAATAAGTCCGGAGCCACCGTAGCTAAAGAAAGGAAGTGGGATCCCTACTGTTGGGAGCAGCCCGATGACCATTCCTACATTAATGGCAAAATGAAAGAAGAGAATGGATGCTACAGAGTATCCGTAAATTCTGCTAAAGATGGATTTTTGCCTTTCCGCTAAAAATAAAAGCCTTAAAATAAGTAGGGCAAACAAAACCACTACCACAGAGCTACCAACAAACCCCCATTCTTCGCCTACGGTGCTAAAAATATAATCGGTGTGTTGTTCTGGTACAAAATTCCCTTTGGTACGCGTACCTTCCAAAAAACCTTTTCCTGTGAGCCCGCCAGAACCTATGGCAGATTCAGATTGGTAGGTGTTGTAACCAATGGTTTTTCTTATATATTCCAATTTCGCAGGATCATCCTCTAAACGCAACCACAGGCTTAATCGATCCCTGTGGCGTTGTTCGAAAACATTGTTATATATAAAATCCACACTATAGGAAAAGATGGTGGCGGTTATTAAAATCAAAACCAACTGAAAAATGGATACTTTTTTCTTTTTTCTTTTTAGAAAATAGTAAAAAAGGCCTAGTAGTAGCGCACAGCCTAAAAATACCCATACGGTACCATAGAGAAGGGTTGTTGCAAACAGCAGCACAGCAAATACACCTATAAGTAAATAAAGAGGGTGAAGTCCTTCCCTGTACAATACAAAGAAAAAACAGGCATACACCAAGGCACTACCTGGATCTGGCTGTGGAATAATAAGCAAGGCCGGGAGACTAATAATAACAAATGCACGTAAAAGGTCTTTAAAGCTATAGATATCCGTTTGTATGTCGCTTAAAAATTTTGCCAGGGCAAGCGCTGTGGCCGCTTTGGCAAACTCGGATGGCTGGAGCGTCATTCCCCCAATAGCATACCAAGAAGTAGCGCCGTTTACATTTTTCCCAAAAATAAATAACCCTGCCAGTGATAATAAAGAAAGTAAGTAAATAATGCCAGCAAATCGTTCGTAAAACTTAGCTTCCACCGAAAGTATTAAAATAATAAGGCAGATGCTTACAATAATGAAAATCAACTGTTTTCCATAATACGACGAGGTATTTAAAATACTTCCCGCTTCCCCAGTATAAGATGCAGAATAAATATTAAGCCAACCAATAAATACCAACAGTGCATATAATAAAACTGTAAACCAGTCTAACTTCTTTAAAAAACTACTCATTTAGGGCAAAGGTTTTTCTTTTTTCTCTTCTTGCGGCCATTTAATAAACTTTTTACCGTCGTTTATAGTGAAGGATTCACCGCTTAGAGGTTTTGCGTATTCGTCTTCGAGACTTCCTTCCAACAAATAATCTTCCATATCTGTTCGGGTAATCTCACCTTTAATGTATTTTTCAATCATTAAACTGGCAATTTTTCCTGCCCAACGACTTCCCCAATATCCATTTTCAACAAATACGGCAATGGCAATTTTAGGGTCTTCAATAGGGGCAAAAGCTACAAATATGGAGTGATCTGTAAGTTGCACTCTTTTTCCCTCTATTTTAGTAAAGTTTTCTGCAGTTCCCGTTTTTCCGGCAATACTAATTCCAGGAATCTGCAGCCATTGGGCAGTACCGCTATTATAAACATCGTACATTCCTTGGATTACAGGATCGAAATTTTCGGCGTCGATAGTTGTTTGGTGTTTCTCAACAAACTTATGGGCGATGGTGTCATTTTCAATGTTCTTGATAATATGAGGGGTGTAGTAATATCCTCTATTGGCAATAGTTGCGGTTAAATTAGCTAATTGAATGGGAGTTGTAAGCACTTCCCCTTGCCCAATTGCGTTGGAAAGAGTATTTGTGGCAAACCATCTCCGTTCACCATAAACGGCATTGTAATAATCTGCATCTGGTATTTTTCCCGATTTACCTGTGGGAAGATCATATCCCAAAAAATCGCCTAAACCAAAGCTTTCTACATGTTTTTCCCATGTATTCACGCCTTCCGCAGAGGTTGGGTATTTCTCTATAATTCTTCTATATGTATTTGCAAAATAAGCGTTGCAAGACTCCCGTATACCGCGGTTAAGATTGTTACGGGCTCCCGACGGACAGTGGCAGCCCATGAAAGAATTTCGCCCATAGCGATATCCATGATAACAGGTAAAGGTTGTGCCCTCATCGATTACGCCTTCCTGCAGGCCAATAAGCGCATTGATAGTTTTAAAGGGTGATCCTGGAGGATACATCGCAAGAAGGCCACGATCGTACAAAGGCTTTGCGATGGAGTCGTTATAGAGCCTTGTATAGTTTTTAGAACGCTTCCTGCCTACCAATAAATCGGGATCGTAAGTAGGCGCCGAAACAAGGGTTAGAATTTGACCTGTTTTGGGTTCTATTGCTACAATACCACCTCTTTTATGCACCATTAATTCTTCTCCATATTTCTGCAGATCATTATCAATGGTTAAATGAATATCTTTTCCTGGTACTGGCAGCGTATCGAAAATTCCGTCTTTATAAGAGCCAATAACTCGGTTAAAGCGGTCTTTTTGAATAAATTTCACGCCCTTTCTTCCTCTTAAGACTTCTTCATATTCTTTTTCTACCCCTTGGCGACCTATTAATTCCCCAGATTGATAATATGAATATTTTTTTAGTTCCCATTCGTTAACCTCACTGATATAGCCCAGTACATTGGCTCCAGCATCCGTCATATAATGCCGTAAAGACCTTTTCTGAATATAAAACCCTTCATATTTGCGCATTTTCTCCTGTAAAATGGCATATTCCTCTTTAGATAATTGTGGAACAAATACCGATGGTAGGCGTGGCGAATAGGTATATGCTTTGTTGTATTTTTCTGTGAATTGTTCTTTGGAAATATTCAGTAAAGAACAAAATTCGAGGGTGTCTAAGGGTTTTACATCCCTAGGGATAACCATGACATCGTAAGAAGGTTGATTGGCCACCAGTAATTTTCCGTTACGGTCGTAAATATGGCCACGCTCAGGATAATCGTAAACCGCCTTAATCGCCGTGTCGTTTAAGGGATTTTTACTGGTGTAATCTATTAATTGTAGATACGACAGTCGCCCTATATAAACTATAGCGATGATTATTATGATAGATGATAAGAGAAATTTTCTCATTTACTTTTCCTACTAAACAGTGAGATAAAAATTAAACACAAAATTAAGGTGAATATTGCTGAAAATACTGTTTTTTTTAGAATTAGCAATATGTGTGCAAAACTAAATATCTCTAAGCTGAAAAGTATGAAGTGATGTGTTAAAATTAAGATAATGAGGTAGTTAATTCTTTGACCGAATAATGTTTTTTCGATTTTTATGTTATGATAATCGTAACTGATACCAAAAACCGATCTCATCATCAAAGGTCTTAAATAGGCAACACTTACCGATGCCGCGGCATGAACGCCCCCACTGTCGCTAAAAATGTCGATGCAAAGCCCAAGTAGAAACGAAAAAAACAGAAATGGAATCCTATTATCTTTATCGAAAGGAAAGAAAACGATAAATAATATGTAAATATATGGGTTAATATACCCTAAGAAGTTAATATGGTTAAATATGGTCACCTGGAGGAGCACCAAAACGACAAATCTGATGGTAATTATAAATGCAGTTTTATTCATCGATGCTGTTTTCGAGGGTTAAAATTTCTTCTCTGTTTAGATTTTCAATAACATAGACGTGATCTAACGTCGTCATGTCGTTGAATAATTTCACATCGATTAAATAATAGTTTTTCGATGCATCCAAAGAAAATTCTTCAATGGTTCCAATTGGAATTCCTTTTGGGAAAATGCTAGACATACCACCGGTAATTATGGTATCTCCCTTTTTTACATTCGCAGATCTTAAAATGTCTACCAGTTGTACCGTTCTAAAGTTTTTACCATTCCATTTTAGGGAGCCAAAATTATCGGTATTGGCTACGGAAGCATTAATCTCCGACAAAGAATTCAAGACCGATTGAACATTCGCATAGCCGGTGGAAGTGTTTTCAATAATCCCAATAATTCCTTTAGAGGTAATAACCCCCATATCTTGTGAAATACTGTCGTTTTCGCCCTTGTTGATTAAGAGGTAGTTTCTCTTTTTGTTGTAACTGTTTTTTATAATATTAGCGCTGTAAAGCCTGTAATCGCTGTATAAAGAATCCTTGTAAAGTGTAGAGTCTTTTACATCAATATTTTTATTTAAGAGGATTTTTCGCAATTGTATATTTTCTTCAACCAACTGCTTGTTGTATTCTTTAAGGTGGAAGTAATCTGAAATTTGATTGGTTTTATTGTAGATATTGCCACTCAACCAATTTGCAGAATTGAAAAACTTTAATTTTTGATAAGAATGCGTTTGTACCGTGAGAAATAGCGAAAAGAAAAAAAGCAATAGAAAAACAATAAAGGTTTTATTCTTTATTAAAAAATTGACTATTTGTTGCATCCACTCTTACTATTTTATCAAGATTGGTTTGTACTTCTCTAAGTTCTTCAATGCAATACCAGTTCCTCTAACCACGGCTCTTAAAGGATCTTCTGCAATATAAACAGGCAGATCCGTTTTTTGCGAAATACGTTTATCAAGTCCGCGGAGCATAGAACCACCACCGGCTAAATAGATACCAGTATTATAGATGTCTGCTGCCAATTCTGGAGGTGTTTGAGAAAGCGTTTCCATAACAGCATCTTCAATTCTTAAAATGGATTTGTCCAAGGCTTTGGCAATTTCCCTGTAGGAAATTTGTACCTGTTTTGGCTTTCCAGTTAAAAGATCACGTCCTTGAACACTCATTTCTTCTGGTGGGATCTCTAAATCTTCAGTAGCGGCACCAATGGCAATTTTTATATTTTCGGCCGTAGTCTCCCCAACATATAAGTTGTGCTGTGTACGCATGTAATAGATAATATCGTTGGTAAATACATCCCCTGCAATTTTAACTGATTTATCGCAGACAATACCACCTAAAGCAATTACTGCAATTTCGGTAGTTCCACCTCCTATATCTACAATCATGTTTCCTTTGGGCTGCATGATATCGAGGCCTATACCAATGGCGGCCGCCATTGGTTCGTGTATTAAGTATACTTCTTTACCATTTACACGCTCGGCAGATTCTTTAACCGCACGCATTTCTACTTCTGTAATCCCAGATGGGATACAAATAACCATTTTAAGAGTAGGTTGGAAGAACCGCTTTTTTAATGCTGGAATTCCTTTAATGAACATATTGATCATTTTTTCGGAAGCATCAAAATCGGCAATTACCCCATCTTTTAACGGTCGTATTGTTTTTATATTTTCATGGGTTTTACCTTGCATCATGCTGGCTTCTTTACCAACGGCAATAATTTTGCCAGTCATTCTATCCCTGGCTACAATAGAAGGGCTATCCACAACAACCTTGTCGTTGTGAATAATCAGCGTGTTGGCCGTCCCAAGGTCTATAGCAATTTCTTCTGTTAGGAAGTCAAAAAATCCCATGAATTATTCTGATGTTAGTCTTGTTATTCCCAAAATTGGGGTTTAAATTTTGAAGGTTGTACTTCTTAATTTGCCTACCAAAATATCTAAAATATTGAAATTTTTATGTTCTTTTAGCCTGTTTTTAAAAATGGAATTTTCTTATCCAAATATACTTTATCATACTGAAGCTTAGTTCAGCACAGGCGCTCAGCATGAAATTTATAACAACTGTTTAGACATTCTGGGATTCTAAAATTTAATTCTTTCAAATGTAAGAAATTAATGTTTAAAATGGCGTGTTCCTGTAAACACCATGGCTACATTATTTTCATTACAATAATCGATACTTAATTGATCTTTTATAGAGCCTCCTGGTTGAATTACAGCTGTGATTCCTGCTTTATCTGCTATTTCCACACAATCTGGGAATGGAAAGAAAGCATCACTAGCCATACTGGCCCCATGAAGATCAAAACTAAACGATTTAGCTTTTTCAATGGCTTGTCTCAATGCATCCACTCTACTGGTTTGTCCCGTTCCGCTAGCGCACAGCTGCATATTCTTGGCAAACACTATAGTGTTGGATTTTGTATGCTTACATATTTTGGAAGCAAACAATAAATCCTTTAACTCATTTTCTGTTGGTTTATTGTTGGTTTCATAAGAAAGGTCTTTCAACACATCGGTTTTTAGGTCTTTGTCTTGAACCAATACACCATTTAAGCAGGAACGAACCGAAGAACTTGGAAGTTCAATATCTTTTTGAACCAAGATGATTCTATTTTTCTTCCCTTTTAATATTTCCATGGCTTCTTCTGAATAAGAAGGAGCAATTACCACTTCGCAGAATAAAGTATGTATTTCGTTAGCGGTGTCGGCATCTATTTCGGTATTGGCAATTAAAATCCCACCAAAAGCCGATACAGGGTCTCCTGCCAATGCATCGATGTACGCTTCTTTTATAGTAGGCCTTGTGGCAACACCACAGGCGTTGTTGTGTTTTAAAATGGCAAATGTCGGGTCGTCGTTTTTAAACTCCCCCATTAAGTTTACGGCCGCATCTACATCCAGCAAGTTGTTGTAAGACAATTCTTTTCCATGAAGTTTATCGAACATCTCATCCATCTTTCCGTAGAAATATCCTTTCTGATGTGGGTTCTCTCCATAACGCAATTCTTGCCCTTTGGATTCACTTACTTTAAAGGCTTCCAGTTTTTCAGTAGAATTAAAATAGTTGAAGATTGCGCTATCGTAATGCGATGACACATTAAAGGCTTTAGCGGCAAACCTTCTTCGATCTTCCATGGAGGTTTCTCCATTTTGATTTACTAAAATGCTAAGCACTTCGCTGTAATCTTCCATAGAAGAAACGCAAAGTACATCTTTAGAGTTTTTTGCGGCAGCTCTTATAAGAGAGATTCCGCCAATATCAATCTTTTCAATAATATCCTGTTCGTTGGCTCCGCTGGCTACCGTTTTTTCAAAAGGATACAAATCAACAATAACAATGTCTAACTGCGGAATTTCGTACTGCTTTAATTCAGCAACATCGCCTTCGTGATCTTGTCTGTTTAAAATTCCACCAAAAACTTTAGGGTGCAGGGTTTTTACGCGCCCACCCAAAATAGATGGATAGCTGGTTACATCTTCTACAGGAATTACGTCGATCCCGAGATCTTTTATAAATTTCTCGGTTCCTCCGGTAGAATAAATGGTAACTCCAAATTCATCTAATTTTTTTACGATTGGTTCTAATCCGTCTTTGTTGAAAACAGAAATTAAAGCCGATTTGGCTTGTTTTAGATCACTCATTGTTATTGTGTTGTTTTGGTTTGCAAAAGTAATTTATTTGCATTAAATAGTTGTGTTCTGTAAAAGAAAATGTTGTTCTAAAATACGAAAAGCACTGCTTTTTTAAGCAAGGATTTTTGCCACTTCGGCATTTACAAACTCTAAGAAATCCTCATCTTCTTGGGTAAATGGATCTGCGGTATTGGAATCGATATCAATCTGTCCTATATTTTCTCCATTTAAAAAGAGCGGGATTACAATTTCTGCTTTTACAAATATGCTGCAAGCAATATAATTGTCTTGTGCTTTAACGTCTGGTACTACAAAATTTTTGTTGGAAACGGCTACCTGTCCACAAATCCCTTTTCCGAAGGGGATAATTGTATGGTCGGTAGGTTCTCCTGCAAAAGAACGTAGCTTTAATTCTTCTTTATCTCCATTTTTAAAATAAAAACCTACCCAATCGTAATAGGGGATATTGGTTTGGAGGAGTTCGCAAATTTTAGTGAGTTTATCGTCAACAGAAATTCCGCTCTGCGCGATAATATTTTTAATTTCGGTCTTTAATGAGTCGAATGCCATTTATTAAATTTTGGCAAAGGTAACACAAAGTTAGCTGCTTCTAAAGTGAAGATTAAGGAAATGCGCCCATCGTAGGTACAATTTCTTAATACTTTTTTGGTTCTTTTTAACATTACGGGGCAGTTTCGAAAATTTATTGTTATTTTAGTTTTCTTAACTAATAAAATAATCAAAAAGATGAAAAAAATAGTTCTAGGTGCAGCCATGTTATTTGTATTTGGCGGTGCTTTTGTTTCGTGTAAAGAAACCGAGGAAAAGAAAGAAGTAATTATTAAAGAAGAGTCTACAGAAGTTGAAGAAGAAGGTATACTTGAAAGAGCTGGAAAAGAAGTTGATGAAGAAGTGAATGAAGAAATCGATGAAACGATCGAAAAAATAGGGGACGAAGATTAATTCTTTGTTCTGCAATAATAGTAAAGTCCGCTGTATCGCGGACTTTATTTTTTATGATGGAAGCGGAATGTAAGAGTTGTCGTTTGCAACTTTTGGAAATTCTTTGTTTTTCCATTTTTCCTTCGCTTTTTCTATGGAATCTTTTTCTGAAGCCACAAAATTCCAAAAAATGTGTCTTTCTTCTTCAAAAGGTTCACCTCCAAATAAAAGTAAGTGAGTGTTTTCTGCAACTATAACTTGGCAGGCATCTTCTGTTTTTGAGACCACCATATTTCCCGCTTTAATTTCTTCTCCGCAGGCACTTATCTGGCCTTTTACCACACAAATTCCAATTTCCCCTTTCACTTGATCTACAATTTGTAAATCGGTTTCCTTAGTAGTTTTAATTTCAATCATAAATAAATTGGAGTGGACTGGTACCGGTGCCTTTCTTCCAAATCCAGTTCCAGCAATAAGAGTGTAGTACGCACCATTTTCTTCCCATTTGGGAAGTGCATCTCTTTCAATATGATGAAATTCGGGATTCATGGTTTCTAGTTCCTTAGGTAGCGCTACCCATATTTGAAAACCGTGCATGGTGGTTTCAATAGAGTTTCTAAGGTGTTCGGGAGTGCGTTCGGTATGCGTTACCCCGCTGCCGGCAGTCATCCAATTTACAGCTCCTGCTTTTATAATCTGGTCGCTCCCAATACTATCGCGATGCCTCAGTTCTCCTTCAAACAAATAGGTAAGCGTAGAAAGTCCGATGTGTGGATGTTGACCTATATCTACATAAGATCCTTCCTTGATAGTGGCCGGTCCCATATGGTCTATAAAAATAAACGGACCAACCATTCTTTTTTTTCTGAAGGGGAGTAACCTTCCCACTAAAAAATCGCCAATATCCCTGGCGCGTTCTTCAATAATTAATCCTTTGTTAGACATTTTTGCTTTAAAATTACACAGAAAGCTTTAGATGTGCCATATTAATTTACTCTTTCGAAAAGATCTCAGTATTTCCCAGTTCCCATACTGGCAACAATTTCGATATGATTTTTTTGTTCTCTTTGGCAATATTTTGTGTTTCGTAAGGGTCTTTCAGTTCATTATACAATTCCAGCGTTGGTGTTTCATTTCTGAAGTATTTGGTAAAGCGGTAGTTGGTAGTCCTTAAGGAAATCCCTTTATTAAAATAACTATAGGCCGTATTTCTCCATTTTTCGGTTTTTGGGTTGTTCATTAATCCTACCATGCTATTTCCATCTATTTTATTAGTTAAATCGATGCCTGAAAATTCCAACAGGGTTGGATATATGTCTGTAGTGCTTACAATTTGGTCGATTTGTTTTGACTTGCTATTGGGATGTTTAATGATTAAGACGCTTTTTAGAGCCATGTCGAAAATGGTATGTTTTCCCCAAACCATTTGATCTCCCAAATGCCAACCGTGATCCCCCCAAACCACTATAATGGTGTTATCGGCTAAACCATTTTCTTCCAATGCTTTCAATACCGTTCCAATTTGGGCATCTACATAACTAACAGCCGCCAAATAGCCGTGTTTTACTTTTCTTGCATAATCATCGCTAAGGGTATTTTCTAGGCTTGCTTTTTCTTCTCCTAATTTATATCTGTTGAATTCATTACTATTGTGAAGACTTGCTTTGGAAACATTTTCTGGTATTTTTGAAAATGGTGCAAGTGGAATCTTTGTTTCATCATACAGGTCCCAATACTTTTTAGGGGCTGTAAACGGTAAATGTGGCTTAAAAAACCCAACTCCCAAAAAGAATGGCTGATTTTTACTTTTTAGTTCGCTTAGTTTTTTAATTGCCAACTCGGCTGTTAGTCCGTCGGGGTAACCTGTGTCTTCAACCTCTGCAGCTTCGTAAGGCTTTACCATATTCTCTAGGTCGTTACGGTTACTGCCATCGGCATATCCAAAAAAAGCATTGTGCCCAGTTCCCCATTTTCCTGAATCAAAAAGCATTTCATCCCAGCTACCTGGAAGTTCGAGTACATTGCTTTTAGGTTCCCGATAGCCATAAACATAACCATCGGGATGATGCGATATTTTGCCAATGCCCACGGTGTAATAGCCGTTTTCCTTAAACTCCTGTAAAAAAGTCTTTGGCCTCTTATCGTTTTGTTGTTTCGCAATTTGTTCAGCCGCCGCTTGATTGGTTATGTCGACTGGTTTTTTTGGCAACAATCCCGTAAGAAGATTATATCGGGAGGCGCCACATATGGGTACGGTTACAAAGTGATTGTTAAAAAGAGTTCCTTTTTCTGCTAGTTTATCTAAGTTTGGTGAGTGTACATAATTTTTACCGTAACAGCCCAATTCGGGTCTTAAATCGTCTACAGCGATGAATAAAATATTGGGGGTGTTGGTGTTTTGGGCATTTATACTGATGCAAATGATAGCAATAAATAATCTAAGAAGGAATTTTAGCATGATTAAAATTTTAATCTAAAATACGTATTCCTTTCGATTGAAGATAATTCTAACAAAATGCTAACGAGAACTTTTGTAATTGTTAGTTTTTAGGGTTGACCTCAAACACCAGAAACGTTTAGTTTTTACGCATAAAAAAACCGCGATGAATCTTCTATCGCGGTTTTTGGTTTTATATGGTTTGATGATTACATCATTCCTGGCATTCCGCCACCTCCCATTGGAGGCATTGCAGGAGCGTCTTCTTTAATGTCTGTTAAAGAGCATTCCGTAGTTAAAATCATACCAGAAACAGAAGCAGCATTTTCCAATGCAATTCTAGTCACTTTAGTTGGATCGATAATACCAGCTTTCAACATTTGAACGTATTCGCCAGTCTTAGCATTGTAACCAAAGTCTCCTTTTCCATCGTATACTTTAGCTACTACAACAGATCCTTCTTTACCTGCATTCTCTACAATAGTTCTTAGAGGAGCTTCTACAGCGCGGGTAACAATTTGGATTCCAGTTTCCTCATCGTCGTTCTCTGCTTTAATTTTACTTAAAACTGCTTTAGCTCTAAGTAGTGCAACACCACCACCGGCAACAATACCTTCTTCTACGGCAGCTCTCGTTGCATGTAGGGCATCGTCCACACGATCTTTCTTTTCTTTCATTTCCACTTCAGAAGCAGCACCTACATAAAGTACAGCAACACCTCCAGCCAATTTGGCTAAACGTTCTTGAAGTTTTTCTCTATCATAGTCAGATGTAGTAGTGTCTATCTGTGCTTTGATTTGGTTTACTCTGGCTTTAATATTTTCTGCGTCCCCTCCACCGTTAACAACAGTTGTGTTGTCTTTGTCGATCGATACATTTTCAGCAGAACCAAGCATGTCTAAAGATGCATTTTCCAATGAGAAACCTCTTTCTTCAGAAATAACAGTACCACCAGTTAAGATAGCGATGTCTTCTAGCATAGCTTTACGTCTGTCTCCAAATCCTGGTGCTTTAACAGCAGCAATTTTTAATCCACCTCTAAGTTTATTTACCACCAAGGTAGCCAATGCTTGTCCGTCTACATCTTCAGCAATGATTAAAAGCGGTCTTCCAGATTGAGCTACAGGCTCTAAAATTGGAAGGATTTCCTGAAGGTTGGAAATTTTCTTATCAAATAAGAGAATATAAGGATTGTCTAATTCTGCTACCATTTTATCGGTATCGGTAACAAAATAAGGGGAAAGATATCCTCTGTCGAACTGCATTCCTTCTACAACGTCTACGTATGTATCGGTTCCTTTGGCTTCTTCAACAGTAATTACCCCTTCTTTACCAACTTTTCCAAAAGCTTGCGCAATTAGATCTCCAATGGTATCGTCGTTGTTTGCTGAAATGGCAGCAACTTGCTTAATTTTATCGGAAGAATCCCCAACTTCTTCTGCTTGTTTCTTAAGGTCTGCAACAATAGCTTCTACTGCCTTGTCGATTCCTCTTTTAAGATCCATTGGGTTGGCACCTGCAGTAACGTTTTTAAGTCCTTCTTTAACAATAGCTTGTGCAAGAACGGTAGCTGTTGTAGTACCATCTCCAGCAAGATCGTTGGTTTTAGAAGCTACTTCTTTTACCATTTGCGCTCCCATATTTTCAAGAGCATCTTCCAATTCGATCTCTTTCGCTACGGAAACACCATCTTTAGTTACCTGTGGAGCTCCAAAAGATTTATTGATAATTACATTACGTCCTTTTGGTCCTAAAGTTACTTTAACAGCATTTGCTAAAGCATCTACGCCACGTTTCAGTCCGTCACGTGCTTGAATGTCAAATTTTATATCTTTTGCCATGATTATTTTTACTTTGTGCTTAAAGGTTTTTGCTTTAAGCGGATTTAATTTTGGTTTTAATTCTTTTTAAGTGTTTGGTTTAAGTTCGCTGACTTTAAACAATTGCAAGAATGTCGCTTTCGCGCATAATCAAGTAATCGTTCCCTTCCAATTTTAATTCGGTACCGGCGTATTTCCCGTATAAAACAGTATCACCCTCTTTTACGGTCACTTTTTCATCTTTAGTACCTGGTCCTACGGCAACAACGGTTCCTTTTTGTGGTTTTTCTTTTGCGTTGTCTGGAATGATAATTCCTGAAGCTGTTTTGGTTTCAGCTGCTAAAGGTTCAATAACAACCCTATCTGCAAGTGGTTTAATGTTTAACTTCGACATATCTTTTTAATATTTGATTAATTAATTTAAAATTTACTTTGGTTAAATAGACAGAAATTGTGCCATTACAAGGAAACTGACAATTTTACCCGTTAGAGAAAAAAGAAATTGTTTAAACCGTCAAAAACGTCTTTCTCGGTGACTTTTTTTACCGATAAAGGTGCTTTCTTACCGAGAATTATATAATAAAAATGCCAGCTTAGTGACAAGCTGGCATTTTTTATATCTTAAAATTAAGAATCTTATTCTGTAGCGGCGCTATCTGTAGCTGTGTTAGCTGGTGCTTCTGCAGCAGGAACAGTAGTGTTTTGTACCGGAGCTTCAACATCTCTACTTTCTAACAATTTAGAATCCGAAGAATCTTCATTCGACATTAAAGTGATGTTGGATAATAGGATCAAGGCTACTAAAACAGTTGCCAAAGTCCAGGTACTTTTATCTAGAAAGTCCCCAGTTTTTTTAACTCCTCCCACAACTTGGCTTCCACCTCCACCAAAAGAAGAAGATAAACCGCCTCCCTTAGGGTTTTGAACCATGATCACTAAAACTAATAAGAATGCTACAATAATAATTAGCACCAAAAAAATTGAAAACGTACTCATTTCTATATCAATTACTTTCTTTTAAATTCTTTATCGCGTTAATTTGGTCTGCAAAGAAACCACTTTTTTCCGGATATTTCAAACTTAAAATTTTATAAGCTTGAATTGCTTTTTTATACTTCTTTTGTTCTAAATAAACCCGGGCTAAAGTCTCTGTCATCAGCGCAGATTTTTCTACATTATTTTCCTTTGCCAAATTCGTTTTATCGACGTGGTCTTTAACCGGCGGGATCTTAGGATTGTTTTCCAAAAATCTATCGATAAGTTTTAACTTACTTTCTATGGCCGATTTTTTCTCTTTCTTACTTTCGGCTATTTTTTCGCTGCTTTCTACTGTATTGAGGGTGCTCCGATCAATTTCTTTGGTAGTGGAAGAAAGTTGCATCCATTCCATAAAAGAATGGGTTTCTTTTTTGTTGAAATCAAGCGGTTTTCCAATTTGCAGCGTGTTCGCGTCGTAAATGGGTTTGTGGGGAGGCTGGTTGTCTTCGTTGTCCTCCTCGCTTTTTTCGTCATTCCCCTTAGGTTGAAAAAGTTCAGGATCCATAACAGCTCCAGCATCCACCTCATTAAAATCGAAAGATGTTTTATTGTCCCTTACAATAACCTCTTCTATCTCTACGGGAATGGTGTAGAGTTCTTCATTGGCGGTATGTATGGAAATTTTCTTGGCAACAGCATGTTGAAGAAATTCTTCTGAAGTAATATATTCGAATAATATCGTCCTGTCCGTGGTGTAAGCGGCGGTTTTCTTCAATTCGGCATTGTATTTAAAGCTTTCTTGGGTTTTTAAAGCTTTAAGATATACAGCTCTAGCGGCTTGGAAATAGGGAAACTCATCGATTACTTTTTGAAGCGATTCGATATGTTCCTGATGTATGCTTTCAGGATTTTTCAGTAAAGATGAAAAATTGGAAACATTCATTGATTACCAGTTTGCCAGGGTTTCGTTAAAAATATCTTGTGTTATACGTTCAAAAATCTCATCATGCGCCGTCTGTTTTATAGTTACCAGCTGAGTGGCTGCAGGATAATCGTAGAAGAACGTAAATTTGCGTTCAAAATCTTCTTCGGGTTTTTCTGTATTGTAAAACCTAACATTTACTCCAATCGTCAATCTGTTTTGAGCCGCAGTTTGATCTGCCGTAGCCGACATTGGCGATACCCGATATTCGGTGATTTCCCCCTCGTAAATTAAATCGGCATTTTTATTGAGCAATTGCAGGTTGGTCTGGTTTAATATAAGGTCTTGCAAAGTATTGGTAAAAAGGAAATCCAATCCCGGTTCCACAATAGGTGCCTGATTTTGGAAAAAGTTTACCTGAAAAGACTCCGCAGTGGTATTTACTCCAGTGAAAGAGTAGGGGCCACAGCCTTGAATAGATAAAACGGCTATAAAAAGTATAAAAAATTTCTTCATTTTAAAAATGTGAGGTTCAAAAGAACGAAAAAAATATTTAAACGACTTCACTATAAATCGTATTGTTTTATTTTTCTGTAAAGGGTACGTTCTGAAATCCCTAATTCTGTAGCTGCTGCCTTTCGCTTACCGCGGTTACGTTCTAAAGCTTTTTTAATTAATTCCAGCTCTTTATCCTGTAAAGAAAGTGTTTCTTCTTCCTCAATTTCCTCGGCAAAATGGTATTTGTCTTCTGGAGTTGTTGCGTTTGGTAAACTTTTCTGGTGCTCTATTTGTAAAATTTCCATAGCATCATCTTCATCGGCATGCTCAAAATCAATTTCATTGTCTTCGTCACCATATATCTTATTGATAAGGCCTTTATTTTCCTGCTGTACTTTCTCCCCATTAGAGCCGTCTTTCATAAGCTCCATGGTAAGTTTTTTAAGGTCGTTGAGGTCACTTTTCATATCAAACAAAATCTTGTAGAGAATTTCGCGTTCGCTGCTAAAGTCGCTTTCAGATTTTTGGTTTTTTATAACTGCAGGCAAATTGCTTCCAGAATCTGGCAGATAACCTTTTAAGGTTTCATAGGAAATGGTCCTGTTTTGTTCCAATACCGAAATTTGTTCAGCAATATTTCTAAGTTGACGCACATTTCCCGCCCATCGGTATTTATTTAAAAGCTCCACAGCGTTGTCCTCCAGACGAATGGTTGGCATTTTGTATTTCTGAGCGAAGTCTGCCGCAAATTTTCTGAATAATAAATGGATGTCCTCTTTTCGTTCCCGTAACGGCGGAAGGTGAATCTCCACTGTGCTCAATCGGTAATAAAGGTCTTCCCGGAATTTCTCCTTTTTAATGGCTTCAAACATATTAATGTTGGTGGCCGCTACAATACGTACATCGGTTTTTTGTACTTTGGAAGAACCAACTTTTAAGAATTCCCCATTTTCAAGAACCCTTAGCAAACGAACCTGTGTGGTTAAAGGGAGTTCCCCTACTTCATCCAAAAAAATAGTTCCGCCATCGGCCTCTTCAAAATATCCGCTTCTAGTTTGGGTAGCGCCGGTAAAAGCACCTTTTTCATGCCCAAAAAGTTCAGAGTCTATGGTGCCTTCTGGAATGGCCCCACAGTTTACGGCAATAAATTTACCGTGTTTTCTATGCGAAAGGGAATGGATTATTTTGGGAAGGACTTCCTTTCCAACTCCACTTTCTCCAGTTATAAGCACAGAGATATCGGTGGGGGCAACTTGTATAGCTTTTTCGATAGCTCGATTAAGCTTTACATCGTTACCTATAATGCCAAATCGTTGTTTTATTGCTTGAACACTTTCCATGTTTACTTTTTTTTAGCAGGCTTCCTTAATTGTTTTCTGAATATCCAACAGGTTCACCAATAAGGGTAGCAGTGGTGCAATCGTTTACTTTTACATTTACGAAATCGCCCACTTTGTAGTGTTCCTTTGGGAAAACAACTACTGTGTTTTGTGTATTTCTACCCATCCAATGTTCATCAGATTTTTTTGAAGTTCCTTCCACTAAAACTTCAATTGTTTTATGGAGGTGTTGTTTGGTGCGGTAAGCGCTATGTTTTTGCTGAAGGTTGATAACCTCTGTAAGTCTTTTTTTCTTGATTTCCTCTGGCACATCGTCCTCCAGTTTTCTCGCAGCCATGGTTCCGGGGCGCTCGGAATATGTAAACATATAGCCAAAATCGTATTTTACATACTCCATGAGCTCTAAAGTATCTTGATGATCTTGAGCTGTTTCCGTAGGGAAGCCAATAATCATGTCTTGGGAAATGGAGCATTCTGGAAGGATTTTGCGAATGTTATCTATCAACTCGAAATATTCTTCTCGGGTATGCAAACGATTCATTTCTTTTAAGATGCGGTTGCTCCCACTTTGTACTGGTAGGTGTACGTGTTTACAAATGTTTGGGTATTTGGCCATGGTTCGAATAACGTCCAAGGTCATATCCTGCGGGTTCGAAGTAGAGAAGCGGATTCTCATTTTAGGATGCGCCTCTGCTACTTGTGCCAACAATTCGGAAAAATCTACTGCGGTGGCTTTTTGCATTTCACTGGCTTTTTCAAAATCTTTTTTGAGTCCGCCACCATACCATAAATAACTGTCTACATTTTGCCCTAATAATGTAATTTCCTTAAAACCACGTTCCCAGAGATCGCTTACTTCTTTTAAAATGGATTGTGGGTCTCTACTGCGCTCCCTTCCTCTTGTAAATGGAACCACACAAAAGGTACACATATTATCGCAACCTCTTGTAATGGAAACAAAAGCACTAACGCCATTAGTGTTTAGGCGAACTGGCGCAACATCGCCGTAAGTTTCTTCCTTGGAGAGAATAACATTAACTGCATTTCTTCCTTCATCAATTTCTTGGATTAGGTTAGGGAGGTCTTTGTAGGCATCTGGCCCCACAACCATATCCACGATTTTTTCTTCTTCAAGGAATTTGCTCTTTAAGCGTTCTGCCATGCAACCAAGAACTCCTACTTTCATTTTAGGATTAATACGTTTTACCGCATTAAATTTCTCCAACCTTTTCCGCACCGTTTGCTCGGCTTTATCCCTAATGGAACAAGTGTTTACTAGTACCAAATCTGCATCCTCCATCTTTTGGGTAGTGTTAAAACCTTCTTTGGCAAGTATGGATGCAACAATTTCGCTATCAGAAAAATTCATCTGGCAGCCGTAACTTTCAATATAAAGCTTGCGGGAGTTTTCTTTTTGCTGTTCTAAAACTAAACTGTTCCCTTGTTTTTTCTCGTCAATAATCTTCTCCATCAAAAAAAATCAATTTGGGTGCAAAGATAAGATTAAAATTTATCTAGTGACAAATTGTCAGCGTTATTTTAACGCAACTTTTTTAATGATTTTGAATCTAGAAGAAAATAACCATTAAGCCAAAAAATATGAAAATGAATAAGTTACTACTTTGTCTGCTACCACTTTTAGTATTTTTCTCGTGTTCTGATGATGATGCCGGATATGAAACCGTAAAAATCGCATCTGCCGTAACTCTTAGTGTGGAGGCTTTGCGTACTTCTTCTGTGGTGCTTCCTCCTCAAGAAATCAATGAATCGGGAAAAATTTATATCAAGGAAAACCTGATTTTAGTAAATGATAAAAATAAAGGTATACACATTATCAATAACACCAATCCGGCCAGCCCAGAAAAAATGGCCTTTTTAAAGGTTTTGGGGAGTAACGACATGGAGGTGAAAGGTGATTTTCTGTATGTGGATAGTTATATGGATTTAGTGGTTTTTAATATATCCAACCTTAATGATATTAAAGAAGTTGAAAGGGTAAAGGATGTTTTTCCTTACTACACCCCGTATCCAGAAGAAGCTAGCTATATAAATTATGAAACGTACCCACAAGATGGGACTTCTGTAATTATTGGGTGGGACATTAAGGAAGAACGCCGTAAGATAAATAACGATCCAATATATTATAGCGTAGATAATGCTGCTTTTAGTGAAAGTTTAGCGCCGTCTCAAACGGGGCAAGGGGGGTCTTTAGCGCGATTTAAGATTGTAGGCGATTATTTATATGCGGTGGATTATAGCAGTATAAACATCTTTAATATCTCTAACCTTAAAGCTCCAAATGTGCAAGAACCTGTGTATGCTGGCTTTGATATTGAAACCTTATTTAACCGTGGGGATTATTTGTTTTTGGGGAGTATGACTGGCATGTTTATTTACAATATTGAGAATCCGAGTTTACCAACTTTTGTTTCTCAATTCCGTCATGCCAAATCGTGCGACCCCGTAGTTGTAGATGGCGATTATGCGTTTGTAACTTTACGGAGTGGGAATTTATGCGGCGATACGCAAAGCAGTTTGGAAGTAATCGATATTTCGAATATCGAAAATCCGGTAGGAAAAGCTTCTTATACATTGGAAGAGCCCTATGGGCTGGGGGTTAAAGAAAATCGCCTATTTGTGTGCGATGGAGATGCTGGCCTCAAAGTTTTCGATAAAACCGATGTTTTAGATATGAAGTTGGTGCAAACGCACACCGTTAAAAAGACCTACGATGTTATACCACTGGCAAATAGTTTGGTAATGATTGGTGGGGAGGTTCTATATCAATATAAATATAAAGAAAACGGATTAGAACTTTTAAGTGAACTTACACTGCGGTAATCTATTTTGTTTTTAATGTTATTAGATTGAGAAACTTATCCTTAGGGGTGAGTTTTTTTATTTTTAACAAAAAATAAATATTAGCTTTGGTGAACTAATCAAACAAAAAATAAAATGAACTTAAATCTACTTCAAGAAAAAATTGAAAATTCCAAGGCACTTGATTTTGGGGATATCTTCGGGAAATGTATTGAGTTGTTTAAAAAATCGTGGGGTCAAGGGGTTTTGCTTATTATTGTTACATTCTTGCTTGCGTTACCTGCTTTACTCATTCTGTACATACCACTTATTGGTGCTGCGGCTGCAGATTCGTATAGCCCAGATATGAGCGAAGAGATTTTTAGTGCTGCCATGATACCATTTGTTATATTGTTTCTTCCCGTTATTTTGGTGGTACAGTCGATATCATTAGGTTTAATGGCGGGGTTTTATAAAATAGTGAAACAAAAAGATAGCGGGATAGAAACACCAACGGTATCCTTGTTTATGTATCTTAAAAAACCGTATTATGGAAAGTTGTTTACACTTGCATTTTTCTCGCTGGTAATTGCGCTTTTGGCTACTTTACTATGTTTCTTGCCTGTAATTTATGTAACAGTTCCATTAATGTTTATTTCGGTAATCTTTGCTTTCAATCCAGAATTAAGTGCAAAGCAAATTTTAAAAGCAGCATTTAAGCTTGGAAATAAAAAATGGTTAATTTCTTTTGGACTTCTTGTGGTGGCGAGTTTATTGGCACAAGTTGTCGGATTTTTGCTTTGCGGAATTGGGTATTTGTTTACAGCTTCATTTGTATACTTGCCAGCCTTCCAGGTGTATAAGGAGACGGTTGGTTTTGAAGATGAGGATGAGATTTCCCAAATAGGATATTCCGAAATTTAGCATAAAAAAGTTTGAAAATTAACTAAAATTGCTTGCAAGTGATGCTTCATTTTAAAGGTCGATTAAGGTCTTTACATCTAGCTTTGTATGGCTAATTAAAAATTCTGTATACTTTTGTACTCTTAAAAAATGGCTTATGGCAAAGAATTTGGTTATTGTGGAGTCTCCTGCAAAGGCGAAGACTATCGAAAAATTTTTGGGAAAAGATTATACGGTAGCTTCTAGCTTTGGGCATATAGCAGACCTTCCATCAAAAGAATTAGGAGTAGATGTAGAAAAGGATTTTAAGCCTAAGTATATTGTTTCTTCTGATAAGAAGGCGGTAGTTAAAAAGCTTAAAGATCTTGCTAAAACTGCAGAAACTGTATGGTTGGCCAGTGATGAAGACCGTGAAGGGGAAGCTATTGCATGGCACTTGGCAGAGGAACTAAAGCTCGATAAAGACAGAACCAAAAGAATTGTTTTTAATTCTATTACCAAAAGTGCCATCCAAAAAGCGATCGACAATCCACGTACCATAGATTACAATTTGGTAAACGCCCAACAGGCTAGGAGGGTTTTAGATAGGTTGGTGGGGTACGAACTTTCACCAGTTCTTTGGAAAAAGATTAAAACCGGACTTTCAGCAGGAAGGGTCCAGTCAGTTTCTGTACGCCTTATTGTAGAAAGGGAGCGCGAAATAAAGGAATTTGAGCCAGAAGCTACATTTAAAATTGTTGCCGAATTTAGAAATGAAGAAGGTAAAAGTTTTAAAGCTAAAATCAATAAAGCCTTTAAAACAAAGGAAGAAGCAAAAGCATTTTTAGATAGCAATATTTCGGCAAACTTTAAGATAGCCGATTTAGATACAAAGCCGGCCAAAAAGACACCGGCAGCACCATTTACCACTTCTACTTTGCAACAGGAAGCGTCGAGAAAACTTTATTTCTCGGTTGGTAAAACTATGAATATGGCGCAACGTCTTTACGAAGCGGGTCTCATTACTTATATGAGAACAGATAGCGTTAACTTGTCGAGCGAGGCCATAGAAGCGGCAAAAGATGAGATTATAAAGTCCTACGGAAAAGAATTTAGCAAACCTAGAAGTTATACGGGAAAATCCAAAGGGGCGCAAGAAGCGCACGAAGCGATCCGCCCGACCGATATGACGCGTCACCGCGTGCAGATAGAGAGAGATCAAGCGCGTTTGTATGAATTGATCTGGAAAAGGACGTTGGCGTCTCAAATGAGTGATGCTCAACTGGAAAGAACAAATGTTAAAATTGAAGCCGATAAACACGACGAATTATTTACGGCGAATGGAGAAGTCTTGAAGTTTGAAGGATTCTTAAAAGTGTATCTGGAAGGAACTGATGACGAAGAGGAAGAGCAGGCAGGAATGCTTCCGGCGTTGAAAGTTGGGGAAACCGTTTACGATAATTATATAACGGCGACCGAGCGTTTCTCAAGACCGCCCTATAGATATACCGAAGCTTCCTTGGTAAAAAAACTTGAAGAATTGGGTATTGGTCGTCCGTCTACCTATGCTCCAACTATTTCCACTATTCAAAATCGTGGTTATGTAGGGCGTGGAACCATCGATGGAGTGGAGCGGGATTATATTCAATTTACCTTAGAGAATAACAAGGTTAAAGAAGACAAGCTTACCGAGACCGTAGGATCCGATAAAGGGAAATTAGTCCCTACCGATATTGGGATGATCGTGAACGATTTCCTTGTAAATCATTTTTCCGGAATTTTAGATTACAATTTTACGGCAAAAGTGGAGCAAAGTTTCGATGATATTGCTTCCGGTGAAGAAGATTGGACGCAAATGATTCAGTCTTTTTACAAAGATTTCCATCCCAATGTAAAAGATGTGGAGGAAAATGCAGATCGGGAAAGCGGAGAGCGAATTTTAGGGAAAGATCCCGAAAGTGGCCGTCAATTGAGTGTTCGTTTGGGTCGTTTTGGGCCCATGGCACAAATTGGAACCGCCGAAGAGGAAGAAAAGCCGCGTTTTGCGAGTTTATTACCAGATCAATCAATCGATACCATAACTTTTGACGAAGCATTGGATCTTTTTAAGCTTCCTAGAAAGCTAGGTATTTTTGAAGGGGATGAGGTGGAAGTAAATGTAGGGAGGTTCGGGCCGTATGTTCGCTTTGGAAAGAGTTTTGTGTCGTTAGAAAAAGGAGAAGATCTTTTTGAGGTCGATATGGAACGTGCGAAAGAATTAATCCTTCAGAAGAAAAAAGCAGATGCCCCTATAGCTTCTTATAAAGATAAAGATGTTACCAAAGGAAAAGGTCGTTTTGGGCCTTTTATAAAATGGGATGGTATGTTTATCAACGTCAATAAAAAATACGATTTTGATAACCTTTCGCAGGAAGACATCGAGGAACTAGTTGAAGATAAGCTTCGAAAAGAACGGGAAAAATTAATCCATAATTGGGAAGAAGAAGGAATTCGTGTGGAAAAAGCCCGTTGGGGACGTTCTAATATTATAAAAGGAAAAACAAAAGTGGAGTTGTCTAAAGATGTTGATGCAACAAAAATAACTTTAGAGGAAGCAAAAGATCTTTTGGAGAAAAAAGCACCCAAGAAGAAAGCCGCTGCCAAAAAGAAGACAACTACTAAAAAGAAAACAACAGCAAAGAAAGCTAAATCCAAAAAGTAATCAATGAATGTTGATTTTTTAATGCCTGTTAAAAGTGTGGTGTTGGCGCATAATGAATTATTGCCAAAACAAGCTTTGGGAAGAACCATGCGCATTCATAAGGAAAAAGGTTGTTTTCCGGAGCTGGAAGGAGTTCAATTGGCCATTATTGGGGTTAACGAATCTAGAAGCGAAAGCAATGGTGGCGCGCATGTCGATTTTGATCTTTCTGCTATTCGTATCCAGCTTTATAAATTGTTTAAAGGGAATTGGCATGGAGAGATCGCCGATTTGGGTGATGTTGAGCCTGGTGAAAGCATACAAGATACTTTTTATGCAGTAACTGCCCTAACCGAATCCCTTTTAAAACAAAATATTATACCAATAATTATAGGAGGGTGCCAAGACCTTACCTACGCCATGTATCGAGCTTACGATAAAATGGAGCAAATGGTGAATCTTACTTCGGTGGATAGTAAATTCGATTTTAGCGCTTCAGATGAATTGATTTCCTCCAGTGCATATATGAGTAAGATTATTATGGAGCAACCAAATAATCTTTTTAATTTTTCAAGCATTGGTTATCAAACTTATTTCAACGCCCAGGAAGAAATAGATTTAATGGAGAAGCTTTTTTTTGATGCGTATCGTTTAGGGGAGGTAACCAACGATGTAACCATTGTGGAACCAGTACTTCGCGATACCGATTTGGTGAGTTTAGACTTAACTTCAATTAAAGCTGCAGAATTGGGTTACGGGGCAAATACCTTTCCCAATGGTTTCGATGGAAGGGAGATATGTGCTATTGCACGCTATGCAGGAATAAGTGATAAGGTTACTGCTTTTGGAGTTTTTAATGCAACCAAAACTTTACAATGTGCGCAGTTAACCGCCCAAATTATATGGTATTTTGTGGAAGGGTATAATTTTAGGAAAAAAGATTATCCTTTTATTACAAATGCGAATTACGATAAGTATATAGTACCATTGGAAGATATGGATATTTGCTTTTTTAAGAGCAATATCTCTGGACGGTGGTGGATAGAAGTGCCTCAAATTGAAAATTTAAATAATAAATTTAAAAGACATACGTTATTACCATGCACACACATGGAATATCTCGAAGCCAGTAACGGCGTCGTGCCCGAGAGATGGTGGAAGGCGTATAAAAAAATGTTGGTGTAGTAGCTGTAGAAATAACACGATATTTTAAATTGACTGTGCTTTATGGCCATTTGACAACAAAAATTAAGAGTTTATTGTTTTTTTAAAATTTATTAAATAGGTTTACCATCTTAAATCTAAGAATGTAATTTAACCTCAATTATGTATATGAAAAAGCTATTTCTATTAGCATCTGTTACATTATTATTAACCAGCTGTGGTTCTAATGACAGAGGAGAATTAGTTGGCGTTAGCGGTCAGAAATGGCATCCCGAAAAGCCCTACGGAATGTCTTTAGTCCCCGGTGGTGCCTTCATAATGGGAAGGTCTGAAGAAGACATGGCCGATGTTCTCAATGCTCCAACTAAAACCGTAACGGTGCGTTCATTTTATATGGACGAAACTGAAATTACAAACAGCGAATACCGCCAGTTTGTAGAATGGGTAAAAGATTCCGTAATCCGCACAAAGTTGGCAATACTTGCCGATGACCTTGGAGAAATCCCCGGAAACGGAGGAATTGGAGAATTTGCATTTAAAGATGCAGACACTACCGATCTAAGTGAATACGAAAAGTACATGCTTTTTAACTACTCTGGAATGGGGGAGACTGGTTACGAAGGAAGACGTCTAAATAAAGATGTAGATCTTATTTATGATACCTCTGAATATCCAGATGAATATTATACAGAAGTGATGGACACTATGTATATTCCCGTAGAAGAGTCTTACAACGGTCAAAGGACTATCGATGTAACAAAGTTAAAGTTCCAGTACGATTGGATGGATATCCAAGCGGCTGCTAGAGCAAAAGGCGGTGGAAAACGTAAAGACTTTATTAAGCATGAAGAGGTATTGGTATACCCAGATACTACGGCTTGGATAAAAGACTTTAGTTATTCTTACAACGAACCAATGCATAACGACTATTTTTGGAGCGAGGCGTATAGCGATTATCCTGTAGTTGGTGTTTCTTGGAAACAAGCAAAGGCATTCTGTGCATGGAGAACAAAATACAAAAACGATTTTCAGAAAGATAAAAATAAGCAATTTGTAAATCAGTTTAGATTACCAACAGAAGCAGAGTGGGAATATGCTGCCAGAGGAGGAATTGAATCTGGTACCTATCCTTGGGGTGGTCCTTACATCTTAAACGACAGAGGGTGCTTTATGGCAAACTTTAAACCTTTAAGAGGGGATTATGCGGCAGACCAAGCGCTTTATACTGTAGAGGCAAAATCTTACGACCCCAACGATTACAACCTTTACAATATGGCTGGTAATGTTTCTGAATGGACAAATTCATCATACGACCCCAATTCGTACGAGTATGTTTCTACAATGAACCCTAATACTTATGATGGCGAGAACAAACGTAAGGTTATTAGAGGTGGTTCGTGGAAAGATGTGGCTTACTTTTTACAGGTAAGTACCAGAGATTACGAATATCAGGATTCTGCAAGAAGCTATATTGGCTTTAGAACAGTACAAGATTATATGGGTACCGAGTCTACCCAAAACTAAACTTTAATCCAAATTACTACTTGTTTAATAACTTAACTTAACTAGAAATTTTTATTACTATGGCACAATCAAAATCATCAAAGAAACTTTTTAACATGGCCTACGGGCTAGGAGCTTCCGTTGTAATTATCGGGGCATTGTTTAAAATTTTACACTGGGAATTCGGTCCCATTAATGGAGGGCTATTATTAGCCATTGGTCTTATCACGGAAGCGGTAATTTTTGCAATCTCTGCTTTCGAGCCGGTAGACGACGATTTAGACTGGACTTTAGTTTATCCTGAATTAGCAGGAGGAGCTACAGTTACTAGAAAACAAAATGCATTGGAAGTGAAAGAAGCAGAAGGTCAACTTTCTAAAAAGTTAGACGACATGCTTAAAGAAGCAAAAATCGATTCAGCTTTAATGTCTAGCCTAGGGGATAGCATTAGAAACTTCGAAGGTGCTGCTAAAAACATTTCTCCAACTGCAGAGGCTTTGACTTCTACTAAGAAATATAGCGAAGAACTTTCTTTAGCTGCTGCACAAATGGAATCTTTAAATAGCCTTTACAAAGTACAATTGGAAAGTGCTAACAAGCAAGCGACCATTCAAGAAGAAGTGGCGGCCAATGCTGGAAAATTAAAAGATCAAATGCAGTCGTTAACAACTAACTTGTCTTCATTAAACGGTGTGTACGGTGGAATGCTTTCTGCTATGAACAGACCTGCTAATTAATTCAGTTTTATTGAATAAATAATTAACATTAAAACGAATTAGATATGGCAGGAGGAAGTTTATCACCACGTCAGAAGATGATTAACCTAATGTACTTGGTTTTCATCGCAATGCTGGCGTTGAATATGAGTAAGGAAGTATTGTCTGCTTTTGGTTTATTAAATGAAAAGCTAACAAACTTCAACGAAAAAGCTACAGAGCGTAACTTGGCAGCGTTTAACGACTTAAAATTAAAGTCTACAGAGCAGCCAGACAAGTATGCAGAGCTTTTTGAGGACACAGAAGAAATTAAAGAAACATCTGTAAGATTTAACAGTTATTTAGATAGTCTAAAGGCTGAAATGGTAGCAAACATCCCACCAGAAGATCGAAACGATTATGAGGTGATGGATAAATCAGATTTCCTAGATCAAGCTTTTTTTCAAGGAGATCGGTATTCTGCGGAAGGACAAAAGTTTGTTGACCATATAAATAACTTTAGAGAAACTACATTGGCTACTATTACCAATATTCCAGATTCACTAATGAAGCCAGCACAAAAGGCTTCTTTGAAAAGCTCAATCGAGCAACGTTTTCATACAGGTGATGACAAAGGGAAGGTAGAGAACAGAGATGGGCGCCCAGTAGATTGGTTAAACTATCACTACGAAGGATTTCCGTTAGTAGCTTCTTTAACTAAGGTTACTTTATTGCAGTCGGATTTAAAAACGACTCAAGATGAAATCCTTAAGGCAATGTTACAAGGTCAAATGGCATCAGATTTATCGATGACCAATTACACCACCTTGTTGGAGCAGCCAAAATCTGCTTACTATCAAGGGGAGACTTTCGATGGCGCTATTGTTCTTGGAAGAAAGGATGGAACTACAAAGCCAAATGAAGTAAACCTTAAATTGGATGGAAGAGACCTTAAAGAAGGAGACGACTTTGTTATTGAAGACGGTCGTGTAAAACTTAAGGTAAGTGCTGGAAGTGCTGGAGATCATCAATTAAAAGGTAACTTAATCTTCAAGCAAGATGGAGAGCCTATTGAGGTTTTGGTAGATCAAAAATTTGCAACGATTACTAAGCCAAATGCAGCGGTAATTTCAGCAGATAAAATGAATGTGGTTTACCGTGGAGTTTCCAACCCAATTACCATTTCTATTCCTGGTATTCCAGATAACAAGGTTAATGCTTCTGCACCTGGACTTCAAAAAGTTTCTGGTAGTAAGTATGCCATGAATCCTGGAACAGGTAGAACCGTTACTATTAAGGCGAGTGGTACCTTACCAGATGGTCAAGGGGTTTCTTCTTCTTCAGAATTTAGAATTAAAGACATTCCACGTCCTTCAGGAACAGTAAGGGGTGAATATGGCGAAATTAAAATGCCAAGAAACAACCTTGAAATTTCAACTGTTGGTGCGATGTTAGAGGACTTCGATTTTGACTTAAATCTTGCGATAAGCGGATTCAAATTTAAAGTTCCAGGACAACCAACTGTAGAAGTTAATGGCAATAAATTAGACGGTCGTGCAAAATCTGCCCTTCAAAGAGCAGGAAGAGGTGAGGCTGTACAAATTTTTGATATTGAAGCTTACATTACCAACAACAGATCTTACAAGCTTAAAAAAGTATCTCCTGTTGTTGTTGAGCTAACAAATTAATAAATTATTAGTGTTATGAATTGGAAATCGATTTTATTAACTATAACAACTGTTATACTATCGGCAAGCAGTTTTGCACAAGCAAATTTGCTGAATGCAAAGACTCCAGAAGAAGTTGGGGTTAAAACTGAAGACCAGATAGAAGCAGATAACGACGAGCCGTTACCATACGGGTATGTAGATGATAGGGATATCCTTTGGTCTAAAACTGTTTGGGAACGTATAGATCTTGATGAAAGAATAAACTTTCCATATTACTATCCAATCGATACGGTAGATATAGGAAGTGAGCGTAGATCCCTTTACGATGTTATTATTAGAAACATTAAAAATGGAAGTTTGGAAGATATCTATGTAGACTCTTACTTTACTGAAAAGCGTAAGTTTGGGGATTTGGAAGCTACCTTGCAAAAAGTGGATACCACAGACCTTGGTTACGAGCAATTAAATGCTGGAGAACAAGTTTCTGCGGAATACATCAATAGAAGGGAATTAACGGCGGCAGATATTCAAGAATGGCGTATTAAAGGAGTTTGGTACTTCGATAAGCGTCAAGGAGAACTAAAATACCGTTTGTTAGGCTTGGCGCCTGTTGCTCCAGATGTAAACTTTATAGATAGTGAACAATCTGATTTGGTTGAGTTGTTCTGGGTTTGGTTCCCAAGTGCGAGAGAAATCCTGCACGATGCCAAAGCATTTAACGACCAGAACTCTTCTAGACCAATTTCTTTCGACCAGTTGTTGAATGCAAGACGTTTTAATGCTATTATCTACAAAGAAGAGAATGTTCAAGGAGATAGAGGTGTTAAAGATTACATTCCAGACAATGCCATGTTCCAACTTCTAGAAGCGCAACGCTTACAGGAGAAAATAAGGGACAAAGAACAGGATATGTGGAGTTACTAGAATATAAGATTCCAATTCACGACATAAAAACAAAAAAACCACGCGCAAAGCGTGGTTTTTTTGTTTTTACAACTTAGCACTATCTTTGTATAATGGTAGATTATATAGTGGTAGGAATAGGCTTGGCCGGAATTGCTTTTTGTGAGCAATTGGAAAAAAACAACAAAACTTTCATGGTTTTGGATGATGATTCCCAGCAGTCATCAAACGTAGCGGGAGGAATGTATAATCCCGTCATTTTAAAACGATTTACCCCGGTCTGGAAGTCGGTTGAACAATTGGATATGCTAACGGCATACTACCAGCATTTGGAAGGCAAATTGGAAACTAAATTGGATTTTAAGATTCCAGTTTTAAGGAGATTTGTTTCCGTGGAAGAACAAAATAATTGGTTTGAAGCTTCCGATAAGCCTGGATTGCAACCTTTCCTATCTACGAAACTGAAAAAGAATACACTTGACTGCGTAGATGCGCCTTTTGGGTATGGCGAAGTGCTTCAAACAGGACGGGTGGATACCGATTTACTTCAGAAAAAATATATTTCTTACTTAGTAGCTCACGAGCGCTACCAAAATAGCCGAATGGATTATAGCGCTTTGAAATTTGAAAACGGTTATGTGATTTATACTGATCTAAAAGCAAAACACGTGGTATTTTGTGAAGGTTTTGGTTTAAGTGCCAATCCGTTTTTTAATTATTTGCCGTTGGTAGGAACAAAAGGGGAGTTGTTGGAAATTGAATGTAACGATCTTGAACTGGACTTTGTTTTGAAGTCTTCGGTTTTTATAATTCCTCTAGGAAAAAATAGATTTAAAGTGGGAGCCACGTATAAATGGAAAGATAAAACGGACGCTCCTACTGAAGATAGTAGAAAAGAACTCGAAGACAAATTACAGGGCTTTTTAAAGTGTCCCTACAAGGTGGTAAGCCAAGCAGCCGGGATTCGACCTACTGTAACCGATAGAAGACCCTTGGTGGGGACGCACCCCGAATATAAAAACTTACACGTATTGAATGGACTCGGGAGCAGGGGAGTCATGGTTTCACCATTTGTGGCGGAAAAGCTTTATAATTCAATTGAGAATAACGAGAATTTGGATAGTGAGATGGACATAGCACGTTTTCAAAAAAAATATCCCCAGAAATTTGTCAGTAAAAACGGTTGATACCAATTACTTGCTTTCAACGCTCTTTTTATGATTATCGGCTGCATTGGGATCGTACTTAAAGAAGAAATTAATCCAAATATTCCGGGAGAGCCGCATAATTATTGGCATAAAAATGATTAAAGTGCCAATAATGGCAAAAAATGCGGTTTTAAGCGAGCTGCCCAAAAATAAAAAGGAGATAACAAACGCGGCAACTGCAAAGGCAGTTCCCAGTCCATAACTTACATACATAGCACCGTAGAAAAAAGAAGGTTCAATTTTGTATTTGGTACCGCAGGTAGAACAATGTTCGTGCATATGTATGGTTTCCCTGGGATTGTACATATTTTTACTTACATACATGCTCTCTTCATGGCATTTAGGACAACTTCCTGTTAAAATGCTGTATAGTTTGCTTCCTTTTTTTAACATTTGCAAAAAATTTACTTAAAAGTACTACATTTTAATTTACAAGGTAACAATAATTAGAAAATGCTGAACGTCCACAACCTATCTGTCTCTTTTGGAGGGGAATATTTATTTGAAGAAATTGCTTTTAGACTAAGTCCGGGAGACCGTGTTGGCCTTATTGGTAAAAACGGTGCAGGGAAGTCTACCATGCTTAAGTTGCTCTCCAAAGAAATGGAGCCCGATAGCGGTGTTATTTCTACTGATAAAGAAGTGCGTATTGGATTTTTAAAACAGGATATCGATTTTGAGCAGGGGAACACTGTTTTGGAAGAGGCTTATCAAGCTTTTGAGGAAATAAAACAAATGGAGCTTCAGCTAGATGAAATAAACACACAACTCGCCGAAAGAACCGACTACGAAAGTGAAGGTTACAACCAATTGATGATAGACCTAAGTGACCTTACCCATCGTTATGAAATTATAGGGGGCTACAACTATCAAGGTAAAACAGAACGTGTATTATTGGGGTTGGGTTTTAAAAGGGAAGATTTCGATAAACTTACAGATACTTTTTCGGGGGGATGGCGTATGCGTATCGAATTGGCCAAATTGTTACTACAAGACAACGATGTACTGTTGCTGGATGAGCCTACTAACCACTTGGATATAGAATCAATTATCTGGCTCGAGCAATTTTTAAAAACATACTCGGGAGTGGTGGTAATAGTTTCCCACGATAAAATGTTTTTGGATAACGTGACCAATAGAACTATAGAAATTTCCCTTGGTAAAGCTTACGATTACAACAAGCCTTATTCAGAATATTTGGAACTGCGGGCAGAGATGCGGGAATTGCAATTAAATGCACAAAAGAATCAAGAAAAACAGATTCAGCAGACAGAAAAACTCATCGAGAAATTTAGGGCCAAGGCCTCTAAAGCTTCTATGGCACAATCGCTAATAAAAAAATTGGATAAGGTAGATCGTATTGAAGTAGACGAAGAGGATAATGCCGTTATGAATATCAGGTTTCCTGTTTCAGTACAGCCAGGTAGAGTGGTTGTTGAGGCAGATCGAGTAGGGAAATCCTATGGAGACAAGATGGTGCTCAATGATGTGGATATGATGATAGAGCGAAATACCAAAACCGCCTTTGTTGGGCAAAACGGACAAGGAAAAACTACCTTGGCAAAAATTATTGTCGGCGAGATAAAGAGTACGGGGAACCTAAAATTGGGACACAATGTACAGATTGGCTATTTTGCGCAGAATCAAGCGGAATACCTCGATGGCGAAAAAACTATTTTAGACACCATGCTCGACGAAGCAAGGGACAGCAACCGATCGAAAGTTAGGGATATGCTAGGTTCTTTTCTTTTTAGAGGGGATGATGTAGATAAAAAGGTAAAAGTACTTTCGGGAGGGGAACGAAACCGTTTAGCGCTCTGCAAAATGCTGTTACATCCCTTTAATGTGCTAGTAATGGATGAGCCTACCAACCACTTGGATATAAAATCAAAAAACGTTTTAAAAGAAGCTTTAAAGAATTTTGAAGGTACGCTGCTACTTGTTTCTCACGATCGTGATTTTCTTCAGGGGCTTACCGATAGTGTTTACGAATTTAGGGATCATAAAATAAAACAGTTCTTAGGCGATATTAATTTTTATTTGGAAGAGCGTAAAGTGGAAGACTTTAGGGCTGTAGAAAAGAAAACTGAGGTGGCCAAAACCCCTGTTAAAAATGATACAGCTGAAAAATTATCCTTTGAAGACCAGAAGAAACTAAAATCATTAAAAAATAAAATTAGTAAGGCGGAGACTGCGGTAGCAGACTTGGAAAGGGAAATTGCAAAAATCGATGCCGACTTGGCCAAAAACCATGACGAAATGGTGGCGAAACCTAACTTTTTTGAAAATTACAATAAGAAAAAAGAACAACTTGAAAAACAAACTGAAGAGTGGTATTTACTTACCGAAGAATTACAGTCTTTAACATAAAAGTGTATTTCATCGAAAAAATATGCTTTTTAAAGATTTATTTGTTAATTTGTAGGTATATTCGTGCTTCATAATGGAATTGATACCTGAGTGAATCACAGAATTTAGTTCCATATTTTAGTTAGTTTGTTTGATTGATTTACAGAGTGTTGGCCTAGCCGGCACTCTTTTTTTTATTCCACTTTCTCGGTTCAAACTTGGATCTTTGTTTTTAAGATTTCTTTTCATTTTTAAGAAATCTTTAACCTTATTCCCACTTCTATATAGATAGTTTTGTGCTTTGCTCACAAAGTGAGATTTAAAAATTTATGACTCTTATAAACCTGGAGTAGGTTGAGAAGGTATCGGAACTTTTTAAAAAAATCACATTTCTATACCTCAAGGGCTCGCCCAGAGGTTGTTAACTATGCTACTAACATGAGAAAAATTATACTTGGGATTTTAGGGGTGCTTTTAATCGTTTTTGCGGTTTTTGTAGCCAACTATTTAATCGATAACAAAGAAAAGCCCACTGGAAATGTGCAGAAAGTGGTAAAAACGGTTTTTGTTGAAACAGTAGAAAATAAGGATATCCCTATCGTTATTACCAACAACGGGAATCTCGAGGCCAAACATCGCATTGAAATTTATTCTGAAGTCCAAGGTGTTTTTCAAAAAAGCAGTCGACTTTTTAAAGAAGGTCAAACCTACCCTAAGGGTAGTATTTTACTGCAAATAGACAATGCCGAGTTCTATGCTTCGGTACAATCTCAAAAAAGTAGTTTTGTAAACTTGATAACTTCCATAATGCCAGACCTTCGTTTGGATTATCCCGAAGTATATCCGCAGTGGCAATCTTATTTAAATGACTTTAAAATGGATGAGCCTACTCCAGCTTTGCCAGAATCTTCGACGGCTCAGGTAAATAATTTTATCATAGGCAGGGGCATTAATACAGCATTTTTCAATCTAAAAAACTTAGAGCAGCGCCTGCGTAAGTACACTATTGTAGCTCCTTTTGATGGAGTCTTAACGGAAGCATTGGTAAATGAAGGGACTTTAATAAGAAACGGACAAAAATTGGGGGAATTTATCGATCCAGAGGTGTACGAAATGGAGGTAGCGGTTAACAAATCCTACAACCGCTTTCTAAAGGAGGGCGAAGAAGTTACCCTCTCCAATTTAGACCACACCGAAACATGGAAAGGTAAAGTAAGCAGGATCAATGGTAAAGTAAACCAAGCTACGCAAACCGTAAAAGTGTTTATAGAGGTTAAGGGAGAAAACCTTAAAGAAGGGATGTATGTGGAAGCCAGTCTGGTTGCTAAAGACGAACCAGATGCTATAAAAATAGATCGCTCTTTAATGGTGGATCAATCCCACATTTATGCGGTAAAGGATACTGTGTTGGAATTGGTAGATGTAAAACCTGTTTTTTATTCTGATAGGGAAGTAGTACTTCAAGAAGTTCCCGATGGCACAAAAATAATCACTAAACCTATTCCGGGAGCCTATCCAGGGATGGTTGTAAAGGTTTCCAATGAAGAAGTTCCCAATGGGAATGATACTATTAAAGCGGCCGCAGAATGAGAAAATTATTAGCCTATTTTATAAAGTACGATGTAGCCGTAAACGTGCTCATTATTGCTTTTGCTATTTTCGGGATTATTGGGGCCCTAACCTTAAAATCTTCCTTTTTTCCATTAATAGATTCTAAAATAATCAATATCAACGTCACCTATCCTGGTGCCGCTCCCCAGGAAATAGAAGAAGGGATTGTAATTAAAATCGAGGACAATTTAAAAGGGATAGAAGGGATCGACCGGGTTACTTCTACTTCCCGCGAAAATGGTGGTTCTATTACCGTAGAGATCTTGAAAGGGTACGATATAGACTTTATGCTTTTGGAGGTTAAAAATGCGGTAGACCAAGTGCCTACTTTTCCATCTGGTATGGAGCCTTTAATTGTAGGTAAACAAGAAAGTATAAGAGAAACCATAAGCTTCACAGTTAGTGGAAATGATGTTTCCTTAGCTACGCTGAAGAAAATTTCCAGGGATGTAGAGAACGACATGCGCCGTTTTGATGGCCTCTCGCAGGTAGAAATAACAGGATTTCCTCAGGAAGAGATAGAAATAGCCGTACGGGAACTCGACCTCCTAGCATACAACCTCACTTTTTCTGAAGTTGCGGCTTCTGTTTCGGAAACTAATTTGCTGGTAACCGGTGGAAATATAAAAACCGATGATGAAGAATATCTTATACGCGCCAACAACCGCTCTTATTATGGGGACGAACTCAATAACATAGTTGTAAAAGCATTGCCAGATGGAACGATTGTAAGGTTGCGCGATGTGGCCGAGGTTCGTGATCGTTTCGAGGAAAATCCGAATGCATCTTATTTCAATGGGAATTTGGCCGTAAATATTACCATAAGTAATACAAATAGTGAAGACCTCATATCTACAGCCGATAAAGTTAATGACTATATAGAAGAGTTTAACAGCAAATACAATAACGTAAAGCTGGATGTGGTTTCCGATTCCTCCATTCGTTTAAAACAGCGAACGGCATTGTTGGCAGAAAACGCCTGGCAGGGGATTTTATTGGTTTTGATATTTTTATCGCTATTTCTTAATTCCAGATTGGCGTTTTGGGTAGCCTTTGGTTTGCCCATATCGTTTCTAGGCTTGTTTATTTTTGGAGGATTATTCGATGTAACCATCAACGTACTTTCCCTTTTTGGAATGATTATCGTAATCGGGATTTTGGTGGACGACGGAATTGTAATTGCTGAAAATATCTATCAGCATTACGAGAAAGGTTCATCACCCATAAAAGCTGCTATCGATGGGACCATGGAGGTGTTGCCGCCCATTATATCTGCTATTTTAACCACCGTATTGGCATTTTCCACGTTCCTCTTTTTAGATAGTAGGATTGGGGAGTTTTTTGCTGAAGTTTCCACGGTGGTAATCATTACACTTTCCGTTTCCCTCTTGGAGGCGTTAATTATTTTACCAGCGCACATAGCACATTCCAAAGCTTTGATACGCGAAAAAAATGAAGACATTGAAAATGAGTCCATGGTAAAACGCTTTTTTAGAAAAATGCGGGAAGTCAATAAATATGGCGATAAGATGATGGATTTTTTAAGGGATAAATTTTACAGTCCGGTTTTAAAATTCTCATTGCGCCATCAAATACTGGCATTTTCTATTTTTGCCATGTTTTTTATCATTACCATTGGAGCTATCGGTGGAGGTATTATAGGTACTACTTTATTTCCAAACGTAGCCAGTGACCGTGTTTCCGTAGATTTATTAATGCCAGAGGGAACCAATCCACGAGTTACAGACTCTATTATTACCATGGTTGAAGAAAACGTATGGAAAGTAAATGAAAAATACAAGGCACGACAAACAGGCAACAAGGAAGTAATAGAAAATGTAATTAAAAGAGTAGGTCCAGGAACCAACAAAGCTTCCTTAAATATTAACCTATTACCAGGAGAAGAAAGGGATTTTGAGTCGTATTTAATTACCAACAGCATACGGGATACGGTAGGGGAAGTTTATGGAGTGGAGCGTTTAACCTTTGGCTCTGGCGGTAATTTTGGTGGAAAGCCGGTATCTGTCTCGTTATTGGGGAACAATCGTGAGGAACTTAAACAAGCCAAGGAGTTTCTTAAGGAGCGATTAATCGCGAAACCTATTCTTAAGGATGTTATCGATACCGATCCCGAGGGAATAAAAGAAATAAGAATAGAGCTTAAAGAAAGTGCCTATGCATTGGGGCTAAATTTAGGTAGTGTCATGCGACAGGTGCGAAGTGGTTTCTTCGGCTTTCAAGCGCAGCGTTTCCAACGGGGTCAAGATGAAATTCGCGTTTGGGTTCGGTACGATAAGTCCAACAGGGCATCCATTAACGATTTGGATGAAATGCGTTTGGTAACCCCTACGGGAGAACGTGTGCCTTTTGGTGAAATTGCCAATTACACTATTGAAAGAGGAGACGAATCGATAGCGCATTTAGACGGAATTAGGGAGATTCGGGTAGAAGCAGATTTAAGCGATCCCGATGCCAGCGCAACTGATGTCTTGGCAGATATTCAGAATAATATAATGCCCGAATTACAATCACTTTATTCCACGGTTACGGCTTCTTACGAAGGTCAAAATCGAGAAGCAGGAAAGCTATCCGATTCAGCAGGAAAAGTATTTCCGGTAATCATCTTTCTTATCTATTCGGTAATCGCATTTACCTTCCGCAGTTATAGCCAGCCCTTCTTATTGTTATTTATGATTCCTTTTAGTTTAATTGGGGTTGCATGGGGGCATTGGTTACTAGGGTTTCCTATTAACGTACTTTCCATGTTGGGAATAATCGCCTTAATAGGGATTATGGTGAACGACGGACTCGTTTTGATTGAGAAGTTCAACGGATTTTTAAGGGAAGGAAAAAGTTATTCGCACGCTATCTTATTGGCGGGGAAATCACGATTTAGAGCTATTTTCTTAACATCAATTACCACTATTGCAGGATTGGCACCTTTATTATTTGAAAAGAGCCGCCAAGCACAATTTTTAAAACCGATGGCGATTTCCATCTCGTTCGGAATTGCCATTGCAACCTTATTAACCTTGTTAATGTTGCCTATATTAATTTCACTTAGCAACCGAATTAAGGTTTCTGCAGTGTGGTTAAAGAGTGGGAAAAAAGTTAAACCTAGAGACGTAGAGAGGGCGGTAAAAGAACAAAAGGCTGAAACGCATGAGTAAAGTAAAGTTTCTATTAGTTTTAAGTGTATTATTGGGTTGGTACCAAGTTAGTTCGCAAGAATTGCTTACCAAACAGGAAGCTATTTCTTATACATTGGATAACAATTTGGGAATAAAAGTGGCTAATAATAATACGGAAATCGCAGATAATAATGCGGGGGTTTTAAATAGCGGATACCTGCCAACACTCACAGGTAATGCCGGCGCCAATTTTAATAGGGAAAATACCGAGGGACAGCTTGCCAATGGCGAGGTAAGGTCTGCAGATGGTGTGGAAAGCCGAAGATATAACGCATCGGTAAATTTAAATTATACACTTTTTGATGGTTTAGGCAGATTTTACAACTACAAATCTTTAAAGGAAGAGTCTAATCTTACTGAATTGCAAGCAAGGGAAACCATTGAGACTACCATTCTTCAACTTTTTAGTGTGTATTACGAAGTGGCCCGTTTAACAGAAAATACTTCCAATCTAAAACAGGCATTGGAAATTTCCAAAGACCGACTGAAACGTATAAAATATCAATTTGAATATGGCCAAAATACGGGTCTGGATGTTTTAAATGCTGAAGTGGATGTAAATACCGACAGTATCAATTTGTTGCAAGCGGAACAGGTTTTAAAAAATACTAAGCGAGACCTCAATTTAATTATGAACCGGGACCTGGCAACACAGTTTGAAGTGGATACTTTGGTTACGTTTACACCGGGATTGGTAATGGAAGATATGCTCAATCAAGCCAAAGAAAACAATGTGGTGTTGCTACAGGCAGAAAAAGGAATATTAATTAACGAATATGCTATTAAGACCACCCGTGGCGGATTTTTACCGACCGTAGGGCTAACGGGATCTTATGGCTGGAACCAGAACCAGAACGACAATCCATTGGCATTTACCATAGAGAATACCACAAGTGGTTTGGCCGCCGGTTTAAACCTTAGTTGGGATTTGTTTGATGGTGGAAGAACTATTACCCAATACAAAAATGCAAAAATTCACTACGAGAATCAAGAATTGCAAAAAAAGCAGGTAAACTTAACGGTAGAACGGGATATTAGAAATGCTTGGGAAACCTATCAAAATGCATTGTTTATTTTAAAAACCCAAGAAACCAATGTAAAAACCAGCTTGAACAATTTTAACAGAACCGAAGAGCGTTATAAGTTTGGTACCGCTACCAATTTAGAATTTCGCCAAGCTCAAATAAATTTATTGAATGCTGTCCTCGCAAAAAATCAGGCAAAGTATACTGCAAAATTGGCCGAACTAGAAGTTTTACAAGTAAGCGGGCAGATTTTAAATGTAGATTTTTAAGTTGTTATTCTCTTCTAAGTTTTAGAACTTAGCTTTATGTTTGAACATTTTTTTCAATGTCCGTATTGCTGGGAAGAAATTTCCATGCTGCTAGATCCTTCCGTTAACCAGACTTACGTAGAAGATTGCGAAGTATGTTGCAATCCTATTGAAGTTAGGATGCGTTTTGAAGAAGGGGAGCTGGTCAGTTTTTCCGCAGACAGTATCGAGCAATAAAGTTTCTAATTTTTTACTTCAAAGAGCCTGTTTTCTTTTAAAGTTTAATAAAATTAAGTGGGATAATAATCACACGGATAAAAGCCATTCTAAATGCGAGCTCAAGGATTTTAAATACAAATAGAGGTTAGATGAATATCTATTTTTTAAGTTGGTTAATTTCATTTTTTAGATCTGACAAGGACTGTTGAATTTGCGAAAGTGCCAAATTACCTGCGTTTTCATCAAATTCAGCGCTTATTTTACTGGTCACTTCCCACAACTCCTGTACTTGAAAAGCATCAATGGTTATTGGTGGGTATTCTGGGTTCAATGAAATGAGCGATAATTTTTCGTCGGTGCTGTGCATTTGTACCTTTTTTACCAATACACTGTCATGCATTACCACTACACATATAGTGTTGTTGGAAAGTTGGGAAATACTTTCTACCGCCTTTCCTAAAACCCATTCTTTTGGATAAAGACCTGGTAGCATACTATCTCCTTGTACTTGAAACCCACGATAGGTAGCGTTTCTATATTCGGGGAGGGGTAGGGAGAAGGCCGGGAGCTCTTCGTACCAATCGAGATCTTGAAGGTTGTGTGGGTAGCCCGCTGCCGCTTTTACATTTACCAAAACAATACCATCGTTATTATCTGGAGTTACCGTTATTACTTTTGGAGAAGTATTAATAGTAGTGTCCAATTTTTTACGATTGCTCTTTCCATAGAGCCAAAGAGGGTTGATTTGGAATTTTTCCATAAGCTCAACCAAAATAGCACCAGATATTTTTGATTTTCCCCTTTCGATATCGGCAGTAGAATTCTTTATGCCTAGTTGCTCAGCAAAGCTCTGCTGGGTGTGGTCCAGGCTTTCGCGTAATTCCTTAAATCTTAAAATTTCTATGGGTAAACTCGATTTCATAAGTTCTATTGATGTGTGAATAGCACAAAATGCAATGTAAATATAAAAAAATATTTGGATTTTTTCCTTTTATTAGGAATTATTCCATATATTTGAATGATTGTTACTGAATTTTAAACGAATTTAAGGAAAGAAATGAAGCAATCCACATTTAATATTGGAATATTTCCAAAAATGAGAAACTGGTTGGCCAAAACCTTATTTTCTAAAAACATTTCGAATATGAAAACTATTTTAATTTACGACGGTAGCTTTAGCGGATTTTTATCGGCAGTTTATACCGTGTTTGAAGACAACCTTCAAGAAGTTTCCATTGTAAAGCCTAAGCATTACAATCCAGATATGTTTTCTCAAGGAATCGAAGTTCCATCATCCGATAAACATGCCAAGCGTGTTTGGAAATCGTTGGAAGTAAAAATAGGGAAGCATTGGGCCAATGAGCTGTATAAAGCATTTTTAAGCGAAATTAAGGGCACTGAGGATGTTTTGTTACGCTATATAATCCATGTGTATGCTTCAGAATCTTTTATGGCCACAGATGTATCCAATGTTAATGCATTGCGTGTATCTCAAGTGGCAAGAATGGTAACCAGGGAAATGCACCATATTCAAAATTTCTTACAATTTAATGGTAATTCGGAGGGGATGGAAGTGGCTGTTCTTAACTCTGGTTTCGATATGCTTCCTTTAGTTGGTAATTACTTCCGTAGAAAGAATGGTAATAAAGAGTGGCTTATTTTAGACAAACGTAGAGGATATGCTTTGTTTTATAATCTAGAGGAAATAAAACAAATAAAAATAACACCAGAACGCCAAGCAAAAATATTGGAGGCTGCAAAAGACACAAGTGCTTTAATGTATGTGAGTTTGCAAAATAAGCCACTTTCCAATTTTGGTGGAAATAAGATGGGAAAGCAAAAAGAATTACTTACCTAGACCTTTGGTAGTTTCCATCCATTGTGGTAGGTAGCCTTAATCAATTCGTTTGCCTTATCGCTATTTTTAAACTGTCCGTTTTGTGGGTCCCAATAAATTTTTTCTCCGGTTTTAAATGCGATATTTCCCATATGGGCGTTTATGGCGGCAATACTCCCTGTTTCGATCCCGCAATTTAATTTTACTTTTTCTCCTTTAATGGCGCTAACAAAATTTTGGGCGTGTACCTCCAAGGCATTATTTTTTCCAGGTGTGAATTCTACTTTTTCGGTTTTTAAAACTTTTTCACCGTTCACATTTTCGCTTTCTGGGATAACTTCCCATCCTTGTCGGTTCACCACTAAAGTTCCTTTATTTCCTATAAAAGCAATACCTTCAGATTTTCCATAGTTTCCATTGCTAATTCCCACGCCGTGCTCCCATAACAACGAAAAATCATCGTACTCGTAAACCGTCTGTAAAGTGTCTGGGGTTTCAGAAGCATCGTCTGGATAAGCAAATTTTCCACCAGAAGCGATTACAGATTTTGGTGCTTTGGCATTCATGGCATAGAGGGCGATATCAATTTCGTGAACCCCCCAGTCGGTCATAAGTCCGCCAGCATAATCCCAGAACCATCTGAAGTTAAAGTGAAATCTATTTTCGTTAAAAGGTCTTTCTGGAGCTGGCCCTAACCACATTTTATAATCTACCCCTTTTGGTGGTTGTGTATTCGGTTTAACGGGAACGGGTTTCATCCAACCTTGATACGACCAGCACTTAACCAAGCGTATTTTTCCCAGTTTTCCAGATTGCACATATTTTATGGCTTCGTCGTATTGCGTACCACTACGTTGCCACTGGCCCACTTGTGCAATGGTGTTGTTCCTTTTGGCAACATCTACCATAATATTACACTCTTCTATGCTATTTGCCAATGGTTTTTCTACATACACATGTTTCCCGGCATTGGAGGCATCGACGAAATTTAAACAATGCCAATGATCGGGTGTGCCGATAATGACTGCATCGATGTCTTTATTATCGAGCATCTTTCTATAATCGGTATATAATTTTGGTTTTTTACCTGTTAATTCCTTGGCGTTAGCGGCGCGGTCATCCAACACATTTTCATCAACATCGGCTAAAGCAATACAGTTTACCCCAGGAATGTTAAGATGTGCTTTCATATCGCTCCAACCCATTCCTTTACACCCAATAACCCCAAAATTGAGCTGGTCGCTTGGCGCTACATTAGAGAATAAGGATGTTAGACTGTTTGCGTTTACATAACTTGGAATACTAAGCCCTGCTGTGGCAAGTGCCGATTTTTGAAGAAAATTTCTTCTCGAGTTGTTGTTTTTCATTTATGGTGTCTTTACGTTCAAGTTGTCAAAATGACTTTAAGTTATTTGAAGCTGAATTTAAAGACAAAAATGGAAATAATTAATTTTTCTAATGCTTTTAACAGAAGAATGAAAGATTTAAATTGAATTTTGATAATTTTAGATTACCTGAAAGTGTTCAGTTTGTAGACGCTGAAATTTTGATACTTAGCATAGTGCCGGGAAATTCTTAGAAAAATCTCGGACTTGTAACACGCTTGTAGTTTCTTGAAAATTCATATCGAAGAAATACTTCCACGGTACCACTGTTAAATTGAGTTCCCCCTAAAGCTGTTACCTCCCTGTCGTAAGCCAAACCTACGGCAAGGCCTTCGGTTAATTGAAAACCTAACATTCCAGTAACGGCAGCCCCCCATCTATATCCTACACCAAATGTTACGGTTTCATCGTATAAAAAGTTAGCTGATAGATCTACCTGTAAAGGCGCTCCAGACACAAATTTGGTAAGCATGGCTGGCTTGAATTTCCAGCGATAATCTAGATCGAAAACATAACCTCCCATTAAATAATAATGTACATTGGATTGGGCAATATAGGAGGTGCTTCCATTATTTGAGTTGTTGGATTCGTCGAAATATTGCGTTGTTAACATATTGGGAACAGAAAGACCGACATAGTATTTATCTGCATGATAATAGATTCCAGCACCGATGTTAGGAGAAAACTTGTTATCGATATTATTTTGTCCTGTAAGCTCTACATCGTCGTACTGGTTCAATTTGGTAAAATCTACGTTCAGAAGACTTCCACCAAGCTTTAATCCGAATGATAAACGCCCTTGATAGGATGTTTGGATGGTATAAGAAATATCTGCATCGAAGAAAGTTTCTTGACTAACCCCATCCCCGAGTTGATCGTTTATTATTGAAAGACCTACTCCCAAATTACTACGTCTAATTGGCGAATGCACATTTAAGGTTTGTGTTTCTGGAGCACCATCTAAACCTAGCCATTGGTTGCGATATAATGCAGTAGCACTCAGCATTCCCCTACTACCAGCGTAGGCAGGGTTTATGCTCATGGTATTGTACATATATTGCGTGTATTGAGGATCTTGTTGCCCAAAAATAGACTGGGCAGCAGTAATGATCAATACAAAAAATAATAGTTTAGAATTCTTCATTTTAATACTTTTTACTACACCTTTTAATAATTGATGTAGATATAACCTGCCATGTTTTTAGTGTTTTGATCTTTAATGTAATCAATAACATAATAATATGTTCCTACAGGCAATTTATTTTTTTGACTAATTGTAACCCGTCCCTGGGAATACCCTCTAAAAACGTTGTTTCCTTGTCCGTAACCTTCCGTTTCGAAAACCAATACCCCCCAACGGTTAAAAATTTTAACCGAGTTGTTTGGATAGTTCTCAATTCCATAAATTTTAAGTTCATCATTTTGTCCATCCCCGTTTGGTGATACCAATTGGTGTACTTGAATTTCTTCCTCTGGTGGAGGTGGCGCCGGATTATTTTCCTGTGCACTTACGGTTACCGTACCTTGTTCTTCATTAAAGCTTCCGTCACTATGTGTAACCCTTACGGTGTAGGTAAAGACATCGTTTCCTTGAAAACCTTGGTTTACTATATAAGACAAGGTATTGTCTGGATTGATGGTAACTGTACCATTTTGCGGATTTGAAATATTTGTAATACTCAAGTTTGTCTCTTCATTAAAACTATCGTTAGCAAATACATCGATAATTTCTTCGAAAGGGAAAGAAGAGTCTACTTCAGCAAAATCATCCTCAACATCTTGTACCGGTGTAACAGTTATAGTTACCACAGCTGTTTCGGTTCTTTCAATGCCATTACTATCGGTATATTCCACAATATATTTAAAAGTTGCGGTACCAACAAAATCTGGTTCTGGAGTATATTCAATTGTATTTCCTTTATCCTGAACGTCTATTTTAGCACTTGTATCATTGGATCCTTCCTCAATGGTAACCCTAAAATTCGCAATATTTATATCGTCATTTTCTAAAATGTTGATGGAAACTGAAGTGTCTTCCAGGGTAGTTGCTTCATCATCCCTTAAAACTACATCATTATTCTCCATTCCCTCCACATTTAGCGTAACTGTTGCTGAATTAGAAACAAGATCTCCATCAGTGATGGTATAGGTAAAACTATCTGCGCCTTCGTAATCCAGGTCCGGGTAATAGAGCAATTGCCCATCTTGTAAAATTAGTTCTCCATGCGCAGGTTGGGTATAATCTTCAATGCTGAAGGAATCACCATCGGGATCTCTATCGTTTTTTAATACATTTAAAGCAGTTTCCGTATTCGCCGGAATGGAAAAATCATCATCAACAGCAATGGGAGCATCGTTCTGTGGAGTTACTTCCACAGAAACATTTCCAAAAACCGTATTTCCTGAAGCATCCGTTAAGGAATAGGTGAAGCTATCCATCCCATTGTAATTTGGATTTGGCACGTATTCAAAGATGCCATCTGAAATTTCGGTAACCGAACCGTTGTTTGGTGCTGTTGTTAAGGCATAACTGTCTGTCATTCCACCGTTAGCCCCAATATTATCGTTTGCACTTACATCTATTTGATTGTCTCGACCAGCTTGGCTATCTTCCAAAACCACCAATCGATCGTTAACCGCTTTGAGTACATCGATAGTAATAGTAGCAGTTCCGGTCATTTCGCTATTATCCGAATTTATAATGGTAAGCGAATAGGTAAATTCATCCGTTCCATTAAAATTGGTTCCCGGGATATAAGTAATTGTATCATCACTTGGGTCATTGGGCGTACCATTATTGTTTATTCTGGCAGTTCCGTTTGTTGGCTGTGTAAGCACGAAGGAACCGATGGAAGGAATCGCTGTATCGTTATCCAACATATTGATGATAGTACCCGAGTTTTGTACCGAAGCTACAATATCGTCTACCAAATCAAATTTCTCTCTTAAACAAACAACCGTAAACGCTGGGAGGTCTTTAGTGTTTCCAGCCTTTGTAACCCTGGCCACGTATTTTTCGAGATTTTTAGTGGCTGTTACAACCGGATTTACCGTTCCATCTGGAATTTCAGTTCTATTCCAATCTACCGTACTGTTCCCGCTTACACTTTGAGAAACATCTAGCGTTACCTCATTATCAGGAGCGTCGCAATAGGTCACTATAAAATAAGTAGTGGCGTTAGTGCCGCATTTCGTTCCGTCGTAGGTAGCGAAGTAAACACCCGGAATAAAAATCTCCTGTGAAGAAGCAGTTCCCATGGTTTGTTTGGTAGTTCCATCGAGCACGTACCACTGATAGTTGCTAATGGTACCATCTTCGGCATTGGTCTCGGGTGCCTGCAAGATAAATTGCGCGCTTACCTGAGATGCCAATAACAGCAAAACTCCCAGCAGTAGTTGTTTGATATGTTTATTTTGATGTGTCAAAATGATTTCTTTTTTAGTGTTTTATCAAACAATTATTTTACCACGAATACCACGTTGATCAATGAGTTGTAATCGGATGGTACAGCTTTTACGCTATAACTTAATACACCTGTTGAAGAAACACTTACATTTTCGAAAACATCTTGATCGTAATAAGTGATATAGTAATATAATTCATTAGCTGCATAGGTTGGAATTGCAGCTGGTGCTCCACCACTAGCAATCATAGGTGTTCCATACTGGTCTACATAGTCAGCATAAAGATTTACGTCAGGCTTAGGTCCTGTGCTTGAAGCATCTAACGCTATTGAAGGTGGATAGAAAATTCTAGCTGCTTTTGCCGTTACTTTGGTCATGGCAACTAGTGCTTCTTGAACAGTTGTTTCATTAGTTTCTGGATTAGTAGTTGGATTATTTGGATCGCCATCACCATCTACATTTATTGGTGTTGCTAATTCGACTTCTGAATCCTTTTGGTCGTCAGAGCTATTTGAATTCAATTCTTCCAAAGCTCCTTGAACGTTAGTAGCGGTAATTCCAGAAATTGCCGTGATGTCCACTTCTGAGGCCGTTTGGTCGTCTGTGTTGTCGAGATAGCCTGAAAGATCGATGGGCGTTGCTGTCGGGTCATTGCTAAGGCTAAGCTCATTCCCTGATATGGAAAGATCTTGTTCGTCTGTATTGTCAAGGAAGGGTGTAAGGTTTACGGTTCCTCCGTCCTCAAGGGTCAGGATGTTGCCTGTTTCCAATGTCAGTGCCTGGTCGTCAGAGCTATTTGAATTCAATTCTTCCAAAGCCCCTTGAACGTTAGTAGCGGTAATTCCAGTAATTGCCGTGATGTCCACTTCTGAGGCCGTTTGGTTGTCTGTGTTGTCGAGATAGCCTGAAAGATCGATGGGTGTTGCTGTCGGGTCATTGCTAAGGCTAAGCTCATTCCCTGATATGGAAAGGTCTTGGAGTTCGTTTTCATCATCTGTGTCATTATCGGCAGCATTGCTGGCAGCTAATGCTTCAATGGCAGCTTGTGTATTTGAGGCCCCCAATGCAGCGGTCGAGTCGTCAAACGATACTTCTGAGGCGTTCTGGTCATCTGTGTTGTCAAGATAGCCTGAAAGATCGATGGGCGTTGCTGTCGGGTCATTGCTAAGGCTAAGCTCATTCCCTGATATGGAAAGGTCTTGGAGTTCGTTTTCATCATCTGTGTCATTATCGGCAGCATTGCTGGCAGCTAATGCTTCAATCGCAGCTTGTGTATTTGAGGCCCCCAATGCAGCGGTCGAGTCGTCAAACGATACTTCTGAGGCGTTCTGGTCATCTGTGTTGTCAAGATAGCCTGAAAGATCGATGGGCGTTGCTGTCGGGTCATTGCTAAGGCTAAGCTCATTCCCTGATATGGAAAGATCTTGTTCGTCTGTATTGTCAAGGAAGGGTGTAAGGTTTACGGTTCCTCCGTCCTCAAGGGTCAGGATGTTGCCTGTTTCCAGTGTCAGTGCCTGGTCGTCAGAGCTATTTGAATTCAATTCTTCCAAAGCCCCTTGAACGTTAGTAGCGGTAATTCCAGTAATTGCCGTGATGTCCACTTCTGAGGCCGTTTGGTCGTCTGTGTTGTCGAGATAGCCTGAAAGATCGATGGGTGTTGCTGTCGGGTCATTGCTAAGGCTAAGCTCATTCCCTGATATGGAAAGATCTTGTTCGTCTGTATTGTCAAGGAAGGGTGTAAGGTTTACGGTTCCTCCGTCCTCAAGGGTCAGGATATTGCCTGTTTCCAGTGTCAGTGCCTGGTCGTCAGAGCTATTTGAATTCAATTCTTCCAAAGCCCCTTGAACGTTAGTAGCGGTAATTCCAGAAATTGCCGTGATGTCCACTTCTGAGGCTGTTTGGTTGTCTGTGTTGTCGAGATAGCCTGAAAGATCGATGGGTGTTGCTGTCGGGTCATTGCTAAGGCTAAGCTCATTCCCTGATATGGAAAGGTCTTGGAGTTCGTTTTCATCATCTGTGTCATTATCGGCAGCATTGCTGGCAGCTAATGCTTCAATGGCAGCTTGTGTATTTGAGGCCCCCAATGCAGCGGTCGAGTCGTCAAACGATACTTCTGAGGCGTTCTGGTCATCTGTGTTGTCAAGATAGCCTGAAAGATCGATGGGCGTTGCTGTCGGGTCATTGCTAAGGCTAAGCTCATTCCCTGATATGGAAAGGTCTTGTTCGTCTGTATTGTCAAGGAAGGGTGTAAGGTTTACGGTTCCTCCGTCCTCAAGGGTCAGGATGTTGCCTGTTTCCAGTGTCAGTGCCTGGTCGTCAGAGCTATTTGAATTCAATTCTTCCAAAGCCCCTTGAACGTTAGTAGCGGTAATTCCAGTAATTGCCGTGATGTCCACTTCTGAGGCCGTTTGGTCGTCTGTGTTGTCGAGATAGCCTGAAAGATCGATGGGCGTTGCTGTCGGGTCATTGCTAAGGCTAAGCTCATTCCCTGATATGGAAAGATCTTGTTCGTCTGTATTGTCAAGGAAGGGTGTAAGGTTTACGGTTCCTCCGTCCTCAAGGGTCAGGATGTTGCCTGTTTCCAATGTCAGTGCCTGGTCGTCAGAGCTATTTGAATTCAATTCTTCCAAAGCCCCTTGAACGTTAGTAGCGGTAATTCCAGTAATTGCCGTGATGTCCACTTCTGAGGCCGTTTGGTTGTCTGTGTTGTCGAGATAGCCTGAAAGATCGATGGGTGTTGCTGTCGGGTCATTGCTAAGGCTAAGCTCATTCCCTGATATGGAAAGGTCTTGGAGTTCGTTTTCATCATCTGTGTCATTATCGGCAGCATTGCTGGCAGCTAATGCTTCAATGGCAGCTTGTGTATTTGAGGCCCCCAATGCAGCGGTCGAGTCGTCAAACGATACTTCTGAGGCGTTCTGGTCATCTGTGTTGTCAAGATAGCCTGAAAGATCGATGGGCGTTGCTGTCGGGTCATTGCTAAGGCTAAGCTCATTCCCTGATATGGAAAGGTCTTGTTCGTCTGTATTGTCAAGGAAGGGTGTAAGGTTTACGGTTCCTCCGTCCTCAAGGGTCAGGATGTTGCCTGTTTCCAGTGTCAGTGCCTGGTCGTCAGAGCTATTTGAATTCAATTCTTCCAAAGCCCCTTGAACGTTAGTAGCGGTAATTCCAGTAATTGCCGTGATGTCCACTTCTGAGGCCGTTTGGTCGTCTGTGTTGTCGAGATAGCCTGAAAGATCGATGGGTGTTGCTGTCGGGTCATTGCTAAGGCTAAGCTCATTCCCTGATATGGAAAGATCTTGTTCGTCTGTATTGTCAAGGAAGGGTGTAAGGTTTACGGTTCCTCCGTCCTCAAGGGTCAGGATGTTGCCTGTTTCCAATGTCAGTGCCTGGTCGTCAGAGCTATTTGAATTCAATTCTTCCAAAGCCCCTTGAACGTTAGTAGCGGTAATTCCAGTAATTGCCGTGATGTCCACTTCTGAGGCCGTTTGGTTGTCTGTGTTGTCGAGATAGCCTGAAAGATCGATGGGTGTTGCTGTCGGGTCATTGCTAAGGCTAAGCTCATTCCCAGATATGGAAAGGTCTTGGAGTTCGTTTTCATCATCTGTGTCATTATCGGCAGCATTGCTGGCAGCTAATGCTTCAATCGCAGCTTGTGTATTTGAGGCCCCCAATGCAGCGGTCGAGTCGTCAAACGATACTTCTGAGGCGTTCTGGTCATCTGTGTTGTCAAGATAGCCTGAAAGATCGATGGGCGTTGCTGTCGGGTCATTGCTAAGGCTAAGCTCATTCCCTGATATGGAAAGGTCTTGGAGTTCGTTTTCATCATCTGTGTCATTATCGGCAGCATTGCTGGCAGCTAATGCTTCAATCGCAGCTTGTGTATTTGAGGCTCCCAATGCAGCGGTCGAGTCGTCAAACGATACCTCTGAGGCTGTTTGGTCGTCTGAGCTTCCCTGAGCCACTTCGTCGATGGCATCTTGGACATTTGTTGAAGTAAGGCCTTGAGCAGATGTGAAGGCTGTATTTTCGGCATTTACCGAAAGGTCGTAATTGTTGTCTGCGTCTATGGTAGCGGTAACGCTGTTGTCGGCAGAAGCGATTGTTTGAATTTCATTGGTAGCGTCTGTATCACCATCGGCCGTGTTGCTTGCGGTAATGGCATCGTCCACGTATTTTTTTGTGGAGGCATCGGCGTCATTGGTAGGTGCTCCAAGGTTTGTGATAACGAGCCCTCCAGCATTATTGTTTACATTTAAAACGTTTGCTAAATCTTGATTATCAGTATTTACCGCTGTGGCTATATCCGCCAAGGCTATCCTTACATCGTTTCCATCAGAATCAGTGATTACCAGTTCGCTGCTAGAATTTTCAATAGTAAAACTGCTATTTGTAGTATTGGTGTCTGTCGCCGCGGCAATGTCTGAAAGAGGAATTGTTACTTCATTGTTATCGCTATCAATTAAAATCAAATTTGTTCCATCTTGAGTAAGGGAAGCATTGGTGGTGTTGGTATCCACTTCACTTGCAATATCAGATAAAAGCACTTCAAAGCTATCTCCTTCAGAATCTGTTAAAACCAAGGTCCCTTCTGTAGTGTTTACCACGAAAGTCTGATTTTTAACTTTATCGCCAGAAGTCAAATCCCAAGAACTTCCGTTCCAGAAATAAATTACTCCGGTATTTTCATTGATATAGATATCTCCTCTGTCGGCCGAAGGGCTAGTAGCACCGGCTCCAGTTACTTGGGTGCCTTTAAGTACCGTGCAATTACACTGGTTTTCCAAGTTTACGGTTGTTTGAGAAAACGCAAATCCTGAAATAAGCAATACGATGAGTAAAATTCCGTTTTTCATTATATAAAATTTATTTTAAGCAACAGTTTTTTAAAAATTTAAACAACAACATCCCTTTGCTGTAGAACAGCAATTAAAATTTCAATAAGTTTTTAGGTGATGTTTCAGGAATTAAAGAGCCTATAGAATCAAATTTTCAAGACTAATAATTTTCCTTTTGTTGTGTTAAACATTTTAATTTATTTTGAGGTTTATATTAAGTTCTTATTTGTACAAAATTACTGTATTAATGCGCCTTGGCGTAAAAAATGATGTGATCTAACTTTATAATGTTGTCTGTAGGATAAAGTGTATATTTCATGGGTAAACTGCATTAATTTTTATTGACTCTGTAAGTTTGATTTCTATTCGTTATTACGGTTCTTAATTGTACAGTAAGGGTGGCGGAATTAGAATTGATTAATTCGCAATTATTTGCGCTATCCTCGGCCGTTAATCGATATTGATATTTGTTTTTATCTACATCTGGTTTGAGCACCGTTAATTCTTCTGTGTTTACATTTTCGTATTCCATCCCATCTGAAATATTATTAAAAGTTACTCCATTATCCTTACTAACTTGCCATTGGTAAGTGTCGGCATTTTCAATATCTACGGAAAATTTGGCATCTTGGTTTACAAATACAGTTTGATTATTCGGCTGAGAGTTTATCAAAACTTCTGGTGTGCGCTCAATTTCAAAGTCTCCTAATTTAATAGGGCAATCATTATTTCCCCAACGTGACCATAATTCGTAATCTCCAGGGGCCAAATCTCCTATAGTAAAGCTTCCGTTATTGTCGGGTATTGAACTATAAGAAATACCTCCGTCAATACTAAAAGAGATGTTAGACCTATTATTTTTATCAGGGAAGTTGAACACAAAACTCCCATTGTCTTCCCCACAGGTAGCAGATTGTGGTGTTACAGAAGCTTCTGGCGTAAACTTCACCCTAATCCTTACAGTGTCAGAATAGCTGCACCCAGCGGCATCGGTTACCGTAATTGTATAATCAAGATTTACATTATTGTCGGCATCACCATTTGGTATTGTATTTATCGTAGCAGAGTTCCCAACAACAGTACCATTCGTAGACCACTCATAGGTGTAGGGGGCGGTACCATTGGTTATCGTAGATGGTAAGGTAACTGAATCGCCATTACAAACTTCTTGATCTTCACCTGCGTCCACACTGGGTTCATTAATTGTTATATTCTGAGTTACGGTGGATGAATTTCCAGCTCTATCTGTAATACTGTACGTTCTTGTAACCGTTTTAGGATTCGTGTTGTTTTCAACATCAGAAACAAATTGTACGATTAAGTTAGCTGAAACTGTACAGTTATCTGCTTCATCTAGAACTACATTAACATTTGGGGCAGGCGGTTTACAATTGGCGGTTATTGCGGCCGGATTACTAGCTGTAGGAGCCACTTTCTCTACCGTTAATTTTGTAGTTGTTGCTACTTGGGGTGCTGCTGGATCGCCAGGCATTCCTCCATACTCTACTAAATATCCTTTTGGCTGGTAATTACCGTTATTGGCACCTCTATTGGAAAGGTCGTTCCAAGAGCCGTCGGGACCAACCCCTGGTGCAGTTATGTGAGCATAGTCTTCATCTCCTGCCTGATTTGGTTCCCTATTGTTCCAAAAGGCAAAATTATCTGGGGCGGTTGTGCTTCCTGGTGTCGATGGGTGATTTGCATAAAGACCTTGCCAAAATTGTCTTCCAGTACCTCCGTTTTCCGTTCCTTCAGGACCTGTAACCCATCTCCAAACGTTTTCAACAGCTGCATCACTTCCACCAATCCATCCAGCTCCGGGAGCTTGCTTTCCTAATAATTGAGCTTCTTCTGGAGTCGTAATAGTCGCTAAATATCCTTTCAACCCATATAATGTTCTACCTTCGGCAGCTGTCCTTGCAGCTGTCCAAGTAATTCCCACGTTAGCAATGTACTCATAGTAGTGCCCAGTCCTTTCTAGATAATTGGCTTCGTTTAATACAATGGAAAAAGTTTTTCCCAATCCATCTAGAAAGGAAGCAGTTGATGTAAAAGTGATACTTTCAATCGCTGCTTTATATTCAGCAAACGTCGCTTCTCCCGATAATTTTAATTTACCTTCACTATTGGAAAATGTTCCTGTTATTTTTGAAGTATTAGTAAAATTTAAACGATCACCTGTTTTGTAGTTTCCCGTAATTTGAATGAAAGCTGCGGAAAGGCTGTTCCCACCACCATTATTGGTAATGATTACATTTTTTGCAATTCTGCTTGAAGTTCCCGGGCAATAAGCGCTAGCTCCATCCGAATTTTCAGCTGAAATTGTGGGTGGTTGGTTTTGAGCGGTTAAGCAAAAGGGCAAAACTAAAATATATAAAAAGTAAAATTGCTTCATTAATTTTCGTTTAGTAATCTTTGTTATTAAAATACTTACGTAAAAATTTTAGATACGGTTTTGTTAAATTTTTGTTAAACAGAAAAATAACTACACAAATATACTATGCGTGCATAGTATATTCCTAGATTTATTGTTAATCCGCAGTTAATTTCGTTGTAATACACTTTTGATAAAGTCTAAATAATTAAGTAATTATTAACTCTGTAGGTAGTATTTCGGTTGGTGATAACGGTTCTTACTTTTACCGTTAGAGTAACTTCATTTGAAATAATTTCGCCGCAAGCATTATTTGTGTTTCTAACAAAAACCCTAAATTTTGTGTTATTTAAATTTTTTTGAGCTTTGGTAATAGTCAGTGTATTTGTAGTGGCACCGCTATAAACACCCCCATTGGTAATGTTTTTCCATTCTGTGCCGTCTAAAAATTGCCATTGGTAGGCGTTAATATTATTTCCACTTAAACTAAAAGTTGTACTATCTCCGGCAAAAATCTGCTTGCTTATGGGTTGGGTGGTAATAACAGGTTTTGGAGTCACTTCCCTGTAATCGAAAACATTGTTAGCATTTCTATCGGCAGGGGTCACGTAACCTTTTCCTGCTTCAAATCCCCCAACTGCTCCGTTTTTATTAACTGTGTTACCAAGTAATTGTCCAGGTTTGTCTGGGTTTTCCTTAAATCCTGCTTCCAATACATCATTACATCCATCGTCATCAGAGTCAATATCTACATAATCTGCTTTGCCGTCTGTATCGCTGTTCAATAAGGTGTAATTAACAGTTCCGCCATTAGGCTGGGAAACTGGCTGCACACTGTTGGGGATTCCATCGGTTCCTACTAGTCCATTAACCCTGCCGTTGGATTGATCTTGTCCATGTCCAGCTTCCACGGCATCGTAAATACCGTCGTTGTCGCTATCTACATCCAAATAGTCGTAAATACCATCTTGATCGGTATCGGTAGGAATGCAATATTTAATGTTGCTGAAAGAAATTTGAACATTTCCGGCTGGTCCCGATTTACCAACTTTAAAAATCAATTTATCAATCGCCTGTCCTATTCTCAATTTTGCATTGTTTACGCTAGAGGTTTTATCTAAATCAATTGGAATGCTCGACGATAAGGTTTTGGAACCATCGTAATTGATCCCCGCAGGTGGAAGTATAAAATTGCTGTTGCTGAGTTTTACACGATTAGGACCATTAAAGGCTTTAATTTCCACAATATCACTCTGGTCGATATCCCCTAAATCAATTTCCAGGTTTGTTATTGGTTCATTAAATTGAAATGTATGATTTGTTGGAGCACTATCGAAATTGGTGTTGGAAGTGTTTAGTAATAGCCCTTCTGTATTTCCTGCAATACCACTTTCAAACCTAAAACTATTGAAGGTGGCGGATGCAGTAAGGGTAGAGGTTACATCTACTTTAACCGTTTTGTAAGTTGCAATGTTGGTAAGCGCATCCTTGCCAAAATCAGTGTTTAAGGCTTTGCCATTACGCAGATTGGCGGTCCCACAGTCCAAACCTTCATTGGTGTCTAAAATCCCGTCGTTATCATCATCTAAATCGGTTGTATTTGGAATTCCATCGTTATCTATATCGTTATTGGCATTTACCTGTTGTAAACCACCGTCGCTGTCGTAAAATCCACCTCCAGGATAGGCATCCATACCACCTTGAGTAGAATTGGTGTTTGTCGGGCTTTGGTTAAAGTCGGTTGATGTTACATCGTTGGGCATTATAATGTATCCATAAAATACTTGATTGGCTGCAATGCCTAAAAAAGTTAAATTGAGGAATACACCGGCCACCTTTTGCGGACCTCCGTTTTCAGCGGGTTTCATTCGGGCATCCCCATCTTGTCTTTGAAAAATAACATACCTGGTTTCGTGTACCGTTGGCCCATATTTATCGGCAGCAACTGTTTTTAAAGGTCCGAAAGAGGTAGGGTTTCCATCACCATCAATAGAAAGCACTGCGGCAATTTTAAACGGGTCGTTTCCATTTCTTTCAAATACCGCAAAACCGGCATTTTGTGGGGTAGCTGTGGAAATACCTTCAGAATTTATATAATCGAAACGTTCTATGTTGTTAACTTGGGCACTCCCAGAGCCAGTGGGGTTTACAAAAGTATTGTCTGATCCAATATTTAAACGTAAGCTTCTAAAAGATTCTTCGATACTTCCTGCATAAGTGGGTCGTAATTTGCGAGTATTCGTAGAGTTATCTGTTGTTTCCCGCTCAAACCATAGAATTTGTCTTTTACTGTTGCCATCTACCAATCCTTTTCTTCTTACAAAAAATTTATCCACCAAAAAAGCCGCATCATATGTTACAGCGCTTGTTCCAGTGCCCGTAGTAAAAGAAGCTGTTTTACTTAGTTCGTAATTATTTTCCGTGGTAGAAGAAGTGCTAAATTCCAAAATATAGTCTGTAGAGGTCGCATAGTTGGGATGCGATCCATTTCCCTTTATGGTGTAATCGTTGGTACTATTATTTACATCTACATAGGAGGCGTTAATCGTTTGGATGGGAGTCTGGCCAGAAACTAATTTGGGTGTAAGTGCTAAAAAAATCACACAAGAAATTATAGCGGGGATGTTAAATCTTGAGGCTTTGTAATTAAGCATAGGTTTTGAGGATTAAAAATTCCATTGTTTACTACTTACGAAGCAATTTTAGAAATGGTTTTTTAAAATGTTAAAATTAAGTTAACAGTAATGCAAATGTATTTCAAGAGATTGTCTCGTAATAAAATAAGAGTTATAAAACGGCAAACTATCGATGAACGGTATAAAGGTTAGATGTACTCTAAAAATTATGGGCTAATAGAACTTTCTATAGTAGTAAGCTCCCTTTAAAAATATAATTCTGTAAAAAAAAATTAACAGTTTATGCAATGATGTAAGTGGTTTATGCAGCCGTGTAAATGGGCTATGCAGGGATGTAAGTGGTTTTTGCAGCATTGTAAGCGGGCAATGTAGTCATGTAAATGCTCTATGTACTAATGTAAGAGGCGTATGTACCTAAGTAATTGGGCTATGTAGGTAATGTTTAATTTTTTGCAATACTGTATAACGTATAAAAATTTAGATAAATGATGCTGCTTGACGTAGAATCAATTATTTTTGCAGTCCTTAAATGGATAAGCATGCGTTTAGAAGAAGAAATTAAGAAAAGAAGAACTTTCGGGATTATCTCCCACCCAGATGCCGGTAAAACTACCTTAACAGAGAAGCTATTGCTTTTTGGTGGTGCCATTCAAGAGGCCGGAGCTGTAAAGAGCAATAAAATAAAAAAAGGTGCTACGAGTGACTTTATGGAGATTGAGCGCCAAAGGGGTATTTCTGTGGCTACCTCCGTTTTGGCATTTAATTACGAAGGCAAGAAAATTAATATCCTGGATACGCCTGGCCACAAGGATTTTGCTGAAGATACGTTTAGAACCCTTACCGCAGTGGATAGTGTAATTGTGGTAATAGATGTGGCAAAAGGGGTAGAGGAACAGACCGAAAAACTGGTGGAAGTTTGCCGTATGCGCAATATCCCCATGATTGCGTTTATTAACAAATTGGACCGTGAAGGAAAAGATGCGTTCGATCTTTTAGATGAAGTGGAACAAAAACTTAACCTACGCGTGACCCCTTTGAGTTTTCCTATCGGAATGGGATACGATTTTAAAGGGATCTATAATGTTTGGGAAAAGAACATCAACCTATTTAGTGGGGATAGTAAGAAAAATATTGAAGAGACCATCGCTTTTGATGATGTATCCAGTCCGGAACTGGAAAAGATCATCGGAAAGGATTCCGCAGAGGATCTCCGCGAGAATTTGGAATTGGTCTATGAAGTGTACCCTGATTTTGATAGGGAAGAATATTTAAAAGGTGATTTACAACCGGTATTTTTTGGATCGGCCCTTAATAATTTCGGGGTGCGGGAGTTGTTGGATTGTTTTGTGGAAATTGCACCAACGCCCTTGCCAAAAAAATCGGAAGAACGATTGGTAGACCCCAATGAAAAGGAGTTTTCTGGTTTTGTGTTTAAAATACATGCCAATATGGACCCCAAGCATCGCGACCGTTTGGCGTTTATTAAAATAGTATCAGGTACTTTCGAGCGGAATACTCCCTATTTGCATGTTCGAAATGGGAAAAAGCTCAAATTTTCGAGTCCGAATGCCTTTTTTGCTGAAAAGAAAGAGATTGTGGATGTTTCCTATGCGGGTGATATAGTGGGGCTTCACGACACGGGGAATTTTAAAATAGGGGACACACTTACACAAGGGGAAGAACTTAATTTTAGGGGAATTCCCAGTTTCTCTCCAGAACACTTCCGCTATATCAATAATGCAGACCCTATGAAGGCGAAGCAATTGGATAAAGGGATTACACAGCTCATGGACGAAGGGGTTGCACAGCTCTTTACTCTGGAAATGAACAACCGCAAAATTATTGGTACCGTTGGAGCGCTTCAATACGAAGTTATTCAATACCGACTCGAACATGAATATGGTGCCAAATGTACCTATGAAAACTTACCGGTACACAAAGCTTGTTGGGTAGAATCCGAAGATAAAAACAGTGAAGAATTTAAGGAGTTTAAGCGTGTAAAACAGAAGTTTTTAGCTAAAGATAAACAGGGACAATTGGTGTTTTTGGCCGATTCTGCTTTTTCGATACAAATGACACAGCAAAAATATCCAAGTGTAAAACTTCATTTTGTTTCAGAATATAAATAGAATACATCTCCTTAGACTTCAAAGATTGCAAAAACCTACTAGGTCTAAAAGTTGTTAATATCCCATATTTTTGAGTTATTTGTTATTCGCCTTATAGAGGTGGTTTTAATTAAATTTTAAGCTAAGATGAAGTTTTTAAGAAATTTACTGGCAGCAATTCTGGGAACCCTTATTGCGTTGGGAATCGTAGTGATGCTTTTTGTAATTATAGCGGCCGTAGCTGGAAGTAGCGAAGAGCCAATTAAGGTAAAAGACAATTCGGTTTTAGAAATAAGCTTCGACCAGCCATTAAAAGATTATGGTGGGAAATATGAGTTTACCGATATCGACTATAAGTTTGAAGAATACAATGGCTTGAATAATGTCTTGCTGGCAATTAATGAAGCTGCTTCCGACGATAAGATTAAAGGGATTAGTATTCACAATTCCTTTTTAAATACGGGGTCTGCCAACACCAGAACCCTGCGCGATGCTTTAGCAAAATTTAAGGAATCTGGCAAGTTTGTATATGCTTATGGGGATATTTTTGTTCAGAAAGATTACTACCTAGCTTCTGTAGCAGATTCTATTTTTCTAAACCCAACTGGGAACTTAGATTTTAGGGGACTTTCTTCGGAGGTTCTGTATTTAAAAGAGCTCCAAGAAAATTCTGGTATAAAAATGGAGGTAATTCGCCACGGAAAATATAAAAGTGCGGTAGAGCCTTACCTTAACAACGAGATGAGTGCCGAAAACAGGGAGCAAATAACCGAATTATTGGAATCTGTTTGGGGTACCTATTTGAAGGATATTTCTGAGAGTAGAAATATAGAAGTCAATCAGCTTGATACTTTTGCAGATGAACTGGCGGCACGAACCCCAGAAATGGCATTGAAAAACAGATTTGTGGATAAATTGAGCTACATTGATGAATATGAAGACTTGCTAAGAAAGGAATTGGAGATCGATAAAGACAAGGAGATCAATAAAATCAATATTTTGGATTATGCGGAATATGCATCCAAAAAGATAAAAACGGCAGGAAAAGATAGAATTGCCGTGATCTACGCACAGGGCGAAATTGGATATGGAAAAGGAAACGATAATTATATAGGCCAAGAAACTATGTTTAAATCGCTTCGGGATGCACGGGAAGACGATAAGGTAAAAGCCATTGTTATGCGTATCAACTCCCCGGGAGGGATGGCATTGACTTCCGATATTATTTGGAGGGAAATTGAAGTTACTAAAAAAGTAAAACCCGTTATTGTTTCTATGGGGAATTTGGCTGCTTCTGGTGGTTATTACATGGCAGTAGCAGGAGATAAAATATTTGCAGAACCTTCTACCATTACTGGATCCATTGGTGTTTTTGCCACCATTCCAAATGTAAGCGAATTGGCAGATCGATGGGGCATTAACGCAGAGCAGGTAAATACCAATGAAAATTCTACCGTTTACAGTGTTTTTGAAAAAGAAAATGACAATTTTAAAAAATATGCCAAAGAAGGGATTGAAGATTTCTATCAAACATTCTTAAAGCGTGTTTCTGAAGGAAGGGATATGGAAATGGCAGCGGTAGACAGTGTAGCTCAAGGAAGGGTTTGGACAGGGATCCAGGCCAAGGAAAGAGGTTTGGTAGACGAAATTGGAGGCTTGGAAGAGGCGGTGGCCTATGCCGCAGAAAGCAATGGGGTAAAAGAGTATTCCGTTAAAAATTATCCCGTTTATGAAACAAGTATCGAGGAGCTATTACAAAACTTCTCAGGTCTTGGTTTTGTAAACAGTAAAGAAGAACTGCTTAAAGAAGAATTGGGGGAAGAGATGTACATGATTCTACAGCAGATGAAATCGCTTACCGCTAAAGAAGGACTGCAAGCCAGAATGCCTTTTGAAATGAATATAAAATAGTGAATGACACCAAGAGATAAGAAACTAGCCTTTAAAATATACTTGTATTTGGGAGCGTTGTTTATTACTTCGCTTGTGGTGTCGAATCTTATTTTTCAAAAGTTCTTCTATTGGTATCCCTTTGGCGACTTTAAGGTTTTTGGAGCTTCGTTGTTTGAAATATCGGTAGGGATTCTGCCTTATCCCATTACTTTTTTAATAACCGATTTAATTTCAGAAATATACGGTCAAAAAAAAGCAAACCAAGTAGTAACTGCAGGGATTTTTGCGTCTCTATTTTCCATGGGGATACTTTTGGTGGCAGAACAAGTGCCGGCTTTGGCCACTTCACCAATTCAAGATGAAACCTTTACACAGGTTTTTGCGCTATCACCAATAGCCGTGCTCGCTTCCATGATTGCCTATTTATTTGCGCAATACATAGATATTACCATTTACCATTTTTGGAAAAAACTTACCAATGGAAAATACCTCTGGGTGCGTAACAACTTTTCTACTTTTACCTCTCAATTTATAGATACCTTCACGGTGGTTTTTCTGCTTTGTATTTTTAAAGTACTGCCGTGGGATTTATTTTACGGTCTGGTAATAAGCGGTTTTCTATTTAAAGTATTAGTAGCTGTATTCGATACGCCGCTACTTTATTTATTCGTATATCTTTTTAAAAGGAGATTCAAACTTCAGGCTGGCGAAGAGATAGAATTGGGAATTTAATCTTTTATTTTATTCATCTCGTATATACTTAAAAGCGATTGTTTTAAAAACATTAAACTTTTATTAAAGTTAAAAATAGTGTGCAAATTTTACTACAAATTTGTTAATATTAAAGAAAGCTAAAAATATAAAATAAAATAGTCCGCAGGTTTTTTTTGAATCTTTTAGGGCAATGAAAAAGAAATTATAATAAAACATCCATAATAATTCCTTTATAATATAAGGAGACGATTACACGGGTGTTTTATGGACATTTGAAAAACAATAAAAATAGAAATGAAAAAAGCGCTTAAAATTATAGGGATAATAATAGGATTGCTGGTGATTTTTTTAATCGCTGCGCCTTTTATTTTTGAAGGAAAAATTATTAAAATCGTTAAAAATACGGTTAATAAGAATATAAATGCAAAATTCGATTTTACCGATGCCGATGTAAGTTTATTCCGAAGTTTTCCAGATGCCTCTGTTACGGTAGAAAATATGAGCTTAATAAATAATGCACCATTTAGTGGAGATACTTTGGTGTTCGCAAAAAAGGCAAATATTAGTGTTCCCTTTATGCAAATCTTTAATAATGCGGGAGAACCATATTCGGTTAACTCTTTTTCTATCGATGGGGCGGTTATAAATGTTTTAGTCGATAAAGATGGAAATGCCAATTACGATATTGCCAAAAGTGATACTTCACCGGCTCCTGAAACTCCGTCTGAACCAACTGGCGAAGGCACAGATGCCACAGCCGGGAGCGCCAATAACGTTTCTTTTTCTGTACAGAATTATGAAATTACCAATTCGCGTATAAAATATTACGATGAAAAAGCTAAAATGTTTTTTGAATTGGATAGTTTAAACCATTTCGGAAAAGGAGATCTTTCCGTAGTGAAGTCAGAGTTGGATACCGAAACCAATGCGCTCATTTCTTTCGATATGGATAGTGTAAATTACTTCCGAAGAAATCCTATTCAACTGGATGCCAAATTAGGCGTAGACCTAGAGCAGAATAAATATACTTTTCTGGAAAACAAAGCAATTATCAATCAATTGGCACTTGTTTTTGATGGTTTTGTAAAGGTGAATGAAAACAATCAAGAGGTGGATATTACTTTTAAAACACCTTCTTCCGATTTTAAAAACTTTTTGGCAGTAATCCCAGAAGCATATTCTAAGGATATTGCCAACGTACAAACCACTGGGGATTTTGTGGTAGATGGCAAATTAAGCGGTACTATTGATGAAGAGCACATCCCTGCTTTCAATATTGCCATTACCTCCAACAATGCGTCCTTTAAATATCCAAACCTACCGCAATCGGTTAACAATATCAATATCGATACAAAAATAGCCAATGAGACCGGTATTTTAGAAGATACGTATGTCGATATTAACAAATTAAACTTTAAAATTGCCCAGGATGTCTTTAGCGCTCAGGCACATATAAAACATTTAATGGGAAACCCCTTGGTGGATGCCAATTTGAAAGGGCGAATTAATTTATCGAATCTTTCTCAAGCCTACCCTTTTCCTGCTGAACAGGATTTAAAAGGAATTTTAGACGCCAATCTAAACACAGCTTTCGATATGGAGTCTATTGAAAAAGAACAATATCAAAATACAAAGAACAGTGGTACGCTTGGCTTGAAAGATTTTGAATTTGCTTCGGAAGAAATGAAGAATCCGGTTCAAATTTCCAACGCTGCAATAACATTTAATCCTGGAAATGTGTCCCTAAATGCTTTTGAAGCCAAAACAGGGCAAACGGATATTTCCGCCAAAGGATCCATTCAAAATTTATTGGGATATATGTTTAATAAAGAAACCTTAAAAGGGAACTTTACCTTAAGCTCCAATAAGTTTGCAGTGAATGATTTTATGATGGAAGAACCCGCAAACACTTCCGAAGAAAAAGAAAAAACTGAAGATACCTCTAAAGAAAGTCCGGCAGAAACACCCAAAACAACTACCGCTGGTAAAGAGGAGCAGATAAAAATCCCTTCTTTCTTGGATGCAACCATTGCAGCGAAGGCAAATACAGTTATCTACGACAATTTAACTTTAAAAGATGTTTCGGGAACACTTATTGTTAAGGATGAAACGGTTACCTTAAAAGATTTAAATTCGAGTCTGTTTGGAGGTAAAATTGCTTTAAATGGATCGGTTTCTACCAAAAATGAAACTTCTGTTTTTAAAATGGACTTGGGGATTAAAAGTTTCAATATTGCAGAATCTTTCCAGAGTCTAGAAATGTTACAGGTCATTACACCTATTGCAAGTGCGCTTCAAGGTGTTTTAAACTCCAATTTTTCCATACAAGGGAATTTAAATAACGATTTCACCCCACAGCTAACAACGCTTTCTGGTAATGCATTGGCAGAGGCCATTGTAAGCGGGTTCGATCCTGAAAAGGGAAAATTGTTAAGTACTTTGGGTACACAATTAAACTTTTTGAATTTTCAAGAAGGGGAGACCAAGGATATTAAAACATCCCTAACTTTCGATAACGGAAAAGTAAATGTAAAACCGTTTAATTTAAAGTATAAAGACATTAATGTTCAAGTAGCCGGAAGTCACGGGTTTGATAAGTCTATGGATTACAAAGCAACTTTCGATGTTCCTGCCAAATATTTAGGGAAAGACGTTAATAATTTAATTGCCAAGTTAAACGATCCCGATGCTAAGAATATAACAGTTCCCGTTACCGCAAACATTGGAGGGACGTATAGCAATCCTTCTATTTCAACCGATTTGAATGCCACTGCAACGCAGTTGACAAATAAATTGGTGCAGATGCAAAAAGACAAACTTATAAATCAGGGAAGTGATAAAGTAAAAGATGCCATCGATAATTTTTTAGGTGGGGGAAAATCTAAGGATACTACGGCTACAACATCCGATAAAAAGCCAAAATTAGATTCTACACAAACCAATGAGATTAAAAAGGCAGCCGATAATTTAATAAAAGGATTATTTGGTAGTAAAAAGAAAGATACGACTAAGACACAGTAGAAAAATAGATTTCAATTAAAAATGCCCCACTTATAAAATGGGGCATTTTTTTTATTCAATTTGAAGTATCAATTAAATGTTTTCATTCAACGGAATTGGAAACTCTACCCATACATCATCCTGAGGACGGTCTATTGGGAGCTCATCTAGTTTATTGAATCTTCTCATGTCTATCCATCGATGTCCTTCACCATAAAGAGAGTACCTTCTTTGGTTTAATATTTCATCTACCAACGATTGCGGGTCTGTTCCCCCGGTATAATTAGGCAAACCAGCGGCATTTCTTACCACATTGATTGCGTTTACCGCTTCTGCAGGAGCATCGATATGGTTGGCCTCTGCATATAACAAAACTAATTCTTCATTTCTAATAATTGGAATGGGACTTGTATTTGTGGTATAAACAAAGAAATCGTAAGACCCGGTTAATCCGTCTAAGGTTAGAGGTTCGTCGCGTTCTACAACTTTGCTCAAGCGTTCATCGTCTGGGTTTGCATCAGTCAAGAAAGATGGTTGCATAATTCTAGCCCCAGCCGTAGACGAGTTTAATGCAAAAAACATGGGATTAAAAACATCATTACCGTCTGAAGAGAAAACATAGTAGGTTCCTTGCCTTAAATCACCCGTTAAACTGAAAAAAGAGGTGTTTAGATATGTGGTAACCGCATCTAAATCCCCCTGATATGCTGCAATTCTAGCTCCCAAGGCTTTGTTGAATTCTAGAAAAGAACTTGGCGTGGAAAAGCCTGCAAATCCCGCAGACAAATCAAAAGGGAATGAAGCTCCTGAAGCATTGGAAAGATTGGTTGCCCCTTCATCTAAAATCTCCCTAATTTGAGTTAAACTAGTTTGGTAATCGTTTATGGGGCCAAGATTATCTGGGTCTTCAACATCTATTCGTATTCCATTGTTATAGGTAAGGTTTAAGTTTAAAAGCAACTCATGTGCCTTAATGGTTTTAGCAAATCCTCGTATGGCATCTTTTTCGGCAGTCGATATATCTGCGGTGGTATTGTCGACAGCTTTGAGTACAATATTAGCACTCTTCACCACATTGTATCTCGCAGCCCATGGATTGGTAATATAGAACGTATTATTATCTAAGATAGCAGTTTCGCGTCCGAGTAGGTCTGCTGTAAATCGGGGATCAGAACTAGAAAAACGGTAAAACTCTCTACCAATAACGCCTACGTCGTCGAAATAAGTTCCTAAGTTGTTCCTCATAGATGCTTGCATCCCACCTATTAAGTCTTGGATATCTCCAATACTGGGGTTTGCTTCAATATCTTCTAAGCTGGGACTGTTTAAATCGGCAAAATCTTCTACCTCACAGCTTCCAAGAGCTACTAAGACCAAAGTAATTGCTATAAATTTTATATAATTTTTCATATGTTATTTTTTAAAAGTTAACGGAGAAATTAAACATAAATCTTTTCGACGACGGGAATGGTGTAACCTCTACTCCTGTTGAGATACCATTAGATCCAAAATTTGAAACTTCGGGATCATAACTATTGTAATCGAAGAAGTTTAGAAGATTGGTTCCTGTAATACCAACTCGAATGGATGAAATGGCATTATTGAACCATTGATCTAGACGGCTTTTGGGGAGGTTGTAATACAAGCCTAGCTCCCTTAGTCGAAGGTAAGAAGCATCTTCCACGAATACAGCGGCAGAAGTTCCTAATTGGCTCACCCTGTAGTCTCCATTGGGAAGTGCCCCGGTAGGATCTAGTCCAAAATCATCATAATCGTGACTTGTTCCATTTAGGTCGGATAATAAAGTTGTGAGGTTTATATTGTCACCTCCTTTTTTCCAGTGGAATAGAAAGGCCAATTCAAAATTTTGTACTTGGAGATTATTTCTAAATGTTATCTGGAAATCTGGTTCTGCATCCCCAAACTGTACGAGTCCGTCTGGACTAATACCAACAATTTGAGTAGCACTTTTTCCTTCTTCTATTCTGAAAGTTCCCAAGGTAGCCCCAAATGCTCCAAGATTAAAGGCTGGAATATCCAATCTTGTTATTTCTGAAGTGTTTTTCCAAAAATTGAATCCACTCGTCCAATTAAAACCTTCTGATGCTATGGGAATAAAATTCAACGAAACTTCAAACCCTTGATTTTCTAGACTTCCGGCATTGGCAACCTCTGTTATAAAACCTGAAGAAGGCTCATTGGCGGCATTTAAAATTAAGTTTTCTACTTCTTTTTTATAATACGTAAATGTTACCCCAATCCTATTGTCCAAAAACCCTAAGTCGGCTCCAAGTTCTAATTCTTTTTGTCTTTCCGGCTGAATATCTTGGTTCCCTAGGACACCGTTTAGGCTTATACCATTAACACTTGCGCCATTTAATCCTCCCATCAATGTGCTGTTAAAAGAGGTGAACTGGGATCCAAAAGCAGGAAAGTTTCCGGCTTCACCATAGGCCGCACGAAGTTTAAATTGATTCATGGCTGAAAATTTCCAAAACTCGAAATTATGAATATTGGTGGCCAAAGACGCTTTTGGATAGTAATAAAATTTATCAGACTCTCCATTATTGGAAGATTTATCACCCCTAACACCTATGGTTCCTATTAATTTATCCTTAAAATTAATTTCTTCCTGTACGAAAAAACCAACATCTTCTTGTCTAAGTCTAAATTGCGATGCCTGCTGAGATCCAGCTTGGTCTATATTGGTTTCTGAAGCGATTAGATCTTGTGCTGTTATAAGATAAGAGTTTCTGTCGAAAGAGAGTCTTGTTCCACCAGCTTGAGTTCGGAAGTTTATATTGCTGTCAGTAAAAAAATTATGAACTAAAAAAGCAGAATAATTTAGGTTTTTATTGGTGTTGCTTCCTTGAACCGACACCCCATTGACTCCTCCATTTGAAGGTTTTTGAAACTGTAATTCCTTCGGGAAAATAGCTCGTGTAGTCAAATCGTATTCATCCAGTCCCGCTTGAGCGATTAACTTTAAGTTTGTTCTTTCTGTTCTATAGAAAGTCCAATCTAAAGATCCACCCATTATAATTCTATTTACTTGTTCGTTGTTGGTTACCAAATCCCTTGTTTGTAGTGGGTTTGAAGCTCCATTTGGGTTGTCTGGATAGTTCCCGTTGCTGTCTGGAAAAAGATCTACCCACGGAGGTGTTCCTGTAAGGGTAACACCAATGGTTGTACCGGAGTTATCATTGTTGAAAAATCCACGATCAGAAGAACTGTTTATGTAATTGGTATTCAGGTTCAGTTTAATATTATCTGAAACTCTATGATCTAGATTCAAACGCAACGAGGTTCTTTCGTAGCCTGTGTTTTTAACAATACCACTTTCATTTTTATGACTTATACCTGCATAAAATGATGTCTTTTCACTACCACCACTGGTACTAAATGCTGTATTTGTTATAAAGCCGTTTTCACCGTACAGCTCATCTTCATAATCAACAAGGTTTCCGGAGTCCCTTGCCTGCACGAAATCGGCTACAGCAGCATCCCCAAAAGAAGCCCGAACCCTTTCTTCGTTATATTCCCTTAATCCCAATAGATTAATTGCATCGTTAAAACCAACAGACTGATTGAATTTGAAGCTTGTTTTTCCTTTTGCGCCTTTTTTAGTCGTGATAATAACTACCCCAGCTGCGGCACGCGATCCATATATGGCTGCTGCAGAGGCTCCTTTTAAAATTTCTATGTTTTCAATGTCGTTGGGATCGAGGTCTGCTATCCTGTTGGTTGGATTATCTTGATTGGAAGCACTTCCTCCCGCAGCAGCGGCTGAAACGGCATTTAATCCCGCAGATATGGAAGAGTTGTCTACATACACTCCATCTACAATGTATAGAGGCTGAGAGTTTCCAAATACCGAAGTAGTACCCCGAAGTTTAACCGAGAGTCCGCCTCCAGGAGCTCCAGAGTTGGCACTTACTATGGCCCCGGTGAATTTACCTGCTAATGCTCCATCTAAAGTTTGCGGCTGTGCCACTCCAACTAATTTTTCAGCAGAAATAGAAGAAATAGCATTGGCAGAGTTTGCTCTTTTTACCGATGTTGCCAGTCCAGTTACTACTACTTCATCTAGATTGGTGGCAGATTCGCTCAAGGAAATATTATAAGCTCCAGCCGTACTTACGGTTAGTGATTTATTTTCAAATCCTAAGCTGGATATTTGTAACTCAACGGGCAGGTCGTCTACCGTTATAGAATAATTTCCATCAAAATCTGTGACAGTTCCATTTGTAGTCCCTTTAACGATAACGTTCGCACTGGGAATGGGTGTTCCCGTGGAAGATTCTTTTACTATTCCTGTGATAGTTTCTTGAGCAAACGCAATGGTTGTACTCAATAGAAAAAACAAAAGTGTTTTAAAAAATAAATTTTGTTTCATAATTAAATTTTAAGATTAGTATTGAAATTTGTTTTAAGTAGTTGGGATTAGGTCATGGAAATTAATAATTTTTTAACGATAAAATTACATTTATCGTCTAAAATTTGCTGTTGGTCGATTTTTTTATTACTTATTTTCTGAAGGCAAGCATCCTTAGAGTTTTTCTTATAGGATATTGGCAAGAAGCTGATAATTATCATTTTTTGGTTGGCGGTTACGCTATAATTTTGTGTTTTAAATCAGCTAGTTATGTGTAATTCTTTAGTGCAAAAATATAATGTGCCTGGACCGCGATATACCAGTTATCCAACAGTGCCGTTTTGGAATGGGGATACTTTTTCTTCGGAAAAATGGACTACTTCCGTTCAGCAATCTTTTACAGAGAATAATGGAGAGCTAAGCCTTTACATTCATTTACCATACTGTGAGAGCCTTTGTACTTTCTGCGGATGCCATAAACACATTACCAAGCGCCATGAAGTGGAATCACCTTATATCGATACGCTTTTGGAAGAATGGAAGCTGTATTTATATTTATTTGAAACGACCCCTAAAATCAAGGAAATACATCTAGGTGGGGGGACACCCACTTTTTTTTCCGGGGAAAACCTTCAAAAGCTTATCAATGGAATATTCACCTACGCAGAACGTGCAGCAGATTACGAATTTAGTTTCGAAGGACACCCCAACAATACCACAAAAGAGCATTTACAAACCTTATACGATTTGGGTTTTAGGAGGGTAAGTTTTGGGGTGCAAGATTACAATCCAACCATTCAAAAGGCCATAAATAGAGTGCAACCTTTTGAAAATGTAAAACGGGTTACCGAGGAGGCCCGTGCAATTGGATATACTTCTGTAAGTCATGATTTAATTTTCGGATTGCCATTTCAACAAGAAGAATATGTGGTAGATACCATTAATAAAACCTTGTGTTTAATGCCCGAAAGGATTGCATTTTATAGTTACGCCCATGTGCCATGGATCAAGGGTAACGGTCAACGTGGCTTCGATGAAAGGGATATCCCTAAAGGGAAAGCGAAGCGAAAACTATATGAAACAGGAAAGCGCCTATTAGAAGAATTGGGGTATATAGAAATAGGGATGGACCATTTCGCTTTGGAGAACGATTCTTTAAATGTAGCGATGAACAACAAAAAGCTACACCGTAATTTTATGGGATATACCACACAAAAGACCAATCTTATGATTGGGTTGGGGGCCTCTAGCATAAGCGATAGTTGGTATGCTTTTGCTCAAAATGTAAAGAATATTAAAGAGTATTCCCAATTAGTGCACGAAGGTGTAATTCCAGTTTTTAGAGGTCATGTTTTGGATAGGGAAGATTTAAATATTCGTAAGCATATCTTAAATCTAATGTGCCAATTTGAAACGTCATGGGAAAATTTTTCCATGTGTTTTGAAGGTTTAAATGAAGTTCTGGAATCTTTAAAGGAATTTGAGGCAGACGGGCTGATCGAAATGAACACTTTGGAAATTAAAATCTTGGAAGCCGGTAGGCCTTATGTTAGAAATATCTGTATGGCTTTTGATAAATACCTGAAAGAGGCTTCCCCAAACCGACAGTTATTTTCTATGACGGTTTAAAACGGCCCATAAATTGATGTACTGCTGGGGATCTAAAACTTGGTATGCATTAAGGCACTACACAATTCGGGGTCGATTTTACCATTAGTTGTAAATCAGAAGGGGATAGGTAAGGAATGCCGAGCCCAAGGCCTCGCATTATAAAAAGCAATCCAATTAAAACCACGAATACCGGAACAGCCTTGGTTATTTTATTTCTGGCGGAAAGCGATAAAAAGTTTCCTAAATATACTGTTGAGGTCATCAACGGAAGCGTTCCCAGCCCGAAGAAAATCATGTATAACGAACTCTCGTAAGGGTTTCCAACAGCAATGGCTGCAAATAACGCCATATACACCAAGCCGCACGGTAGAAACCCGTTTAAAAAACCAATGGATAAAAGGGTAGAAGTCTTTTTCTTTTTTAGTTGTTTTCCTAGGGTTGACTTTATTTTAGTAAACCCCGCCATAAGCTTTTTAGATAAAAAAGTAGTATTCTTTTTTCTTAAAGGTAATAGTGCTGCGAGCACAATAAGTACACCGGAAACAATAGAAAGTCGCTGTTGCAGGCCACTAATAAATAATCCTTTTCCTATCCAACCAAATACAAAACCTATAAGGGCATATGCACCAATTCTCCCCAAGTGGTAAACTAATATTTGCACTGCTTTTTTTGGTTTGTTTTTATGGTCTAGGGGCAGCAAAAACGCAACAGGACCACACATTCCAATACAGTGGAAACTTCCCAATAAACCTAGTATAAAAGCAGAGATCCACATGTTTTATAAATTTAGTTCGCTTTTGTAATAAAAGTTCTCATTAGCATAGCTCCAATCCACTTCTATGTTCCAACGCCCGTCTGGCAGCTTGGAAATGGGGATTAAAATGTCGTGTTCTGTAAGTTGGATGGGAGCTGTAAAATCCAACAACTTATTCGATGGTCGGTACATAAAAATCTCACCGCTCACCTTTTCTGGAATTATTCCCTTCGGAAATGTAACCACGAGTCCCTCATCGGTTTGTAAAGTAGATAGCTGGTAGCCTTTATCTGACGCTTTTTTTGCTTTGTTAATCTTCTCTTGATATTCCAGCTCCTTTTTATAGTAATCTTTAGACACCAAATCGTGTTCATATTGCTTATTGGTGTTCATTTTAACCACAAAAAATAAAATAAAGCTTATAAACAATACAAATGCAATTACAATTCCTGTTCCCCAATTTATCTTCATAATAATTTTATTTTCGGTAACTTCTAGGTCCCAAAAAAGTAGTAGAAGTTGTTTCAATAAGGGTGTTGTTGCTAAAAACACCAATCTTTAAATCTGTTTTATCTTTTTTAAGAAAAGCTTTATCTATCTCTATAAACAAGGTGCTTTCATAGAGTCCTTCTTTAGGAATATCGAAATTTCCCCCCGACACTAATTTCACTTCCCCTTTGGGAGCAAGCAATTCAAAATGTACATCCTCTATTTCGTTTACTGTTTTATTAATGATTTTAAAGGTGTACACATTGCTAATTATATGTTCTCCTTTATGCTCATACAACTGCCCAGGAAGTCTTAGAATGGTAGCTTCTACATCGTTTCTTAAAAAAAGCATCCCTACCAAAAGCCCGGTTAAAATTAGAAGCACGGCTGTGTATCCTTTTAATCGTGGCGTAAAGGTAAAAGGGGTTTTCTTTTCAATATTATCTTCACTTGCATACCTAATGAGTCCTTTGGGAAGGTTCACTTTATCCATAATAGTATTGCACTCGTCAATACAGGCAGTACAGTTTACGCACTCTAGCTGTGTTCCGTTACGAATATCTATGCCGGTAGGGCATACATGAACGCATTGTTTACAGTCGATACAATCTCCATAGCCCAGAGCCTCACGGTCTTCGCCCTTTTTAAACTTCTTTCTTCCGTTATCCTTTTCGCCGCGTTTATGGTCGTAGGCAACTACAATAGACTTATTGTCCAATAAAACACCTTGTAATCTTCCATATGGGCAAGCAATGATGCAAACCTGCTCCCTAAACCATGCAAAAACAAAATAGAAAACTGCGGTAAAAATAAGTAAGGATATAAGTGTGGAAATATGGTTTAAAGGGTTTTCGGTAACGTAACGAATCAACTGATCGCTTCCAATGAGATAGGCCAAAAAAACATTGGCAATAAGAAAGGAAATACAGAAAAATATAAACCACTTTAAAACCCTTTTCTTTATTTTTTGGGCATTCCACTCCTGTTTTTTTAGTCTCATTTGCGCACCCCGATCGCCGTCTATCCAATATTCAATCCTACGGAATACCATTTCCATAAAAATAGTTTGAGGACAAATCCATCCGCAGAAAATCCTACCGAAAGCAACGGTGAATAGAGTTACAAAAACCACTCCTATGACCATGGATATTACAAAAAGATAGAAATCCTGTGGCCAGAAAGGAAACCCGAAGATATTGAAGCGCCTCTCCAGTACATTGAACAACAAAAACTGGTTTCCGTTTATTTTTATAAAAGGCGCAAGAATTAAAAAGGCTAAAAGAAAATAGCTTACGTATTTTCGATATTTATAAAATTTTCCGTGCGGTTTCTTTGGGAATACCCATGCCCTTTTACCCTCTTCGTTAACGGTACCAATAGAATCTCTAAAATTTTCTTCGGAAGTTTCCATAATGGGATTTTTAAGTATCTAGCACGGGTGACTGTAAAGGTCTTATTTTTAAAACACGCTTACTGCTCCATTGGAGCGGGCTCTTCCCACAAATCTCCTTGTGGTTCTTTTGGATCGGCGGGATTGGTGTTATGCAACGTTAAAATATAACTGGCCACTTGTTGTATTTCCGATGGTTTTAAAGACTGTTTCCACGCAATCATGCCTTTTCCGCTCCGTCCACCTTCAGATACCGTTTGGAAAATGTTTTTAATACCTCCACCTAGAATCCAGTAATCATCTGTTAAGTTCGGGCCAATGGCTCCACCTCCATCTGCACGGTGGCAAGCAACGCAATTGACTTTAAAAATTTCAGCTCCTTTTTTAATATCTCCATCTTCGGTCAACGCAATCACAGTTTTGGCATCTACCAAATCCACAGCAGTTTTCTTATACTCATCAATAGCAATTTGTGCCGCAGCCACTTCTTTTTCGTATTCTATTTTTTGACTGTCGCCATTGAAAACGTGATACTTCAGCATATAGACAAAAGCGAACACAATACTGGCGTAAAAGCCGTAGAGCCACCAAGGTGGTAAAGAATTATCCAGTTCCCTAATACCATCGTAATTGTGGTCTAAGATTATTTCGCCTTCTTCTTCAATTGGCTTGGTCTTGGTTAATTTCTTCATCAAGTTCTTATACCAAGAATTTTCTTCCGCTTCCTTTAATTGTTCTTCTGAAAGTAACCAAGTGGTTAAGCTTTTCATGGAAGCAGCAACAATTTCTGCAGCTACCAACAGCAATGTAAACAATACTAGAAAAATGGAAACTTGCGGATATTTTATAAAGGCCGGCATGTCCCCAGAATCAATAAAATATTCTGAAGCACAGAAAACAATAAGAAGGATGAGTAATACCCTTAAGTATGATGATAATGTTCTCATGATGTTGTGTTTTGATCGTTGTCTTCTAATGGAAAATTACTTACATTCTTGATGTAGTCTTTCTTAGCTGTAAAAACCCACCAAAAAAGAATAACAAAGAATACGAAAAATACGAGCAGGGAAAATATCGGGTAGATGGCTACACCGTCTATAGATTCCAAATAGTTTTTAGCGAATTTCATAATGGTTATTTAATTTTTGAGGTTGATGCTTCTTGATCGAAATTTATATTTATATCTGTTCCCAGTCGCTGTAAATAAGCTATCAATGCTACAATTTCCCGGTCTTTCATTTCCACAAAATCTTCATTGTTCATTTGGGCAGCTCTCTTGTCGGCTTCATAAGATTCTTTAAAATCGGGATCTTGATACAGATTTTCTTGAATGGTAGTAGCCTGCTGATCCATATTTTTTTGTGCATTGGCAATTTCTTCTTCAGTATAGGGAACCCCCATTTTTGCCATTGCCTTCATTTTATCTTCCGTGTCCGATCTATCCAACTTATCGGTAATTAACCAACGGTAGGAAGGCATGATACTTCCTGCCGAAGTACTTTGAGGGTCGTACATATGGTTAAAATGCCAATTGTCGTTATATTTTCCGCCAACACGGTGCAAATCGGGACCGGTACGTTTACTACCCCATAAAAATGGGTGGTCGTACACATATTCCCCAGCCTTAGAATACTCCCCATAGCGTTCCACTTCGCTTCTAAAGGGTCTTACCATTTGCGAGTGGCAAGAAACACAGCCTTCGCGAATATAAATGTCTCTACCCTCAAGCTCCAATGGTGTATACGGTGTAACGCTGGAGATGGTGGGGATGTTGGATTTTACCAAGATGGTGGGAACAATTTGTACCACACCTCCAATTAAAATGGCAATGGTAGCCAAAATAGTGAGCTGTACAGGTTTTCTTTCCAACCAGCTGTGAAACGTTTCTCCAGAGAGTCTCTTTTTAGAAACCCTGGTAAGAGGAGCAGCTTCAGCCAATTCGTCTTTTACGTCTACCCCTTGTTTAATGGTTCTTATGGCATTATAAACTCCAACAGCGGCACCAATTAAATAAAGAGTACCCCCAGCAGCTCTCATGGCGTACATTGGGATAATTTGAGTAACCGTTTCTAAAAAGTTACCGTATAGTAAGGTTCCATCTGGATTAAACTGGTTCCACATAGATGCTTGTGTAAATCCAGCAACATACATTGGTAGTGCATACAATACAATCCCTAAAGTACCGATCCAGAAATGGAAATTGGCAAGTTTTACAGAGAAAAGCTTTGTTTTAAACATTCTAGGAACTAGATAATAGATCATCCCAAAAATTAGGAAGCCATTCCAGGCTAAGGCTCCAACGTGAACGTGTGCTATAATCCAATCGGTAAAGTGCCCAATGGCATTCACGGTTTTTAACGATAACATGGGGCCTTCGAAAGTGGCCATCCCATAACCAGTAATAGCAACCACAAAGAATTTTAATACAGGATCTGTTCTCACTTTGTCCCAAGCACCTCTTAATGTCAGTAGTCCATTAATCATGCCTCCCCAAGAAGGAGCAATTAGCATGATGGAGAATGCAACCCCTAAGTTTTGAGCCCAGTCTGGTAAAGCGGTGTACAACAGGTGATGAGGTCCTGCCCAGATATAAATAAATATTAAAGACCAGAAGTGAACTATGGAAAGTCGGTACGAATAGATTGGCCTGTTGGCTGCTTTAGGCACAAAGTAGTACATAAGGCCTAAAAACGGTGTCGTTAAAAAGAATGCTACTGCATTGTGTCCATACCACCACTGTACTAAAGCGTCTTGTACCCCAGCGTACACCGAGTAACTTTTTAATGCACTTACAGGAAGTTCTAAGCTATTGAAAATATGAAGAACGGCAACCGTAACAAATGTTCCCAAATAGAACCAAATAGCTACGTATAGGTGGCGTTGTCTTCTTTTTAAAATGGTACCAATCATATTTACACCGAAGGCCACCCAAACAAGGGCAATGGCAATATCAATTGGCCATTCTAATTCGGCATATTCTTTAGAGGTGGTATACCCAAGCGGTAGGGTAATGGCGGCAGCCACGATTATAAGTTGCCAGCCCCAAAAATTAAAATTAGATAGAAAATCGCTGTACATTCTAGCTTTTAAAAGTCGCTGTAGGGAATAATACACACCGGCATAAATGGCATTTCCTACAAAGGCAAAAATTACAGCATTGGTGTGCAGGGGCCTAAGTCTACCAAAACTTAACCAGGATATTCCATCGGTTAAATGTGGAAAAATGAATAGAAAGGCGAGAAGGAGCCCAACGAGCATTCCCACCATTCCCCAGAACATAGTGGCATAAAGAAATTTCTTTACAATTTTGTTGTCGTAATAAAATTGTTCCATTTCCATAGTTTACGATTGTTTATTATTATCTGTTGTATTAGGTTCGTTTTTAAGTTCATCCTCAAAAAGCATTCTTACCGAAGGAGTATAACTATCGTCGTATTGTCCAGACCTTACGGCACTTATAAAGGCAATAAAAAAGACTATTGCGACTAAGATGCTGATGGATAAAAGAAGGTAAATTACACTCATGTTTTTTTATTCTGATGCAAAGTTAAATGCTGTAAAAAGCAAAAAGTATGACATTTATCATACTGTTAAAATTATTTTAAATTCCTGCTGAAATAATTGGTGCACAGTGTTGTAAATAAAACAATACTTATGGAACTTAAAGGCATTAAAATGGCAGCAACAACCGGTGATAAATTTCCGGTTATGGCAAACATTAAACCTATGATGTTATACAGGAATGATAGTATAAAACTGGCTTTAATGGTTCTAATCCCATTTTTACATGCTTTTAGATATTTATTTATTTCAGTAATTTTCTTTGCGTCTAGAATAGCATCGCATGCGGGGGAGAATATGTTAACGTTTTCAGAGACTGCAATGCCCACATCGCTTTGTTTTAAAGCACCTGCATCATTAAGTCCGTCTCCAATCATTATTATTTTAGCACCTTCCTCTTGATGGTGTTTTATGTATAATAACTTGTCAATAGGTCGCTGATTAAACAACAACTTTGTGTTTCTAGGAAGTAATTTACGTAAATTTTCCTTCTCGCTTGAGTTATCTCCCGATAAAATTGCGAGTTCGTATTTTTTGCTAAGTTTCGAAAATAATTTGGAAACTCCTTTTCTGTACCTGTTATAGAATATATATTTCCCTTTATATCGATTGTTCGTGCTAATGTGTACGCTGGTTTTTAGTGTTTCTTCGGAGACTTTTTCAGCGACAAAACTTGCAGAACCAATTTTTATATTTTGGTCATTTAACCGCGCTTCTAAACCTTTTCCAGTAGTTTCATGAAATTCATCTAGAGTAATGATGTCGTTGGATTTTAAAATTCCATAAAGCTGCCTGCTCAAAGGGTGATTGGATCCCCGCAAAGTGTTTTTCAATAACTTTTCTTCTTCCGCATTTAAGAAATCGCCTTCGTAAACAATGGAGTTTTTATTGGTTGCGGTTATGGTTCCTGTTTTATCAAAAATCACGGTGTCTGCTTTTGCCAGCTTTTCAATAACATTGCCATCTTTTAAATAGAATCCTTTTTTGCCGAATATCCTCAGTAAATTCCCAAGGGTAAAAGGAGCCGATAAAGCCAGCGCACAAGGGCATGCAATTATGAGAATTGCCGTAAAAACATAGGCGGCTTGGGAGGCATCTTTCCACAGCCAATAGCTCAAGGAAAGAAATGCGATAAGAAGTATGGCGATGGTAAAATACTTACTAATACTATCGGTAAGGTTTTTAAAATTGGCATCGTTATTTTTCTTAAATGCATCGTTGCTCCATAGTTGCGTTAAATAACTTTGGGAAACCGATTTAATAGCCTCCACCTCTATGATATTGCGTGTTTGTTTACCGCCGGCAAAAATTTTATCTCCAGAAGTTTTCTTTACAATATCCGATTCGCCTGTAACAAAACTGTAATCTATATAAGCCTCCCCTTTCATTAAAATGCTGTCTACGGGGATAATTTCCTCATTCCTAATCAAAATACGGTCGCCCGCTTTTACCTCTTGTACCTGTATGCTTTCTTCGATATTATCTTCTTTTAAAACGGTTATTCCAATGGGGAAATAGCTTTTGTAACTGCGTTCAAACGAAAGGAAACTATATGTTTTTTGCTGAAAAAATTTACCAACCAATAAAAAGAAAACAAGGCCCGAAAGGCTATCGAAGAAGCCTTGGCCTGTACCGGTTATAATTTCATAGGAACTTCTAAAAAACAATACCGCAATCCCCAAGGCTATTGGGATGTCTATGTTTAAAACCTTAGAAGTAATTCCTTTATAGGCTGAGATAAAATAGTCGGATGCTGCATAGAAAACCACTGGTAACGAAAACGCAAACATAATCCAGCGAAAAAAGGGTTTGTATTGATCCAGCCAAAATTCACTCACTTCAAAATACTCTGGAAATGATAAAAACATAATATTTCCAAACGCAAAACCTGCGATACCGAGTTTGTAAATAATACTTCGGTCGCTTAAATTCTGTTCGGTATTTTTATTTTCCAGGTTTATTCTTGGTTCATACCCAATGGACGCCAAAAGTGTAACTAATTTTTTTAAGGTTAGACGCTCTGTTTTATAAGTTACGCGTATGGTTTTCTTCGGAAAATTAACCTGAGCATTTTTAATGTTTTTATCTAACTTATGAAGGTTCTCCAGCACCCAAATACAGGAGCTGCAATGAATTGTGGGGATGTAGAGGTTTACAATTTGAATGGTGTCGTCGTTAAATTCCAAAAGGCTTTCAACAATCTTTTCATTGGATAAATATTCGTATTTTTCTTTAATTTCTACCGGCGTAGTCCCCGGGTTTTTTTCGAGATCGTAATATGAAGTAAGGCCACTTTCAGAAAAAATTTCATAAACCGTTTTGCAACCGTTGCAACAGAAGTTTTTAGAATCAAAAACCAATGAATCTTTTTTGCACTCAAGTCCGCAATGGAAGCATAATTCTCTCACTATAAACCAATTTAATAGGGCAAATCTCTTTAAAAATATGAATAAAAATTATGATATTTGTCATAACCAAATAATTAATAAATTTAGAAATGTCGCATAATGGACCTAGTAGATGTGAGCAATGTATAGTGCGAAAGTTTGGTGCGCTTAAAAGTTTGAATAAACAAGAATTACTGTCTGTGGCCGATTGTAAAACGAATAAGACAATTTCCAAGGGCACTTATTTGTTTAAGGAAGGTACACAGCTAAACGGTGTATTTTGTATAAAATCTGGTATTTGCAAGTTGGTAAAACTCTCTTCCAATGGAAAGCACCAAATTGTAAAATTTATTAAAAAAGGGGATCTGTTGGGGCAGCGAAGTTTAATAAGCGACGAAGCCGTTAGCTTATCTGCCATTGCTATTGAAGAAATGGAAGTTTGTTTTGTGCCAAGATCAGAAATCCTTTCTATTTTTAAGAACAACCAAGCGTTCTCGGCAGATATTATAAATGATATTTGCTACGATTTAAAAATGGCGAACGACAGTGTGGTAAATATGGCACAAAAACCGGTTAAGGCTAGGTTTTCTAGGGCCTTATTAGATTTAAAACAAGAATTTGGGGTAGATAATAACGGATTCCTGCAGATCTCCCTTTCTAGGGAAGAGTTTGCCAATGTGGTGGGTACGGCCACCGAATCTATGATTAGAATGATTTCTGATTTTTCTAAAAAAGATTTAATAGCCACGGAAGGCAAAAAAATAAAAGTTGTAAACGATGTAAAGTTAGAACAGCTGGCTGAAGACCTGTAACTTAATTAAGCCTCCAAAATTCTCACAATTTCTTTAATTCCCTGCATTTTTGCATGATCTATAGCTTGAAGTTCCCTGGCATCTTTCATGTTTTTGTCCGCACCGTTTTTTAAGAGTAACCTTACAATGTCTACTCTTCCAAAAGTAGCTGCAAAAATTAACGCAGTGGCATCATTACCATTTGTTAAGTTAACACTTGCACCATGCGCCAATAAAAGCTCTGCGATATCGAGAAAACCTTTAAAGCAAACACCCATTAAAGCTGTATTTCCAGAGGCGTCTTTGGCATCTACGTCTGGATTGAATTTTAAAATACTTCTGGCTACATCTTGATAGCCATAATAGGTGGCGAGCAGCAATGGAGTAGAGCCGCGTTGGTCTATGGTATTAACCAAATTAGGGTCTTCCGTGAGTAATTGCGTTACAATTTTGTCTTCTTCGCTGCGTATAGCATTGAATAGTTCTTCTGTTTTCATGGGCGGGTAGTAATTGAATATTTTCGGCGTTAACTTAAAACGTCATCCTGAGCTTTCCCATATGTGGTAACATGTGGGTCGGCTCAGCATGACATATGTGTTTCAAAATTACAATTTTAAGCTTATACCTCCTCAGGAATTTCGTTGGAATTAGGGTCTACCGTGGTCTTCATTTTTTCAATGGATCTTTCTACTCCCTTACCATAATCTGGATCGGCTGCATAAAAATGTTTTAACTGTCGGTTTACAATCTCTTCAGAAACGCCATCGATGGCCGTAGCAATATTTACAAACAGTCTTTCTTTTTGCTCGTCGTTAAATAAACGGAAAAGATCTCCAGGCTGTTTAAAATCGTCATGATCTTCGTGTCCGTATCGATCTACATCTCCCGAAATACTCATAGGTGGTTCTTGTACCGATTCGTCTGCCACAGGTCCGTTTTTAGAATTAGGCTCGTAATAGGCATCTGGGTTTTCATTGTTGTTGTCGAAAAATCGCATTGCACCGTCTTTATGATAATGGTTAACCTGAGCTTTAGGTGCATTTACCGGTAATGCCTCGTAATGAGTCCCTAAGCGGTATCGGTGTGCATCTGCATAAGAAAAAATTCGTGCTTGCAACATTCTGTCTGGAGAAAAGCTAATTCCCGGAACAATATTGGAAGGGGAGTACGCCGCATTTTCAACATATTGAAAGTAATTGCTCGGATTTCTGTTTAATTCCAATTCTCCTACATCAATTAATGGATAATCGCCATGTGGCCATACTTTGGTAAGGTCAAACGGGTTGTAAGGGGTTTTTTCGGCATCTTTTTCTGGCATGATCTGAACTTTTAAAGACCATTTAGGGAAATTACCATCATCTATGGCTCCAAAAAGTTCTTCTTGGTACGATTCTCTAGTTTTTCCTATAACTTCTGCTGCTTCATCATTGGTGTAGTGTTTATGCCCTTGTTGTGTTTTAAAATGGAACTTTACCCAAAACCGTTCTCCGTCGTGGTTCCAAAAACTAAAAGTGTGTGACCCATAACCGTTCATGTATTGCGGTGCTACAGGTAACCCACGGTCGGACATTAATATGGTTACTTGATGCAAGCTTTCCGGTTGCTGGGACCAAAAATCCCACATGGCTTCCGGAGACCTTAAATTTGTTTTAGGATGTCTTTTTTGGGTTCTTATAAAATCGGGGAATTTATATCCGTCACGCACAAAGAACACAGGGGTATTGTTTCCTACCATATCCCAATTTCCTTCTTCCGTATAAAACTTCAGCGAAAAACCTCTAACATCCCTTTCGGCATCTGCAGCACCCAGTTCACCCGCAACTGTAGAGAACCTAGCCATCACTTCAGTTTTTTTACCAACTTCAGAAAATAATTTGGCGCGTGTATATTTAGAAATATCGTTAGTAACAGTAAAAGTACCGTGTGCTCCCCAACCTTTAGCATGCACCACGCGTTCTGGAATTCTTTCCCTGTTTTGGTGGGCCAGTTTTTCAATCAATTGATAATCCTGCAATAATACAGGACCTCTTTTTCCAGCGGTAATGGAATGCTTGTTCGATGGGACCGGTGCCCCAGCCGATGTTGTTAGTTTTTTCTTGCTCATAATGATATCTATTTAAGTTTGTGTGTATAATGCTGATAATCTTAAAATTACGGAAAATAATTATTTTAAAAGCTGATTTTGGATTGATTAACATAATTAAAGAATAGAGATTGCCTATGCTGATATTGAAATGAAATGTTTTTAGTTATACAATGAAGCGAAATCCTATGATTTATAGGAGCTAAACAATTATTTTTCAGGTTTATAGATAAATAAGTGTCAAATAAATAGATTTATCAGAAATAAAGGCGTTACTTTGCACCCAATAGCAATGAAGCAACACAAAATTTGGTATTTTTTATCCTTCCGAGAATTTATTATCCCACTTTTTTTTACTTTTTGCAATAGATATTCGTAACAGCAGAATACCTTATGGTTTTTTTGTTTTGCGGTATCGACCATTAACATTTTAATTTATACACAATGAAAGAAGGGACAGTAAAGTTCTTTAACAGAACCAAAGGATTTGGATTTATTACCGCAGCAGATAACAGTGAAGATATCTTTGTGCACGAAAGTGGTTTAATTGATGATATCAATGAAAACGACAAAGTAAGATTTGAAACTGAACAAGGTAGAAAAGGATTAAATGCAGTTAACGTAGAATTAGTTGACTAAGCATTTTTAAAGTAGAAAACCATCCTGATAAAGGATGGTTTTTTTATCCCCTTTCGGGTTTGATTTCTCCGAATATTTTTGGTGAAACTATTTATTAACTAAAAATTTTATAGAATGCTTATAATTCCAATTAAAGAAGGCGAAAATATAGATAGAGCCTTAAAAAGATACAAACAAAAATACCGCAAGACGCAACAGTTGAAAAGGCTAAGAGGTAATCAACACTTCACAAAACCTTCCCAACAACGAAGAGAAGAAGTTGCTAAAGCAAAATACAAGCAAGAGTACCAAAGAAAGTTAGAGGATTAATCTCTAACTTTTTTTTTTGACCTTAACTTAAGATATTGAACTTCCCTTTAGGCTGGTAAGACATTAATAGCAACTACCAGTCCTTCATTAGCACGGATATTGAATACCGTATCATCTTCAAAAATTAAATATTGCCCCTTTATCCCTTTTAATTTCCCTTGAAATTCTGGAGTTTTTGCCAGATTGAGACTTTTGGGTTTTTCTGGATAGCTGTTTACCGGGAAATCGATAGTGGTTTCCATATTGTTATCTATAAAATAAGGCAAAGCTTCTTCTGGAATGTACTGCTTTAGGTTTGCCCTATATTCAGCAAGATCCTCGTCTTTAATATCGTTTTTCAACATGCTTCTCCAGTTGGTTTTGTCTGAAACATGGTCTTTTAAAGCCACTTCGGTAATTCCAGCCAAATAGCGATTGGGCAGTTCGGCAATCTCTATGGCCTCGTGTGCCCCTTGATCGATCCATCGGGTAGGGACTTGACTTTTGCGTGTTACCCCAACTTTTACACTACTGGAATTGGCTAAATAAACAATATGCGGTTGTAGTTGTGTTTGTTTTTCGTATGCTAAATCTCTATCTTCAATATCTAAATGTGCTTTGCTTAATTCTGGCTTTAAAATCCAGTCGGCCGCTTTTGGCGTTTCAAAAAAGCAACTTTTACAAAATCCCTGTCGGTAAATAGGTTTGTCTAGGTGACAGTTTAAACATTCGTATTTTACGAATTTAATTTGTATGGTTTTATCGAGTAATTGATTGAAATTTATATAGTTGTTTTCGAATACTAAGTAGTAATTTACCGGTTGTGTAAACTCGGTTTTCATTTTAGTTAGAACACCTTCGAACATGATAAAAGTTTTTTCCTATTTTTATCAAATATAATTTAAAAAAATGCCAATTCCATTATTTAATTCTATTGCTTCATGGTTGCTAAAAAAGCGATTCCACCAAATGGAATTGTTTCTTAAATATCCGCAGGAAGTACAAACCGAGGTGCTTACCTCACTTATGTCTTCAGCAAGGGATACTGAGTTGGGGAAGCAATATGGCTTCAATGAAATGGAGGCCTACCAAACCTTCTCTCAACGGGTGCCTATTGTACGGTATGAAGATATTGAGCCTATGATAGAACGGGCGCGATTGGGGGAGAGTAATATTTTTTGGCCAGGAAGTATAAAGTGGTTTGCAAAAAGTAGTGGAACTACCAATGCAAAAAGTAAATTTATTCCAGTAAGTACCCAATCCTTGGAAGACTGCCATTTTAAAGCGGGAAAAGACATGCTTTCCTTATATTTTAACAACAACGAAGATTCTAAGTTGTTTACGGGTAAAAGTTTGCGCTTGGGAGGCAGTAAAGAGCTCTATCAAGATAACAATACGTTTTTTGGTGATCTATCGGCCATAATAATAGACAATATGCCTTTTTGGGCGGAAATGAGCAGTACCCCGAGCAATAAAGTTTCTTTAATGAGCGAATGGGAAAGTAAATTGGCCGCCATCGTAGAAGAAACGGTAAGGGAAGATGTTACCAGTTTGGCTGGAGTGCCTTCTTGGATGTTGGTTTTGTTGAATGAAGTTTTGGAAAAAACTGGGAAGAACCACTTGTTTGAAATATGGGAAAACCTAGAAGTATATTTCCATGGAGGGGTAAGCTTTAATCCGTATCGCGAACAGTATGAGCGGTTATTGCCTCGGAAGAATTTTAGGTATTACGAAATTTATAATGCTTCGGAAGGGTTTTTTGCCATTCAAGATCGAAATAATTCTGATGAGCTGCTACTCATGCTGGATTATGGTATTTTTTACGAGTTCATACCCATGGACACTTATGGAACCCCTAATGAAAAGATTATTCCGCTTTGGGAAGTGGAGGTCAATAAAAATTATGCTATGGTAATTACTACCAACGCAGGACTGTGGCGCTATTTAATAGGGGATACCGTTCGTTTTACATCTACCGATCCATACCGTATAAAAGTAACCGGAAGAACAAAGCACCATATTAATGTTTTTGGTGAGGAGTTGATTATAGAAAATGCCGAAGAAGCATTGCAGGTAGCCTGCAAAGCAACCGCTGCTGAAATTGTGGATTATACCGCCGGACCTATTTTTATGAAAGGAACAGAAAAAGGCGGACATGAATGGCTTATTGAGTTTAGAAAATTACCAGAAGACCTGCAAGCGTTTACCAAAATAATGGACGACACTCTAAAATCCCTGAACTCAGATTACGAAGCGAAGCGCTACAACAATATTACGTTAAACTTACCTATTGTACATACGGCCCGTAAAGACCTATTTTACGATTGGTTGAAAAAATATGACAAATTGGGTGGGCAACATAAAATACCCAGACTTTCCAGCAATCGACATTATTTGGAGGAATTGTTGGGGATGAATTGATTACATTGGATAGGTATCAAAAAAAATCCCTTCTAAAAGCCATGCCTTCAGAAGAGAAATTATTTCAAGATTATATTTTTATTGATGTTTTGAAACTACAGCGTCTTAGCGACTTTACCAACGGCTGCTATGGTTTTGTCGAGATCTTCATAAGTAAGGGCATCATTTAAAAACCAACTTTCAAAAGCACTCGGCGGTAAGTAAATACCTTCTTGAAGCATCCCGTGGAAAAACTTTTTAAAGGTTTTATTGTTTCCTTTTACTGCCGTTTTAAAATCGTACACTTCTTCTGTAAAATGAACAGAAATCATAGACCCTAAACGATTGATGGTGTAGGTAAGGTCGGTCGCTTGGAGTTCATTCTCAATACCTTTGTGTAGATAAGAGGTTTTATCGGCTAAGCTTTTAAATATGCCTTCGTGCTCATTTAGAAATGTAAGCATGGTAAGTCCCGCTGCCATAGCAAGTGGATTCCCACTTAGGGTTCCCGCTTGGTAAACGGGACCAGTTGGAGCGAGGTAATCCATAATTTCATTGCGTGCCGCAAAAGCCCCCACCGGGAGTCCGCCACCAATAACCTTTCCAAAAGTAACAATGTCGGCTTTAATATTAAGAAGTTCCTGTGCGCCTCCTTGTGCTAAGCGGAACCCTGTCATTACTTCATCAAAAATTAAAAGTATTTGGTGCTTATCACAAAGTTCCCTTAAGCCTTGTAAAAAACCTTTTTTAGGAATAATACAACCCATATTCCCAGGGACTGGCTCAATTATGATAGCGGCAATTTCACCTTTATTCGCTTCTATTACATCCTTAACGCCATCTAAATCATTATACTGGGCCAAAAGTGTGTCTTTAGCAGTTCCTTGCGTTACCCCTGGGCTATTCGGACTTCCAAAGGTGACAGCGCCGCTGCCTGCCTGAATTAAAAAAGAATCGGAATGGCCATGATAACAACCAGAAAACTTAATTATTTTATCTTTTCCTGTAAAGCCCCTTGCTAGTCTAACGGCGCTCATACATGCTTCTGTTCCGCTATTAACAAATCGTATCTTGTCGATATTTGGCACCATGGAAACCGTCAATTTGGCGATTTCAGTTTCGATTTGGGTAGGCATCCCAAAAGAAGTTCCCAGTTCGGCTTTTTCAATAACAGCGTTCACGACTGGTTGAAAAGCATGTCCTAAAATCATAGGGCCCCAAGAAGCGATGTAGTCTATTAATTTATTTCCATCCTCGTCATATAGATAGGCTCCCTTTGCTTGCTTTACAAATATAGGTTCGCCGCCAACGGCATTGAATGCCCTTACAGGGGAGTTTACCCCTCCAGGGATATATTTTTTAGCTTCTGTAAAAAGTGCACTACTTCTTTTATAAATCATCTTCTTCTCAATTTTAATTTAGATACAATATTTGTCCTATTTTAATATTGTTATCCCTTAATCCATTTTTTCTTTTAATATCGTCTACCGAAACATTGTACTTTTTTGATATGGAATACAAGGTATCTCCCTTTTCAACACGGTAGGCATTTTCTGCAATTGGTTTGACTTTTGCTGGATCTACTCCCAGCACCATAGCATCATATTTATAAAGTTGGTATTTTTCTATAAGGCTTATCAATTTGTCTGGGTATCTTCTATCGGTAGCATAGCCAGCGCTTCGAAGACCTTTAGCCCATCCTTTGTAATCATCTTTGTCGAGGTCGAATAAAAAACCATACCTGCTACGGGTGGTTAAAAACTCAGAATGGTTTTGGTAAGAATATAGGGGATGTGTGTATTTCCTAAAACATTCGCCACGGGCATCGTCGTCGTGATAAGCTCTTTCTCCGGTCCATCCAGTGTGGCATTTTATCCCAAAATGGTTGTTGGCTTTACGTACCAGTTCCCCCTTTCCAGCGCCACTTTCCAATATTCCTTGAGCCAAGATAATGCTGGCAGGAATTCCATAATTCTGCATTTGTTTTTGGGCGATGGGTGAATAAACATTTATATAATCGTCTACTGTTTCGGTGTAAACGGTGGTCATAGAAGTAGATTCCAGGGTTTCGGTTTCCTTGGAATTGTTGGAGTCGTAAGTGTTGGTAGAGGGTCTTCTATCTACTGTAGAGTGTTTACGGGGATGTTTTTTTGAGGATGAGGACTTTTTTTTAGCGCCACAGCTCACCAAAAAAAGTACTAAAAAAGCAAAAACTAGACGTCTTATCATCATTTTATAAGTGGTAAATTCTTTTGTTTTAATCGTTTGTTCATTCCAGAAATTCCTTGTAAACCTCCAGTATGAATGGCTAATATTTCTGTTTTCTCATTAAAATAACCAGATTTAATAAGATCTAGTATGCCAAACATCATTTTTCCCGTATAAACAGGATCTAGGGGAATACCAGTTTTTTGCTTGAACTCATTTATAAATGTAATGAGTTCGGTATTTACCTTGGCATAACCACCAAAATGGTAATCGGTATTTAACTTCCAGTTATCATCATGGGCAAATTTACGTATTTCTGTCGGCAAAAAATCGCCTTTTAAGGCTGGAAATCCCAAAACTTGTTGACGAGGTTGTGAACAATTTATGAGTCCGGCAATAGTGCCACCGGTACCTACAGCACAGCATATATAGTTAAAATGGTATTCTTCGAAACTTAGAATTTCTTCGCATCCTCGAACCGCATTGAGGTTGGTACCTCCTTCTGGAATTAAATAGAAGTCCCCGAAAAGCGCTTGCAATTTCTTCAAATTTTCAGAGGTTTCCTTTTTCCTGTAATTCGAACGTGTTTCAAAATAGAGTTTCATTCCGTGTTTTTGCGCAAAGGAAAGTGTGGCGTTGTTTTCCCATTTTTCTTCCAATTCCTCCCCTCGAATCACTCCTATGGTTTGCAATCCATTTTCATATCCGGCATAAGCGGTTGCTGCAATGTGGTTGGAATAGGCGCCACCAAAAGTGAGCAATGTTTTTTTCTGAAGTTTTTGAGCCTCGGCAATGTTGAATTTTAGTTTTCTAAATTTATTCCCCGAAACAAAAGGATGGATGAGGTCTTCCCGTTTGATGAACAATCGAACGTTGGCCGCTTTGGTTTCCTTTAAAATTATCTCTTCGTTGTGCAAGGTGGCGTTTTAAGTGCAAAGGTAGTGGATAAGAAGCACTTTATGGTTGCTATTAAAAGTGTTTCAAAAACGCATAAGAGTTTCGGTTGGAAAGATAGTTTAGGTTGTTTTCGTTTTTATAGGCTTCTTTTTCAAAACTTATATTTCTATAAGCAAGGTTGAGATCTCGAAACTTAAAAATTCCTACTACCCATTCGGTGAGATACCACACGTAAAATGGTATAATAAGTAATTCCAATTGTTGCTTTAGGTGTATGCGTTCGTGATTTATAAGTACTTCATCATCCTTTAGCTTGTCTTCTTTTAATATAATTAATGGCCAAAATGTTAGGCCAACATAGCGTTTTGGGAAAATATGCTTAAAAATAAGAATCATACGCAAGCTTTTAGAGGTGCCATGGTTTTCTATTATCTTTGTAAAGATAAAATGGATTTGTATTTACCAATGCTATTTCCAATTTTTTATTGCTTAAAGTGATGATTATTTAGTTGAAATGAATAAATCGATCGCTTTTTTGAGAATTATTCAAAAATTATGAAGAAAATACTGAAGCCTGAAGAAGGCGATTATTATCTATCACCAGAAGGTTATCGGGTATTTACCGAGCAGTACCATTTAAAGAGAGGGTATTGCTGTGAAAATGGTTGTAGACATTGCCCTTATGGCTTTAAAAAAAATAAAAATTAATGTAGGATTGTTTTAGCACAATGCTGAATGAATATAATTTCCCATGATAGAAGTACAAAATACATTCCATAGTCAGATTAAAGAAGGGATTCCCACTGTTTTGCCTGCAAGGAAACCTTTTGATGAAGAAGTGAACCACGCTCCGAAAAGAAAGGATATCCTAACTTCCGAAGAGAAAAAATTAGCGCTTAAAAACGCATTACGTTATTTTGATAAAAATCTTCACGAAGATTTAATACCGGAATTTAAGCAGGAGTTAGCGGATTTCGGGAGAATCTACATGCATCGTTTTCGCCCCGATTATGATATGTACGCCCGGCCGATAGAGAGTTACCCCGCAAAATCCAAGCATGCGGCTGCGATTATGCTTATGATCATGAATAATCTCGACCCTAAAGTAGCACAGCATCCTCATGAGTTGATTACCTATGGAGGGAACGGAGCGGTTTTTCAGAATTGGGCGCAATATCGCTTAACCATGAAATACCTCTCGGAAATGAATGATGAACAGACCTTGGTGATGTATAGCGGCCATCCAATGGGGCTGTTCCCATCGCATAAAAATGCGCCGAGGGTAGTTGTTACCAATGGAATGATGATTCCAAACTACTCCAAACAAGACGATTGGGAGAAATTTAATGCATTGGGGGTTACTCAATACGGACAAATGACAGCGGGCAGTTATATGTATATCGGTCCACAAGGAATCGTTCATGGTACAACCATTACGGTTTTAAACGGTTTTAGAAAAATTAAAAAAGATCCCAAGGGAGGTTTGTTTGTAACCTCTGGATTAGGGGGGATGAGCGGAGCCCAACCAAAGGCGGGGAATATCGCTGGATGCATTACCGTTTGTGCAGAAGTGAATCCAAAAGCTACTCAAACCAGGCATGAACAGGGTTGGGTAGATGAGGTTATTGATAATTTAGTTGAATTAACAGCGCGGGTTAGAAAGGCCAAGGCCGAAGGGGAAACTGTTTCTATTGCTTATCAAGGAAATGTGGTGGATGTTTGGGAGAAATTTGATGAGGAAGACATAAAGATAGATTTGGGGTCCGACCAAACCAGTTTGCACAATCCGTGGGCGGGAGGTTATTATCCAGTAGGGGTTTCTTTCGAAGAGGCGCAGCACTTAATGGCAAACGATGTAGAAACTTTTAAGGAGAAAGTACAGGAGAGTTTGTGTAGACAGGCAGCAGCTATTAACAAGCACACCCAGAAGGGGACTTATTTCTTCGATTACGGAAATGCCTTTCTTTTGGAAGCTTCGCGAGCCGGTGCCAAAATTTATAAAAATGAAAATGGAGAATTTGTAGACTCCTCTTCCCTTCGGGAAGGGGCTGGGGGATGGGCTTACCCAAGTTATGTACAAGACATCATGGGGCCCATGTGTTTCGATTATGGTTTTGGCCCATTCCGTTGGGTTTGTGCCAGTGGAGATCCAGAAGACCTTAAAAAAACTGATGCCATAGCATGTAGCGTTTTGGAGGCAATGAAAGAAACAGCTCCAGAGGAAATTCAAAAACAATTAGAAGATAATATTCAATGGATCAAGGCGGCACAAGAAAATAAGTTGGTGGTTGGCTCCCAAGCTAGGATTTTATATGCAGATGCTGAAGGGAGAATAAAAATAGCAAAAGCTTTTAATGAAGCTATAGCAAAAAATGAAATAGGTTTCGTAATTTTAGGGAGAGATCATCACGATGTTAGTGGAACCGACTCTCCATATAGGGAAACCTCTAATATTTACGACGGCTCAAGTTTTACCGCAGACATGGCTATACACAATGTAATTGGGGATAGTTTTAGAGGAGCTAGCTGGGTAAGTATTCATAATGGTGGCGGTGTTGGCTGGGGAGAAGTTATAAATGGCGGATTTGGTATGGTTCTTGATGGTACTAAAGAAGCCAATGCTCGTTTGCAGTCTATGTTATTTTGGGACGTAAACAATGGCATTGCTAGAAGGAGTTGGGCTAGAAACGAAGAAGCTGTTTTTGCTATAAAAAGAGCCATGGAAGTGGAGCCTAATTTAAAAGTTACACTGCCTAATATGGTAGACGAAAACTTGTTTTAACTGAAAAAAATATCCGTTGAGATTAAATAACTTAAAAACAAAGTAAAATGAAGACAATTAAACTCTTTACCGGTCTATTGCTTGTAACACTACTTATGGGTGCCTGTTCTTCTATTGATGTGGCAACAGATTACGATCGCCAAGTAGATTTTGGAAAATATAAATCCTTTGCATTTTATAAGCCGGGAATCGATAAAGCAGGAATTTCCGACCTGGATAAAAAACGTATTTTAAGGGCTATTCAATATGAATTACAAAACAGGGGCTATCGATTATCGGAAAACCCTGATATTCTAGTGAGTATCTTTACCAAAGAAGTAGACCGTGTTAGTGTTTATAACAACATGGGCTGGGGCTGGGGTTGGTACGGCGGTCCATGGGGCTGGGGTGGAGGATATCCTAGCGTATACACCGAAACAGAAGGTTCGTTGTATATCGATTTAATAGATGCCGATAAAAAGGAACTGGTTTGGCAAGGAAAGGGAACCGGAGATTTAATTACCGATGGTGATATAGATAAAAAAGAAGCCCGTATCAACGAGTTTGTTAAAGAAATTTTGTCTCAATTCCCACCAGTAACAAGTCAAGTTGCAAGTATTGACTAAGGAAAGAGTTCAACGAATGATATATTATTGATAGTAAGAGGTCACAATTTGTGACCTCTTTTTTTGTTGCCAACAATCCACGATAACGTTTTCGCAATGGACGTAAGTTTTGTATTTTTACATAACCAGTAAAAACGGTAGTAATTTATTGCTTACGCTTTGAGCCAATTGTTGGGAAGCTAGTGCCAACGAATTCTGAGAGTCGTTAAGATGCTCTCAAATATTGGTGAACGAGTATAAATTGTGATAAATACGCGAATTAAAAAAGTCACAATCGCCAAAAGAAATCGAAGTGATGCAATTAGAGGCGCAGCTATACTATGAATGTTTTTATTAATGGAAACAGAAATCTATGGAAAAAGGATATAAAAGCAATCCATTATTAGATCGATTGCCTAAACATTTAAAACAGTTTATCAAACCGCAAGATTATGAGGATTATACCCCCATTAACCAAGCGGTATGGAGATATGTAATGCGCAAAAATGTAGATTACCTCAGTCAGGTTGCGCACAAATCGTATACAGATGGTTTAAAGAAAACTGGCATTTCCATAGACCATATTCCGAGTATGTATGGAATGAACCGTATTTTAAAGGATATTGGTTGGGCCGCCGTTGCGGTTGATGGTTTTATCCCTCCAAATGCTTTTATGGAATTTCAAGCCTACAATGTTTTGGTGATTGCATCAGACATTCGACAACTGGAAAATATAGAATACACCCCAGCTCCCGATATTATTCACGAGGGGGCCGGCCATGCTCCCATAATTGCAAATCCAGAATATGCAGAGTACCTGCGAAGGTTCGGGGAGATTGGTTGCAAGGCTATTTCCAGTGCCAAAGATTACGAAATGTATGAAGCCATTCGTCACCTCTCCATCATTAAAGAGGCGGAAGGAACTTCAGTAGAAGACATAGAAAAGGCAGAGAAAAAAGTAGAAGACCTGCAACAAAATATGGGGGAGCCCAGTGAAATGTCGTTAATTAGAAATTTACATTGGTGGACCGTAGAATATGGCTTGATCGGTACGGTGGAGAATCCCAAAATATATGGAGCTGGCCTACTTTCGTCTATAGGTGAGAGTAAATGGTGTATGACCGATGAGGTGAAAAAACTTCCCTATACCATAGAGGCTACTTTTCAGGATTTCGATATTACAAAGCCGCAACCTCAATTGTACGTTACACCCGATTTTGCACATCTTAGTTTAATCTTAGAGGAATTTGCCAACAAAATGGCCCTCCGTAGAGGCGGATTGAGCGGCGTAAAAAAACTTATAAATTCTACTGCTCTCGGTACTATTGAATTGAGCACAGGGATCCAGATTTCTGGAGTTTTCTCGAAAGTTTTGGAAAACGAAGGAGAAGTAATTTATTTCCAGACCGAAGGGAAAACAGCACTTGCCTACCGGGATAAAGAATTGGTAGGGCATGGAACTAAACAGCATCCACAAGGTTTTGGGAGTCCGATTGGGAAATTAAAGGGCATTAATCTCGCTATTGAAGATATGAGTCCGAGGGATCTTAAAGCGTACCATATTTATGAAGATCATGAAGTAACCTTAGAGTTTGAAGGAGGTATTACCGTTTCTGGAACTATTGTAACGGGAACCCGAAATTTAATGGGGAAAATTATTTTAATCACATTCACCAATTGCACCGTAAAGCATAACGACACTCTTCTTTTCGAGCCAGAATGGGGGACCTATCATTTGGCGGTGGGTAAAGAGGTGATTTCAGCATATAGTGGTCCGGCAGATGTAAATAGTTTCGATTTGATAACACATACACCTTCCGAAAAAACGGTTAAAGCTAAAAAGAATGAAGATACCTTAAAATTGGAGTCGCTTTACCTACAGGTTCGCGAATACCGGGAAGGTAAAAATACAACCATCTCGCGGCACAAGGTTTTCGAGCAGCTTCAGGAGAATTATCCTAACGATTGGTTGCTTTCTGTAGAACTTTATGAGTTGGCAAAAAATAATGGTGATAACAATTTTGCGGAAGAAATTTTGGGACATTTGGAGGCCGTAAAAAGAAATCGCCCTAAAGTGGGGCACTTAATTGATGATGGAATCGAATTGGTGGATAACGCACTGGTGAAATAAAACAGGGGAGAAAGAATCCCCGGCTGGACGACTGTAAAATGTTGAAATGAAACCCCTAATTGGGTTTATACTGGCGCATTTATTGGTTTGCGCGTTAACTAAAAATCAATTAGCTGTGATGCTGTAAAAAGATTTTATATTTTTAGCCGAATTCAATTATCAAGAGATTTGAAAAAATATAGCCTCATTTTAGTTTTCATTTTGGTTAACCTGGCCTGTAAAAACGATAGTGATAAAACCACTACCTTAACTACAGCCAGCGATTCGCTTAAACTTCAGCAAAAAAAAGAAAGAGTTGTAACCGATGAAGCCCTTATAAAGGATATTCTTAGGGCTAAGAATAAAGAACTTTCCACAGAAGATTCCGTATACTATAAGGCGAAAATTAAAAGGCCTCTTGATTCCGGATTTGTAGCATTAAATTTATATGGTAAGGAAAAGCAACTTGGCAGATTAAAAGAATTTAAGCAAACAGCGATTGTAAAAAACAACAAAACCATTACTTCCAGAATTGGTGGAAGCGTTTTTAGAATCGATATCACGGGAAAAAATCGCTATAAAATCTATACACACGATGCCTCCAATAACAGTTTTCATGCTTACGACATCGATTTTAATAAATCTCCAGTAGCCATTAGAAAAGCTATACGCACTGCCAATTTTTACTTCGATTTGCTTCCGCAGAAAAAGTTTGAGTATGCCATAGAAGACCGGGATAAATTTTTTACCATTCGTAAAGATCGCCTTATTACCAACGATTCTGTATTGAGTGCATTGGCCAGCGGAGCGAAAGTTTACCAATCGAATGGCTTGTTGGATCTGCAGGATGCCACCGCCCTTAATACATTTTATTTTGTGGACAGTACAAAAGTATTGGAAAAGTTAATAATGAGGGATTCTGTAAAGGTTTTAACTAATATTACCTTAAGTGGATATAGTGAGAACCTAGGAAAGAAATCGAAATTTAAAAGTGCTTTTGTAAACGATTCTATCTTCAAGGCCATAGAGATTTCAGAAACTCAGACTAAAAATTCGAAACACGTAGTGGCCTATAAAACCGATTCTGTGGTTAAACAGTTCAGGTATACTAAGAAATTTATGTTCAAAACAGCGGCGGTAGATACTTTTACATTTGAAAAAAAGTATCCACAGTACTACCCAGAACTTATAGATAGTACTTTTTTTGTTTATAGTAAGCCTTTTGAAATTAATAAATTGGATGTTCTATGGAGATATTCCGTAAGGTATACTCGAAAAACCAATGCCAATCCAACTGAAGTAGAAGTTTCGGTTTCTAAACGTGACCTCATAAAAGTGGCCGACAGTAGTTTTGTTTTTGAAGCGCCATTGTCCCCAATTAAAAAACCTTACAATATAGGCGATTTGTCTGAACAGGAATATACAGTTACCGATTTCGATATTAACTTCGATGGGTATACCGATTTGCCTTTTCCAGAAGGATACGATTTAAATAGGAATGCAACCTATGCCGCTTATGTTTTTAATCCCACGAGCAAAACCTTTGTAAAGAATGATGCGTTCACGGGGCCATCGTTAGCTCCGCATTTGATTTTGGATAGAGATAACAGGTCTGTAATTTATACTTCCAGTACCGGTAATAATAACTACAGCGCCCGAATTATAAAAATAGGGCAGCAAGGGGAAATTTTGCACAAGGAAACCTATTGGAGTACCAACACCGATGGTAAAATAATTATTCATTACCAAAAAACACAGCGCAGTGCCGTGGTAGAAAAAATAGATAACGTTGCAAAAAACCAAAAGTGGGATCCAAGCGATTTTAAAAATCAATTTTTGCTGTGGATTAAGTCTAGAATAGGCAAATAATTTTGTTTGGGGCCGTCATTCTCAATAAAAATCAAAGTGGCTTTGATCAGGAAGGCTTCCAACATGATATAGAAAGTAGTTTTGCCAGTTTAGTTTTCAGTAAAAGAATAATTAAAACGTTCCCAATCCTCTTTATTTTCAATAACCTCATTGTTGTACACCAACTTCCAATTCATAGAATTTGTTAGAACATAGAACTGCGATAATTCTGTTATCAAGCGGTTTTGAGCATTTTCCTTTAGGCCAGAATTATTGATTTTCTTTTGAATCGCAGCGTTGACTTGATCCTTAATTTTATTGAAGTCTTTCTCGTTAAAAGGATTCAAATAATCACTCGAAATATCGTAATATTTTAAATCTGGGAAAATTTTTATTTCAGGCTCTGGGATTCCGGTGATGTACAGGGTTTGATTATCCTTGTCAATTTCAAAATCAACCTTACTCAAATCGTAAGCTACCGTAACGTCGGCATTTACAACAACAAGGGCTTTTTTTTCGGTGGTAAGCAGGTTTGCTAAAATTTTTTCGGACTGCTGATAATTAAATACCTGAGAAAAATGACCTTCGGTGACAATAAGTTTTCGTACGTTTTTTACCTCTTGCTGAATAAGTGCGGTATTTGCCTCAAGATAAGCCGATCGCTCTTGATGTCTTTTGTAAAGCTGATACGTCCATAAAATTAGAAGGGTAATAATAATCCCGAACAGAATCTTTCGCATGCTAGAATTTTATGTGTGGGTGTTTTTCTGAAAGATACGTAATTTTCTGCTGAAGCTTTTCTTGAAATTTTTTGTAATCGTTACTTTCAGCATTAAAGGGGCGATGCGCCATTCCCTGTTGTACTTGCTCAACAGTTTTCATAGTTTCTTCCGTAGTATGGGAAATCCAGACCTCTTTAAATTTCTCCCAGATATATGTTACGGCTGTTTTGTTGGGGTGAATCATGTCTTCCGCATAAAACCGATAATCCCGCAACTCATCCATCATAAGTTCGTAGGAAGGGAAATAATGGGCATTTAGTTCTTTCTCTTTCTCAAGAACATTTTGAACGGCTGAAATTAAATGTGCTTTGCTGCGTTGGTTTTCCACAAAACCATCTTTAATATGGCGGACTGGGGAAACGGTGAAAATTACCGTGGCGTCTGGATTTAACTTTTTTGTTAGCTCCAGCATTTGGTTGATGGATTTCTCTATGCTTGGAACACTGGCTATTTTCTTTTGAAAGGCTTTTTGGGGTACTTTATGGCAATTGGCGACCCAATGGCCAGTTTCTTTTAATTCATAGCCCCAAGCTGTTCCCAAGGTGAAAATTAAGTGAGATGAATTAATGACGCAACGTTTGGTGTTTTTTAAAGTTTGGTTGAGGTTTTTTAGTATTTCTTCTTTAGAAACATTGCTTAAGTTAGAATGTACTTCAAAACAATGCCAGCGTTCGTTCCAAAAAAAAATATCTTTCTCGGTATATGCCTTTTCTGAGATCACTCGTTGTAACAAGGTTTCAATGGCTTGAGGGTGAAATATAATTCCAAATGGATTTACTTCAGCCTTAAACTTATAAAAATGGAGCTTTTCGCCAATGTTTTCTACAAAACAAGATCCCATTAAAAAAACATCCGACTCGTATTTGATGGAATTTGGTTGCGATTTTAATGGGATTTGTGTTTGTAATTTCATTTTTTATTTCTTTTCTATAAGTCCGGCCCTTCTAAGTAACGCGTCGGGCTGTGGTTCTTTACCTCTAAATCTTTTGTACAGCTCCATAGGGTTCTCGGTTCCGCCTTGCGTCAGGATGTTGTCTTTGAATTTTGTAGCCACTTCTTTGCTAAAAATACCTTGTTCCTTAAAAAACTCAAAAGCATCTGCATCGAGTACTTCTGCCCATTTATAACTGTAATAACCAGCAGAATATCCTCCTTGAAAAATATGGGAGAAAGCTGTACTCATACAAGTTTCCGGTGTTTCCGGGTATAGGCTGGTTGCCTCAAAAACTTCATCTTCGTGAGCTTTCACATCTTCAATATACGTTGGGTCTACTCCATGCCAGCTCATATCTAACATACCAAAACTTAATTGGCGTAGGGTTTGCATCCCTTCCATAAAAGTAGCCGATTCTATTATCTTCTCGACATACTCCATTGGGATTACCTCGTTGGTTTCGTAGTGTTTTGCAAAAAGCTCGAGAGCCTCTTTTTCATAACACCAATTTTCTAAAACTTGGCTGGGCAATTCCACAAAATCCCAATACACACTGGTACCGCTTAAACTTGGGTAAGTGGTATTGGCAAGCATTCCATGCAGCGCATGACCAAATTCATGAAACAGAGTGGTTACCTCGTTAAAGGTTAGCAACGAAGGTTTCGAGGCTGTAGGTTTTGTAAAATTGCAAACTATGGAAATATGCGGACGCGAATTTTCACTGTTTTTTACATACTGGGGTTTGTAGACAGTCATCCAAGCCCCATTTCTTTTCCCAGGACGGGGATGAAAATCTGCGTAAAATATGGCAGTAAGCTCATTGGCTTCATCTAAGACCTTATACGTTTTAACATCTTTGTGGTAGGTGTCGATTTCCTTGGTTTCTTCAAACTGTAATCCATATAACCTTTTGGCGATCGTAAAAACCCCATCGATAACATTTTCCAGTTTAAAATATGGCTTTAGTTTTTCGTCATCGAGATTAAACAGTTTTTGTTTTAATTTTTCTGTATAGAACGCACTGTCCCATTTTTGTAATTTTTCGAGATTATCCTCTTTCTTGGCAAAACTTTCCAGTTGTTGAAATTCCCTTACAGCTGCTGGCTTTGCCTTTTCCAGCAATTCTTCCAAGAAAGTATTTACTTTTTCGGGGGTTTTGGCCATACGCTCTTCAAGAATAAAATGGGCATGGGTTTGGTAACCCAACAACTCGGCTCTTTGTTGACGCAGGCGAACAATTTGTTTTACGTTCTCTCGATTGTCATGTTGGTTGCCTTGAAAAGC